>DASRBV010000098.1:0-4465 GCA_035653455.1 Pseudacidobacterium sp. | reverse complement strand
GGCTGTTGTCGCGAAGGCTTTCTTTGCCAGACGCCAGCGGGTTTCTCGTCCCAAAGCTCCCTGATTGGCGTCGAGTTCTTCAGCGAGCGCAGCGTAATCGGCAGGGGATGTTACGATGGCCACGTCCTCAAAGTTCTTG
Organism: Pseudacidobacterium sp.; assembly: GCA_035653455.1. Lineage (GTDB taxonomy): Bacteria > Acidobacteriota > Terriglobia > Terriglobales > Acidobacteriaceae > Pseudacidobacterium. The sequence goes on along the minus strand of DASRBV010000098.1, from coordinate 4,326 downwards.
GCGGCTGAACGGACCATGGACGGACCGCCGATATCAATGTTTTCAATGATTTCGGCAAATTTTGCGCCAGGGCGGGAGGCGGTCTTCTCAAAGGCATAGAGATTGACCACTACCATGTCAATCGGCTCAATGCCATGCTCTTTTACCGCAGCCACGTGCTGGGCGTTCTCACGGATATGGAGAATGCCTCCATGCACCTTCGGGTGCAGGGTCTTGACGCGGCCATCCAGCATTTCGGGGAATCCGGTCAGCTCGGAAATATCGCGCACCTGCAACCCGGCTTCGCGCAGGGCCTTTGCAGTGCCTCCGGTGGAAACCAGTTCCACACCATGCTTTGCCAACCGGCGGGCGAAATCCACCAGCCCGGTTTTGTCTGTGACACTCAGTAGCGCGCGCCGCACCTGTTTGTAGCTGCTCAAAACCTAATGCTCCTTTGAGGTGAGAAGAAAAGAAGAGGTGAAAAGAAAATTGTAAGCAGGCGAGGCCGAAATTGTCATATCGGGTGAGCTCCGGGAAGTTTGGGCAGGTGGCAGAACCACGGGAACACTAACGCGCGGAACACATAAATACGCGTCTTCCAGTCTGGCGATGCGGTTTTTATCATCTTTGCGGACCTCAGTATCTAAGCGGTCCAACTTTGACTCCAGAGCAGGAAAACGATCATTCATCTCATCACGCGATACAGAAAAACCATTGCGCACGCTCTCACGAAGAACATCACTGCTTTCTGTTTATAAAGAGATGGACCGTGGATCTAAACATTGCTGGACTGCAGAAGGGCCAGAAGTGGGGTAAGGTTAAATGAGACTGATTTTATGGGCGCATGGCAGAACAGCGGAGAACATCAGGATGAGCGCCCATATTCCACGCATACTGGGCCGGAAATCCTTCCACCGGAGGGAAGGGAAGAGGAGCAGGGGTGGTATTACCAGTCTCCGGAACCAGAGTACACGCCACCTGTTGAGCCTAAGCGCCGTTCGCGCTGGGCCTATGCTCCGGCGACATATGTGCTGGTGGGCATCAATTGCTTTGTCTTCCTCGTGATGTTGCTTACAGGCGGTTCCGCCCTGGAACCGACCTTGCGAAGCCCCTTGTTTTCAGCTTTTGCCCTGAATGGGGGCGTGGTCCTGTATTACGGAGAATGGTGGCGGCTCTTTACGGCGACGTTTACTCATGTGGGATGGATCCACCTGCTGAGTAATATGTGGTGTCTGTGGAACCTGGGCCTTCTGGGTGAACCGTTGCTGGGGCCATTTGGAATGCTGGCTGCTTATGTCCTGACCGGACTGGGCGGAAACCTGCTGAGCACAGCAGTCCATCCCGGACTTCCGGGCACTGCGGATGGGATTATCGGGGCGGGGGCATCTGGGGCTGTCTTCGGACTTGCCGGAGTGCTGATTATTCTGCTGAAATCGCCTCTGCTGCCGCTGCCCCGCATGGAAGTGATGCGGCTGCGTAAGAGCGTCATCTGGTTTGCGGTGTTGAACTTCGTGATTGGAGCGGGGACATGGGTCGCCCGCACCCGCGTCCAGATAGATAATATGGCGCATCTGGGAGGTTTCCTGAGCGGACTCGCCCTGGCCTTGCCATTAGTCCCCCGCATCGGCGCGCCGCGTGAGACATTTCTGCGCCGTCGCCGTTTCGCGGTCTTCGGCATGGGTTTTCTTCTGCTGCTGATTGCGTTTGGCGTGTATTCGTTCTATATGGGCAGATAAAACAGCGTGCCTACATCTTTTGCGATGTAGGCACTCTGCTTTTTCAAAATGCGTTTACCGTACGGCCGTGGCCGCGAACTTTTTCACCATGGCGAGCAGCAACTTGCGGTCGCTGTCGTTCAGGTTGGAAGAATAGCGCCTTATCTGCGTCAGGAAGCGAAGCTCGTCATCGGTCAGTTTCTGCGTATTCAGTTCCTGTCCGAGCGCGTCTTCGGCGAAAAGTTGTGAGAGCGGTAAATCCAACGCGTTTGCGATCTTGGAGAGCGTGTCAAGGGAAGGAACGGTATGCCCGTTTTCAACCCTTGACAGGTAGCAGCGCAGCAGGCCAGTGCGCTTTTCAATGTCACCCTGCGACAACCCTTTTTGCAACCGATAACCCCGAATGGTAGTTCCAATTTTCATGGCTTAGCCCATTTCCCGCTTTTCCATCTCTGGAAGAGCGGTTTTTTTTATTGTGTTGGCTGCATAGTTAACACGCCACAGAGCCAGAAGCAAGAGAAATTTTCGGACTTTCGTAACTATTACTTTCCAGGAACCAAAGATGGTGCGGCTTAAAGCTCATGGTTTGAGTGTCTGAGCAAAGAAACGGCGCATGCGCTCCTGTGCGTCCTTTGCATCTTCAGGTTTATATCCCTGGGTATTATTCGGGTTCTCAAAGGCATGTCCGGCGTCGGGATAAATCTTTGCGTCTACCTGCTTGCCGAGGCTTTTCATGGTGTCAACAAAGGCGTTTACAGAAGAGGGTGGGATTCCGCGGTCCTGCCCGCCGAAGTTTCCCAGGATGGCTGCGCGGATTTTCTCCAGGGCCGTTTTGTCCGTTGGTAAAGGTCCATAGTTGATGGCGACAGCGCGCAGATCCGGCTCGGCAACGGCGAACTGCGCGGCATAGCCTCCGCCCATGCACCAGCCCACGGCACCAATGCGCTTCGGGTCTACATCTTTGCGCTTTGCCAGAAAAGCAAATGCCGACACCAGGTCGCGCACGCCGCGATCCTGCGGCAGTCCGCGGGAAAGCTCATGCGCCATCTCCGGATCTGTGGCCACCTGTCCGCGATATAAGTCCACGGCAAGCGCGACGTATCCTTCACTGGCAAGATTGCTGGCCTGTTCCTTGACCCAGTCGTTGAGTCCCCACCATTCGTGAATCACGATGATGGCAGGATGCCGCCCAGATCCTGAAGGCAGGTAAAGAAGCCCGGAGGCATGGCCGTCGCCGCTGGGAAAGGTGACTTGCTGTGGGGTGGAGGCAAATACGGGAGTGGTGAGGAGAAGCAAAACAAATGCAAGGAGATGCTTCATGGAAAGCTCCGCAAAAAGAGGTTTGTGTATCGCCAGCATCTTGCACCGCAAATCGTCGAATGGCAAGCCCGCGCATCCTACCGGATGAAAGTGTTCATCGGAACAAATGGGTTCAAGATGGGCGGACGACTGAAGAGCTGTACACGAAGCTTTCTGGCAAACACTCGAAAGTTGACCGTGGTTGTCTATAACGAGTTGTGGCGCACACGTGCTTTTACCGCCGCTGCCGGATTGGCCTATTATTTTTTGCTATCGCTTGTTCCGCTGATCATTGTGTTTGCTTCGCTGCTGCGGTTTCTGCCTGTGAACAACATCGCATTTCAGTTGCTGGGATTGATTGCCGCTTTAGTTCCACCACAATCCATGAACCTGGTGCTCTCTGCGGTGGCAGCGATCCTGGAGCCAGGGCACGGGAAGGTGCTCTCTTTTGGCGTTATTGGATATCTTTGGGCGGCAACAGGAGGTTTTTCAGCGCTGATTGAAGCGTTGAATATTGCCTACGATGTGGAAGTCAGCCGTCCCTGGTGGCGCGACCGCCTGCAGGCTTTTTTGATGACGTTTACCGTTGGTGCACTGGGGCTGTTCGCCTTGCTGGCAATTCTGGCCGGCCCACACTTCGGTCATTTGCTGATGCTCATATTTCCCCTGCCGCAAAGTTTTGGAATGCTGTGGCCTGTTCTGCGCTGGACGATCATTGTAGTGACTTTTATTGCAGGAATTGAGCTGCTCTACTATCTTGGGCCCCACGCAAGGCACAGTTACTGGTCCACGCTGCCTGGGGCGCTTCTGGCGGTAGGCATATGGTTTGCCGGGTCATTTGGACTGAGCTTTTACCTCAGCAACATGTCGAGCTACAACAAGACCTACGGCCCACTCGGGGCCGTGATTGCGTTGATGTTGTGGCTTTATATCAGCGGACTGGCTGTATTGATTGGCGCAGAGCTGAATGCGGAATGGAACAAGGCAAAACAGACCAGGAAGAAACAGCTTGAGGAAGCGCCGTGCGCCGCGCCTCAGGAACAAAGAACGACAATGCAAAGGCAGCGATCAGCGCAAGCATGGCGAAGGCCGGGAAAGCAGATCTGAATCCCGGATACTGTACCAACATTTCCGAGACAACCAGCCCAATTACCCCGCCCGGTCGCCAGCGCAGCGACAGATAGTCCAGACAGGCCATTGAATTTGCCTTTGCCTGTTTGCTCAGTTGTACGTTAAATGTCGTGTTCGGCTGCTCCCAGGACTTCACCATTTTCGCCTTTTTGCGCAAAGACTATCAGCCGCATCTTTCCGCGCTCCATACCACTCGGGAGAG
>DASRBV010000097.1:0-24888 GCA_035653455.1 Pseudacidobacterium sp. | reverse complement strand
ACACAGACCAGCCGCTGGTTACGTGTCGGGCTGGAACAATAGACACACGGATCCATATCTGTAATGTTGTTGCAAACAGAGCAAAGCTGGAGTTTTTCTTTCAGACTGTGGATGGCGTCTGCGAGAGCTTCCGCATCTTCATGGCTCGAACGCAGTATATGAAATGCCAGTCTCTGCGCGTTCTTTGCTCCGATTCCGGGAAGTTTGCGCAGTTCGTCAATGAGCCGCGCCATGGGTTCTGCAAATCGTGACAAAACGATACCTCACCGCTGTTTTAACAGGATTCCGTTCGCTTTGCCACGATTCATGCACAGACCCATTTAACCTTCTCTTTTCTCCACCGGAATCTGAATTTCGGTCACATAGGACTCGTCGTCCTGCCGCACAGGCTGCGCGCAGTAATGGTAGAGTTCACGGAAAGGTCCGGTCAGTTTGTAGTGGTTCTCTTCCACCCAACGGAGCAGGTTCTGGTATGCCTGGTCAAGACGGTTGTAGGCGCCATGGTGCATGTAGCTGGCGACTAAGGCGGGTTGGAGCTGATACATCTGGGCTGTTCCGTGGGCGGCGAGAGGCTCTTTCAGCAGGAAACCGGCCTCTGCGTCTACATCTTTCTCTTTATGTTCCAGGTCATGCCAAATGGCCACGGGCATGCCCAGATTGCAGCCACCACCAATCTGGCCCATGACCTTTCCATAGAGCATTCCTACGGATGGATAGTTCGGGATGACCTCGCGTACGGAGACGATCCACTGCGGAGGCACTTCTTTCATCACAACATCTGCACTCATAACTGACTCCTGTTCTATAAATTTAATGAGTGTCTCCAACCGGTTGAGCCGTTCCTGTTCTTCACGCACGCGGCCCTCCTGCTCGGCCCGACGCAGCATCACCATGCCGCGAAGCTCCTGCGGACTGATGTTACTGTCGAGCGCCTTGACAATCTGCTCCAGAGAAAAGCCCAGGTCTTTCAGGGCCAATATCCGGTGCAGACGCGGCAATTGCTGGGCTGAGTAGTAGCGGTACCCGGTCCAGGTGTCAACGTGGGCAGGCTTGAGCAGCCCCACTTCATCGTAGAAGCGCAGCGTCTTGACCGAAATGCGCGTCAGCGCGGAAAACTCACCAATCTTGAACACGAGTCAGTTGTAAGGTCTCCAGTTACGGGAGAGTCAATCAGGAAAATAAGAAATTACAGCGTGTCGTAAACCAGCCCGGCGAACTGGTCTGGAAGGAGAAAGCCTTTGCCCCATTCTGCATCAAAGTCCGCTGTAGGTTTGGCGGCAATCACCTCTTCCCTGCTCTTGCCGGATGCCTTCAGCTTACCCACCCGTTCAGCGAGGCCGCTCAACATGTCATGGTATTTCTGCAGAGAGGCTTTGTCGCCCAGCGGTCCATGTCCCGGAACGATCTTCGTCTCGTTGTCTGCAAGGGCCAGGCAAGTTTCCGCTGCCCTCATCATTCCGTGGAAAGTACCGCCAGTGCTGCCGTCAATGAACGGATACAGTCCGTTGAAGAAGATATCACCCGCATGAATGACATTGCCGTTCACAAAGTGGACATAGATATCAGTATCAGTATGCGCAGCGGGCATGTGCCCGAGACGCAGTTCATCCTGGTTCAGGAACATTTTTTGGTTGTCCGTGAAGGTCTGTTGCGGTAACGCTGCCGGAGGATTAGCGTCAAAGCGCATTTTCAGAAATGCAATTTCCTGTGGAGCAGACAGGCGCCTGCGTGTGTTCTCATGCGCAATGATAAACACTCCGGTGCTCCCGTGCAGAGCGGCATTGCCATCTGTATGGTCGTAATGCCAATGCGTATTCACCAGAAACTTCAATGGATGCGCATCAAGCTTCTTCAAAGCGTCTTCAATCTTTGGCGCGGCCGTGGATGCGCTGGAATCTATCAACAGTGTACCGTCCGGGCCTGTCTGCACCACCATGTTTCCCCCAACACCCTGCAGCAGATATAGGTTGTCCCGCAGGTTTGTGACATGGATGGGAGTCGTGGCCCCGCCTTCGCGGAACTGCCTGATTCTGTCATTGGAGACCGATGTCTGCTGGCCCCGGGACATATAAGGGGCGGTCATCCAGGCTGCGCCTGCAAGACTGGCCTGCTTTAAAAACACGCGCCGCGTCAACATTCCTGTTCTTTCCTTCCTTGTGAATGCGTTTGTTTTTATGGTCCGGGACTGCTGTTTTTCACCGGTGATCGCTCATATGAAAAGATATTCGCTCACCGGAATATGGGCGCCATCGCCATATACGCCTCTGTGTGTTCATGATGCTCTGGGCCGACATGATTGTCCAGAAAGAAAAGGACTACAGCAGTCCGGGCGGCAGGTTCAGTCCACCCAGCATGGAAGATGCAGCCGATTTGATGGCCTCGTCGGCGCGGCGTCCGGCTTCGTTAAAGGCGGCGGCAATCAGGTCTTCGAGCATTTCAACGTCATTTGCGTTGCCACTGAGACTGGCTACTGCGCTCGGATCAATCGTGACCTTCAGCACTTGCTTTTGACCGTTCATTTTTACCGTAACTGCGCCGCCTCCGGACGAAGCCTCAACAATGGTCTGGCCCAGTTTTTCCTGCATTTGCTCCTGCATTTGTTTTGCCTGGGCCATCATTTCCTGAATTTTTAAAGGATTGAACATTGCATTTTCCTCAAAGAATGATTGTATTTGTTCTCTCAGGAAGGACGTGAGTCCACCGCCGCCCGCATGGCATAGAATGCCGGAGCTGGCTTGTATTCCGCGTCGAAAGGCAATGGGCGTTGTGGCTGACCGTCGCTGCGCTTGTGCTGATGGTTCAGCCAGGTGTATTTGTCGGTGATGCCCCATGTGAGCACTGCTTTTACGTTTGGTTCGGCCAGCATCATTCGCAGGTAGTCGCCATAGAGCTTTGCCACTGCTGCATCGCGCTCAGCGATGGTCCCCTGTATCTTGTGGTCGGAAACATCCAACTCGGTAATGAACACCTGCATGTCCATACTGCGCAGCTTTCGGACAAAATCGCGCAGGCCCGCTCCAGGGGTTGGATCTCCCGCAGTGAGATGGCTTTGTACTCCAACAGCGTCAATGGGGACGTTGCGCTTCTTCAGTCTCTGGACCAGAGCCAGCACCTGCTCGCGCTTCGCGGTCTGATCGGGGGTGTCCAGTTCGATACCGTAATCGTTATACGTCAGAAGCGCCTTTGGATCGGCCTGCCGTGCAGCGCGGAATGCTGTTTCGATGTAATACGGCCCGGCAAGCTCCAGCCAGGGGGATTTGCGCAGTCCATCAGGACGCCCGTCTTTGGGATCAATGGCTTCGTTCACGACATCCCATGAATGCAATTTTCCAGCAAAATGTCCCGCGACTGTGCGGATATGTTCTGCAAGGACATGGTTAGCATTTTCCTTTGTAACCACAGAACGGAACCAGTCAGGCAAAGCCTCATGCCAGCACAGGTTATGGCCTCGTAACTGCTGTTTATGCGCTTCGGCAAAGGCAAGGATGGAATCTGCCGGCGCGAAATTATATTTGTCTGGAGCAGGATGAAGCGCAGGCCATTTCATCGCATTTTCCGCTACCAAAAGGCTTTCCTGTTCGGCCACGGTCTGCGCGTACAGCGGTTCATCGCGTAGTTTTTCTGGATTAACAGCGCACCCTACCAGCAATCCGCGTGCTTCTGCATGTGTTCGCAACGAGGTCGGATCACCTATATCTTTTTCGGCAGAAAGCGGCATGAGGCCCGCCAGCCCCAGGCAGGCTGCGCCTTTCAAAAATTCACGGCGCGTTGCATTACGCATGGTCACTCTTCGTTGACCCGAGAAGAAATTTTTCTGAAACTGTCCATTTCACCTGTCCAGCGCAGGAAGCGCAAGAGAATCCACTTTTGCTGCCATAAAAAGGCGATTACATCGCGTGACTGCAGCGTTTCAGCTTTCTTCCCAGAATAGGTCTCGATGCGCCATTTCAGATATTCGCTGCGCCACGGACTGAACCGATGGCCGCGTGTGGCATTCCAAAGGAAGCGCAGAGGGGCAAGCATCAGAAGCATGATACTGCATTTTTGATTGTCGTATGTCCGCCCATTCCATACACTGTCTGCAATGACGATCCCGGCGCGTACTCTTGGAGAACTTAAGCTGCAGGTGCGCGAATCGCTGATTACGCGCGCCCTGCAATTGCCCATTCAGCAATTTATTCATACGCAGGGCGTGAGCAGCGCATTTTTGCTGGCTGCGGCGGTGGTTGCTCTTATCTGGGCCAACTCGCCCTGGAGCGCGTCTTACTATCACATCTGGCATATTCATCTCACTCTTTCCGGTCTTGAGCTCCCTGTGCATGAGTGGATCAACGACGCCCTTATGGCGCTGTTCTTCTTTCTCGTTGGAATGGAAATCAAACAGGAAATCGTGCACGGTGAACTCAAGGACCTGCGCCGCGCCTCTCTGCCTATCTGCGGCGGTCTGGGCGGAATGGTCCTTCCCGCCATGATCTACGCAGCGCTGAACTACGGCAGACCGGGAGCGCACGGCTGGGGAGTTCCCATGGCCACCGACATCGCTTTTTCTCTCGGCGTTCTGGCGATGGTCAAAGGCGTTCCCGCTGAATTAAAGGTTTTTCTGCTTTCACTCGCCATTGCAGACGACATCGGCGCCATTGCCGTCATCGCCATTTTCTATACGGACACCCTGCATCTGAACTACCTGCTGATGGCTGCTCTGCTGGTCACGATCATTTTGCTTTGCCGCAGGATCGGTATCCGTCGTCAGATTTTTTATGCTGCGCTGGGCTTCGGAGTGTGGCTGGCAATCCTGCGCTCTGGCGTCCATGCCACCATTGCCGGGGTTGTTCTCGGATTTCTCGTGCCGGTGACGTCGAGTGTTTCGCTCGACCAGTTCGGCGATGTGTGCAGCGAGGTGCTTGAGGACTTCAAAAAGGCGCGCGCGTCTGGTGACAATTCTCTTGCCAACCGCCAGTTGGGAGCCATGGAGTACCTTATTGCCAACACTGAATCTCCGGCAGAGCGCATTACGCGGAAGCTGCATGACTGGATTGCTTTTCTCGTGCTTCCTCTGTTTGCGTTGTCGAATGCGGGAGTGACGTTCTCTCTTACCACATGGAAATCGCTTCTACACAGCCCTCTTGCATGGGGAGTACTGCTTGGGTTGCTCATTGGCAAGCCGCTCGGCATTACTGCGGCCTGCTGGATCGCGGTAAAGCTGAAGATCGCGCAGCTTCCCGGAAAAGTGAAAGGGGCTCAGATAGTAAGTGTAGGCACGATTGCGGGCATCGGCTTTACGGTGTCTCTCTTTATCAGCGCGCTTGCATTTGCTGATCCCGCGCAGCTTGATGCGGCCAAGACGGCTGTCCTGACCGCATCCCTATTGGCTGGCGTTTCAGGCTACGTATTGTTAAGTCGCACCACACAGAAAGAGTGAACGATGGTCATGGATGCACGCCAATCTGGTAATTCAACGTGGAGATTGCAAACTGGTACTGATACCTGGCGTTGGCATCGCCAATCGCAGCCTCTGTCTGCTGCAATTGTGCCTGACTCAGTTCCACAATTGAACTTAGCCCAAGTTGATAGCGTGTTTGCGCAAGATCAAGTCCCATATTGGCCTCGCGTAACAGCTCCTGCTGCACAACCACCTTTTGATAGGCCGTGTTGGCGCGTAACCACGCGGTCTGCACGTCACGGACAATCTGATCACGCAGGTCCCGGATCTGTTCCGCTGACGCTTTCGCGCGCAGATATGCCTCATGGGCCTGTGCTGTGTAGCGAAAGCCATTAAATACAGGGATATTGAGGTTTCCGCCTACCGCTCCGTACCAATCGCCGATGAAATACTGACTGGAGCCTACCGGCGTCTTGCCGACCACCCCCAGTGCGCTGATGGTAGGCAAAAGCTGCTGCCATTGCGCACGCGCAAATTTCTGGTCGGCCTGATGCTTCAGATCAATCGCCTGTAAATCCGGGCGTTGCTGCATCGCCTGGGCCTCAAGAGAGTTTTCATCCGGCGGTGGGGACGGAAGTTGCGTCGTGTCGTCTATCAACTCATATTTCTGGTGCGTATCCGAACCCAGAACAGTGGTCAGACTCGCTATGGCGGTGTCATAGTTGTCCTGTGCTTCAAGTTGTAAGAGTTTGGCCTGCGACAAATTGACCTGCGCAAAACTCAGATCCAGATCAGACTTAAGTTTTGTTTTGGTCAACTGGTTCACCTGGTCTTCGACTGCCTGCCGCTCTTTGACGGTCTGATTAGCAACATTGAGTGTGGCCTGGGCTTCCAGAGCATTGTAGAAGGCAAAGTCAGTCGCCAGAACAATCTGCTCACGGGTTGCTTCTGCACTGGCCTGTTGTGATTTCTCAGTCAGCTTTGCCGAAGAAATCAGGTTGTGAGTTCGTCCGAAGTCCGTAATCAGTTGTGAGAGCTCTACCCCGAGTCCTGCATGTTGCAACAGACGGGACGCGGTCAAGGCGCCTGAAGAAATGCGGCTGGCCTCTTCTGCCTGAACGGCCGTAATATTGCCGGAAACATCCGGATATATTGCCGAACGGGTCTCCCGGACGACCTGATGTTGCGCCATGGCAAGCAACTGGGCCACGCTTACGCGCGGGTTGTTTTTAAGGGCGATCTGCTCGGCCTGCTCCCGTGTCAGCCGCACAGGTCCACCCCCTGTCTGGTTGGGCAGAGACTGAGCAGATGACAGCATGGGCGAACGTGAGAAGGTCAGCGAAACCTGCGGTGCCGATGGCAATGAAGATTGCGCCAAGGCACATGAAGCAAAGAAAAAAACAAGTACTGGCAAGTTCTTCATGCCGTTACCTCCTTCTCTTCCCCACGATGAATCAGGAGGTAAACGCAAGGCACAATATATACGGTAAGAACGGTGGACACAGCCAGTCCCCCGATGATCGCCCTGGCCAGCGGAGCATATTGCTCACTACCAGGCTCAAGCGCCAGCGCCATTGGAATCAACCCAAGGAGTGTTGCCAGCGTCGTCATCAGGATCGGACGCAGACGCACCTTACACGCTTCTCTCAGCGCATCACGCAGGGACATTCCATCTTTTATGAGGGTCCCGGTGAATTCCACAATCAGAATGCTGTTTGAAACAGCAATACCCGTTGTCATCAGAACTCCCATCAGAGACATTACATTCATGGTGGAGCCGGTCATCATCAGAAGGAGAATCGCACCAGATATGCCGGGTGGTACAGCAAGCAGAATCACAAATGGATCAGAAAATGATGCAAACTGGGCCATGAGAATGAGATAGACCAGCACGACAGCAAGTATCAGTCCCAGTCCAAAACTGGAGAAAGACTCCTGCATATCACGGACCGTCCCTTCGACGGCAATAATGATGCCTTCAGGTTTATCTATACCTGCGAGTACACGGTTTACATCGCTGTTGACACGTGAAAGGTCTTCGGATTTCGGCATAACGTAAACATCAAACACGCGCCGGAGCTGATAGTGGTCTACCTCCGTTGGCGTATTGATCTGCCTGATGTCTACAACGGATTCAAGCGGCGTTGTCTGCCCATTGTCGGGCGAGCGTAGAGGAATTTCCTTGAAATCGTTCAGTGTTTGGATTTGGGTTTCAGGATACTGAACCGTGAGCATATAACTGTTCCCGGTCTTGGGGTCAATCCAATAACTGGGAGCAATCATGCCATTCGATGTCAGTGCGGTGATCACATTGTCCACCACACTTTGCGGTGAGACCCCGGCAAGGGCTGCATGCTCGCGGTCTATATTCAACTCCAGCCCAGGATAATCGAGGTCCTGTGGCACCAGAACGTCACTGACCGTGCTCAGGCCACGCACACGCCTTGCAATCTCCTGCGCCATTGCGTAACTTTGCCGCAGACTATTGCCTCTCACCTGAATGTCAATTGGTGCTGGCTTGCCCTGGTTCACAACTGAATCCACCAGACCACCGGCCTGAAAGTATGCGCTGACCTCAGGAAAATCTGTGGCAAACCTGCGCCGTACTTTGGCCATATACTCGTAGCTGCCGATCTTGTGCTCCTGCTTCAGGTTTACCTGGATAAAAGCGGTATGCATACCTGAGTTGGAAGTATAGATAGCAGACAAATCTGGCGTGATTCCGATGTTGGAAACGATCATGTTCAGATCTTCCGGAGAAACAATGCTGCGGATGTCATTTTCCATGCGCGCAACATATTCATCGGTAAGCTCGATACGAGTGCCTGCTGGCACTTTTACGTTGACGACGAACTGGCCGGGGTCTGTTCTTGGGAAAAATGCTTTTCCCATAAACGGATAAAGGCCGATGGTAAGTAAGACAAAAAGAGAAATAGCAACCGTCACTTTCCAGGGATAAAGCAGACACCACCGGATACTTGCGTCATACTTTTCCTGCATTTTCAGGAAGACCGTATTGAAGCCCCTGACCACCCGATGAAAGAAATGGTGCTTTGCTGAAGTGTCAATGGAAGCTTCAAGATCTTCTTCGACATCTTTGTGAGAACCATCATGGGTGTGCTCCGGTCCCAGGCGAATGAAGCGCGCGCAGAAGAGGGGCACCACGGTCATGGCCACGAAATAAGAGGCAAACAAAGCGAGCACAACTGCCAGTGCCAGTGCTGTAAACAGATACTTACTGACGCCATACAGCAAAACTACGGGTGAAAAAACAATTGAGGTTGCTACAGTGGCAGCCAGCACAGCCAACTGCACTTCTTTTCCACCCTTTTCAGAGGCTTCTTCCGGCGGCTTACCCATTTCCATGTGCCGGAAGATGTTTTCCAGCACAACCACGGAATTGTCAATGATACGGGACAAAACGAGTGCCAAACCGCCCAGTACCATCGTATTGATGGAAACGCCCCATACATCAATGGCAAGAAACGTGGCCAATACCGATAGCGGGATCGAAAGCAACACGGAGATTGTGGCGCGCACATTTGCCAGGAAGAGCAGAATCATCAACGCAGTCAGGACCAGACCGATGGCGCCTTCTCGGATGACGTTTCTGACCGCCATCTTTACAAAAAGCGACTGGTCAAACGCTACATCGGTTCGCAGGTTTTTTGGCACATCCAAAAGGTTGGCCACGGCCTTTCGGATACCATTCACAATCGTGATGGTGTTGGAGTTGCCACCCTGCTTCAGCACCGGAATGTAGACCGACCGCTGCCCGTCCACGCGAACAATGTTTGTCTGAAGCTGTCCTGCGTCCACTGCCTTGCCAACGTCGGCAACCAGCACATTCGCATTGCCGACCGTCTTCAATGGCATGTCATTAATTTCATCTACTACCGGGACCTGGCTGTTGGTATAGATGTTGTAGTCTTTGGGGCCTATGCGAACGTCACCAGCAGGCAGGATCAGGTTGGATTTATTGACGGCCTGCACTACATCCATCACGCTCATCTGGTGTGCCTCCAGCTTGAGCGGGTCAACATACACCATGATCTGCCGGTAGCGGCCACCGTATGGCTGAGGGACAGAGGCGCCAGGAACGTTTGCCACCTGATTGCGTACTGTAAATTGGGCCAGGTCTTTCAGTTGCGTTTCATTAAGTCCTCTGCCTTTAAGGGTAATCAGGCAGACTGGCAGGTTCGACGCATCGTATTTCAATACAACGGGAGGCAACGTACCTGGAGGTAGTCTTCGTAGATTGGCCATCGCCAGGTTTGCAATGTTGCTCGTCGCCGTGTCAGCATCTGTACCTGGCTGAAAGTAAATTTTGATCAGGCTTACTCCGGGCAGTGAGCGGGACTCGATATGGTCAATGTTGCTACCCAGCGTGAAGAACCGCTCATAGGTATCCGTAATGTCTGATTCAATTTGCTGCGGCGGCATTCCTGAATAAAACGTCGCCACCACAACGACTGGAATATTCACCTGAGGAAAAAGGTCTACAGGCATTCTTGTGACCGCTGTAACGCCAACCACAAGAATGATCAAACACATCATTAAAATGAAATAAGGAAACCGGATTGCAAAGGAGGACATTAGTTACTCTCCTCCTTCGGCATCGTCAAAGGAGTGATAAATTTCGGCCGGACTGTCTGCCCTACCTGGAAATTCGACTGGCCTGCAGCAATAATACGGTCCCCTTCCTCAAGACCGCTGTCAATTTCAATTTCATTTGGAGTTTGCAGTCCAATGGTCACATCGCGTCGCTGAATCTGGTTCTGGCTATTCAGTGCAAGTACATATGTGCTGTTCCCATTCTGGACTACCGCCTGTGCGGGAAGGATCAGCACATTTCTGCGGGCCTGCAACTGGATGGTTGTTTCTGCATACATTCCCGGGTTGAGAGAAAGATCAGGATTGGGAATGTCCACCTCAGTCGTCATGGTGCGCGTGGAACTATCAAGCGAACGGGTGAAGCGGACGATCTTTCCTGTGATCGTCTTTCCAGTTGCATCTATATGAATCTGCACCTGGCCGCCCTTTTCAATGTATGGAACATCCGATTCGGGCACTGGCATTCTCAGTCGGAGAAGGTCGCTCTGTGCCACACGCACAACAGGCATGGATTGTGTAGATGAGCTTGTACCTGCCTGAATGAGCGCACCAGTATCCGCATAACGCCATGTCACAACACCAGTAAAGGGCGCTGTGATGGTGGAGTAATCAAACAGCGTGCGGACACGAGTGTTATCAGCTTTAGCCTCGTCTAGTTGCTGTTGCGCTGCTTCTAATGCAGATTTTGCCGCCAGGACCTGTGCTTCAGAGGACTGGTCTTTGGCCAGAGCGTCGTCCAGCTCCTGTTGCGCAATCAGGCCCGGCCTTACCTCTGCAGCCTGGGCAAGACGCTTGTATTCGGCATGAAGCGCTTCATGCGTGGCCTCTTCACGCTTGAGTTCACCCTGTGCACGCTGGATCTGTGCCTGGCTATGTCGCACTGCGGCCTGCGTCCCCTGCAATTGAGCATCAAGTTCAGGCACTTCCAGGATGGCGAGGACTTCGCCCTGCTTTACCCGGTCCCCAATGTCTACACGGATCTCACGAATATACCCTGACACCTTCGCATGAAGGTCAACCTCCTGATACGGCTGAAACTGACCCGCCACGACGAGATGTGTTGCCAAATCTCCTTGCTTAACAGCAACAACCGGAGCTGTGGGTTCCGTGGATGCCTTCACATCCTTTGTTCGGCGGCATCCAGGCAAAGTCGCCGCAAGACAAAAAGAGATTGCTAAAGCTGAAAATTGCCTTCCATAAGAAATCAATTTAACCATTTATACTCACATCCTGTCCCGTAGATAGGTTGTGACGACCGGATGCGCTTGATACTCAAAACGCAACGGTAACAACAGTGCCGGAGGACTGTTGTTAAAAACAAGCATGAGTAAATTAATGGATGAAGGCAGGGGGAGGGCGAAAAAAGAAAGGTCTCTGCAGCGATAGTCTTCCTGGAATAAGGAAAGCTCTCTGAATTACCTTGTATTGCTGGGCCCGATAATCTACTGCAAATTTCAGCGACAAAAATGCAAGAAATGAGACAACAAATAAAAACGACTGGCTGGTCAATGTCCCCTGTGCATCATCACTGACGCTGCGCTGCAAAGAAGATTTGTCAGAGCTGACGAATAGCTTTGCCACCGGGACCTCCGCGGACCCGTCTGCATTGTGATACAGAGAAAGCTTATATTGCAGCCCCCATGCAAATACAGCGCAGGAAAGGTAAAACAGCCCTGCAATCAGCCACATAGAAAATTGCCGTTTTGCAGAACTTTGCATAATCTCGCTTACACCACTACTCTGTTTGGACGCATACTAAGAAAGAACGTATCGTAACAACTCTGGCGGAGACGGAGGGATTCGAACCTTTTCAATCACAAGTCTATTCTTTTCAATAGTTTCACTTTTCATTATTGTCTTGGTATCTATTTTGGTATCGAATCGACCAGCTATTCGCTCATCCAATTGTACATCTTTCAATTCGAAATAAAAGAAACTTCGTTATACTCTCGTAATGTTAGCATAGTAAAATTAACTGGTTGCAGAGAAGTTCTTACTATTTATCCTGCAATGTATCCGGTTTAGTATATCGCTTTAAAAAACCACAAGGGTTTAAAACGAGGAACAATCTTTATGGCTGAAGATCAAAAACTTGAATCGCTGCTCAGCAATCTGCAAGAGCAGATTGAAGCAACACAAGCAAAGCTAGCCTCTCTGCAAAAGGCCTATGATGCGCTGGCTCCGGATGGAAGCCTGCGGACAAAATACAGAGGAATTCGTACCTGGGTCGCCATACGTGAGTATCTGCGAGAAGTTGGCAGCGCAAGCCTTCATGATATCGTGGACGCGCTTCTTGCGGGCGGGGCCGATCTTGGCAAATATCCATTACGTACCGTCAAGATATCTGTCAGTTCTCCACATATGAAAAAACTATTTAAAGCAGAAACTGTGGGAAATGATGAGGTGGTAACTTTGCTGGAAAGGAAAGACGGACTTCGCATGAAAGCCCGTCTCACCAAATAGCGGGATCGGGAAGCAATCGCGCAATCCTCAAAAAGTAAGGCCATTGTCTCTGGGCAAAGATTTTTCAGGTCCACTGGTTCCGTCTTCTGCTCCCTCAGCGCGAAGGGCCAGAACGTGCGTCTGGATTCTTACCGCATCCATTGCGTGTCGCCAGTTTGCTCCGACCGCTCTCTGCCTCCGCTTTAGGACTTCCCACCACTCAAGGTAATAGGAGCCTTCTGGCGCTTTGATTGTTTTGCCGTGGATGACAACCCGATCCGGAACGTACTTTCCGCCTGCGCGGGCCACTGGAACAAACGTCCACTTTTCATTGACCTTCGTTTTGAACTTGAGATTGATGGAAGGGGTACGCATGAGCAACACGATAGCAGAAGACGTGGTATCTATGGTATCCAAACTTTATAGATTCCATGTCGTAATTTGTCGCAGACCGACGTTAACTTTGCATACGGCTGCAAGATAATCATGCTGGTTTTACTGGGGTTTTCAGACTTAATGCCTTTAAGTTGTTGATTATATTGTGGCAATTTATAGAGATGGCGGAGAGGGAGGGATTCGAACCCCCGATACCCGTAAAGGTATGCCTGATTTCGAGTCAGGTGCATTCAACCGGGCTCTGCCACCTCTCCGAGTAGAATGGCTGTAATTTCAGTGTATCATCATAAACTTTTCCTGCTTCAATCCATCATGCTTCGATTGTTGCCTTTTCGATTAATTTCGTTGTGCTGAAGCCTGGTACCGTGGGCACAATTTTAACCCTTCCACCCCAGGACCGGACTTCCCGCGCCCCGACAATGGTTTCTTCTGTGTAATCTCCGCCTTTCACAATCACGTCTGGACGAAGTGCTTCGATCAGCTTCAATGGCGTAGGTTCGCCAAAGATCACCACTGCGTCTATAACACTGAGAGCAGCAAGCACATACGCTCGCTCTTGCTCTCCCACAATCGGACGTGTTGGCCCCTTTAATTCGGCAACAGATTTGTCACTGTTAATGGCAACAATGAGGCGGTCCCCTTCTCTTCGCGCATCCTGAAGAAGCCGAATATGGCCAATGTGTAACAAATCGAAGCAGCCATTCGTAAAAACAATCTTCTCCCCCTGCGAGCGCCAGGCAGAAACGCGCGTTTTCAGCCGGTCGAGACTCAGAACTTTTTCTTCGGCGTGCAATTCAATCTCAGGCATAAGGCTGGCAAGAAGTTCATCGCGCTCTACAGGAACAGTTCCAACCTTGCTCACGACAATTCCGGCCGCAACGTTCGCCAATTGGGCCGCAGTTTCAATCTCAAGACCGCTGGCAAGAGAGAGAGCAAGGGTTGCTATGACTGTATCGCCAGCACCCGACACGTCGTACACTTGGCGCGCCATAGCAGGAAAACTATCTTTGCTGTCTTTGCGTAAAATAGCGATTCCCTTTTCGCTCAATGTCACTGTCAGATATTGCAATTTAAGCGCTGCTACTAGTTCCTGCCCGGCACTCAGTATCTGCTCGATATTTTTGCAGGAAACTCCGGTTGCGGTGGATAGTTCCTGCAGATTGGGGCATATTGTGGTGGCCCCTTGGTATCGTTCGAAACTGCGCTGTTTCGGATCAACGAGCACAGGAATACCCGCGCGATACGCCGATGCAATCAAAGATTGGCAGACCTTCTCTGAAAGCACGCCTTTGGCATAGTCAGAAAGGACAAGAGCATCCATAGCAGGGAGCACTTGCTTTACATGCTGCAGTATTTGCTCTTCAATTTCTCCGTCACACTCCGTCACTTCCTCCACATCCAGACGCAGCATCTGCTGATTCCCGCCGAACACCCGTAGTTTGGCCGTAGTAGGACGCTTTTGTGAAACCACGAGCTTATGGATTACGCCCATACTGTCTAGACATGACTTCAGACATTCGCCATCTTCATCAGCTCCTATTACCCCAATAAGGGTGCTTCCGGCCCCAAGTCCAGTAATATTGGCAGCAACGTTTGCAGCACCGCCAGCCCGACTGCTTTTGTGACCTGCTCGGACAATGGGAACAGGGGCTTCAGGGGAAATTCGCTCGACATCGCCCCAAACATACCGGTCAAGCATGACATCGCCGACAACAAGAACACGCTTGTTCTTCCAGTCGCCTTCAATGAATTGAACCACCCGATGCAGGTCGGTAATCATGATTGCTGGCCTTTCTGATGTGCTGCCTGCTGGCAGATAGCGATTTCCACCCAATCGCACAACATATGCCCACAGAGAATGTGGCCTTCCTGGATGCGCGCGGTATCGCGCGAGGGCATACAAAGGATTGCATCCGCAATAGAAGCGAGCAACCCTCCACCTTCTCCAGTCATGGCGACTGTAAATGCGCCGCGTTTGCGGGCTTCTTCCAAAGCACGGCAAACATTCTTACTATTTCCTGAAGTCGAGATGCCGACTGCAACATCTCCCGTAGAGCATAATGCCTCGACCTGACGACGGAATACATCTTCATAACCGTAGTCATTGGCAATCGAGGTCAGAACAGAGGTGTCCGTGGTCAAAGCTATGGAAGGCAAACCACAGCGTTCACGACGGAAACGGCCAACAAATTCTGCCGCAAGATGCTGTGCATCTGCCGCGCTGCCTCCATTGCCAAACCAGAGGACGGTATTTCCGCCGCTTACACAACGCAGCATTTCGCGAGCAATGCGTTCAAGGGCGGGTATCAGAGCCTCCACCTGTTGTACTACGGAAAGATGCTCGCGAATGGCACCCTTAAAAACTGAAGCATTGTCTATGGTCATAGCCGATTCTCAGGATACAGCACAGTTCCCGCTTTTTCCGATGGCTCTGCCTTCAGGCGGGTATGATTAAAATGATGCAGAACGTTGCTGAACAGGACAAGTTTGCAAATGTGCGCTACGTCTTCCTTGACAGGGACGGCGTAATCAACCGCAAGCCTCCCGAGGGTAAATATATTGCAAAGTGGGATGATTTTCACATTCTGCCCGGCGCGGAAAAGGCCATCGCAATGCTCAATCACTCGGGACGGAAAGCCATTATTATCAGCAATCAACGCGGAATTGCATTGGGGCTCTACAGTAAAGACGACGTTCTGCATCTGCACGAAAAATTAAACCAGCATCTTACTTGCTTCAACGCACATCTGGATGCAATTTACTTTTGCCCGCATGATAGGAATGAATGCCGTTGCCGCAAGCCGGGTACAGCTCTATTTGAGCAGGCATTTCTCGATTTTCCTTCCGCATCCTCTCATAACAGCGTAATGATTGGTGACTCTCTCTCTGATATCGAAGCGGGCATCACACTTGGCATGCCTACCATATTTATTAAGGGAGATCCGAAACATCAAAAACCAGGGGCAGAAAAAGCGGCTTCCCTGGCTACTGCAGTCGCAGACTCTTTGCTTACAGCAGTTGAGCAGTTTCTTTTATGAGGCCGCAGTCCCCACTTTTTGCCTTTATGCAAGCTGCATCTCCCGCTTTCTTCTTCCATACTCCCATGCTTTGACGGCCGCATTCAGCATTTCATCTACCTGAACGGATTCAATACATTTCTTACGCTGTTCGATGCACGTTTCCAGATTGCAATTGAAGCAATCGGTCTTGTGATAAATCACCTGGTGGCCTTTTCCGAACGGAAACCAATGACCAGGTCTTGCCCTCGCGGCAAATACAGCAGCGCATGGTACGCCTAAAGCTGCTGCAACGTGCATAGGCCCACTATCTGGTCCCATTAGCAATTCAGCCCTTTGAATGACCGCAGCAGACTCCCGGGGAGTAAGCATACCGCAGAGATTTAATGCCTCTCCCTGCCACTTCGATCTTGCCTTTTCGCAGGTAGCAAAATCATCCCTGGCACCAAGAAAGACCATTGCATGATCAGGAAAAACTTCGCCTAACCGTTGCATCAGTGCTTGCCATTTTTCAGTACCCCAGTCTTTTGCCTGCATCTTGGTGCCAATTGCCGCAACCAAAAACTGCTTTCCATTCAGACCGGCAAGAACACGGCTTGCAGTGTTAATTTCTGCAGGCGTCAACCGGAGGTCCCAGCTCTCGCTGTTCTCCAGATCTACATTTCCCAATGGAGCCAGGGTGCGGGCAAGGCGGAATGCCTCATGTTCCCAAAGACCAGTTTGAGCATCGTAGAGCGGTTCAGCCAGTTCTCCAACCGGCGCACCGATCATTGTCCGGATGCCACACAGCCGGAAAAAAGAAAGATCGCGCTGTATAGCTTTGTCGCCGCGAGGCGCTGCAAGATAGATCAAAATATCTGGTGAAAATTCTCGTATTTTCCACCAGATACGGGCGAAGCCAGCAAGACTTCGCGATCCCGTTTGGTAGGTGATGTAATCGTGCACAAGACCCGAACTACCTATTACCGATGCAGTTGCGGGGGCCTTTGCATGCACGGGCGAATTAGTAAGCATAATTCGCCGCGCATTGGGGAACACTCTGGCAATCAGGTGGAGACACGGAAGCACGACAACCGTGTCCCCCAGACTGCCCAGCCTGTAAATCAAAACCCGATTTACAGGCCCACCGATACCAGCGCTTTCAAATGACTGCGTGTCTGCCAAAAGCAAACCTTCTGATTTTTTTTATCGAGCAACAGTCGCCAGCATCTGGCTTTCAATCCATTCATAGGTCCTCTGCATACCGTCGCGCAAACGAATTGAAGGCTCCCATCCGAGATACTTCAGTATCTTTGTGTTATCACTGTTGCGGCCATTCACGCCCTTTGGAGCATCAAGCTTGTAATTTCTCTTGAGCTTTACGCCTGCGATTTCTTCTACGATGTCCACAAGCTGATTGATGGTGACGAGCTCGCTACTGCCAAGATTGATCGGTTCAAGAATATCGTCGCTTTCCAGGATGGCCCGTGTTCCCTTCGTGCAATCATCCACATACATAAAGCTGCGTGTCTGATGGCCGTCGCCCCAGATTTCGATCTCATGCTTCCCGGAAATTTTGGCCTGAATCACCTTCCGGCAAATCGCTGCGGGGGCCTTTTCACGTCCACCCTCATAAGTACCGAACGGGCCATAAACGTTGTGGTAGCGAGCAACACGAGTTTCAAGGCCAAAGTCTTCACGGAAGTGCCGGCACATCCGCTCGCTGAACAGCTTCTCCCAGCCATAACCATCTTCGGGCAGCGCCGGATACGCATCTTCTTCCTTCAGCGCCACGACGTTGGGCGATTTCTGCTTATCGCCGTTGTAAACACAGGCGGAAGAGGAATAGAAGAACCGCTCTACGCCTGAGTCCTTTGCCGCCATAAGCATATGCGTATTGGTCAGCACACTCAGCATGCAGAGCGCCTTATTGTTTTCAATAAAGCCCATGCCGCCCATATCAGCCGCCAACTGGAAAACGACCTGCATTCCCTTTGCGGCCTTATAGCAGTTGTCCTTATCGCGCAGGTCAAGAACGAGGTTCTCTACTTCTTTTGACTTCTGATACCACTCGTCCAATGGTTTCACATCCACAGCACGCACAACGTTTACGCCCTGGTTGAGAAGGGCCTTGACCAAGTGCCCTCCAATAAATCCACCTGCCCCGCAAACTACAACTTTTTCATTGGTAAGTTTCATCTCTTCTCGGCTCCCCTTGATATGGCCACATCTGCAGAAATCGCAGGTATGGCGATAATCTGTTATTTACTACACTACGTGTGAATAGGTTTGTCTATAAGTACATAAGTAATAGTTACCACTTACAATTACGGTAATTTATAAGCAAAGGCTGGGTCCTTTTCATGGGCCCCGGCTGCTCTGCCAATACCCAGATAAGTAAATCCATACTGCCGCATTAATGCAGGATCAAACAGATTACGACCGTCTATAACAACGGGATACCGCAAAATACGGGACAGCCGGTCGAGGTCAAGCTCGGCGAATTCAGCCCAGTCTGTCAAGACCAGCAGCGCGTCTGCATCTGCGGCCGCCTCATAGGCATCCTTGGCAAAGGAAAGGCTTTCTGATGCGGGAAGCACCTGTTTGGCTTTTTCCATGGCAGCGGGATCATAGGCAGAGATGATGCAACCTTCCTGCAGAAACATCCTCACCAAATCAATGGCTGGAGATTCGCGAATATCGTCCGTGCCGCCTTTGAATGCCAAACCCAGGACGCCCAGCCTTTTGCCTCTGAATGTCCAGAGGGCAGAACGGACCTTCTGGAAAAACCGCTGTTTCTGCTCCGTGTTGACTTTCTCAACCTCACTGAGTAGCCCAAATTCAATGCCCATCTGCTCCGCCACATAACGGAATGCAGCAACGTCCTTTGGAAAACAGGAGCCGCCATACCCGATTCCCGCTTTCAGGAATTTATGCCCGATTCTGCCGTCCGATCCGATACCTTTGGAAACCTGCTCAATATCAGCTCCGACCGCCTCACAAATGTTGGAAACGACATTAATGAATGAAATCTTCATCGCCAGGAAAGCATTTGATGCGTGCTTGATGATTTCCGCTGCTTTAGTGGAAGTCTCTAGTAGCGGTGGAAGCCCAGAAGCCATGCGTGGTCCTGGGACCGCCCCAGCCTGTTTATAGTAGTTTCCTGAAGTCAGCGGCTCATAAACCGCCCGAAGGACATCAGCGGCGCGGCCGCTGTCAACGCCGATCACAATGCGGTCAGGGTGGAGGAAGTCTACAACGGCCGTTCCTTCCCGCAAAAATTCCGGGTTGGAAGCGACATCGAACAGATCGCGGGGCACACCATTCCGCATCATGATGCGGCTGATCCATTCATTGGTGTAGACCGGGACTGTGCTCTTTTCCACGACAAGCTTGTAGCTGGTAATGGCGCGGGCAATTTCGCTCGCCACAGCGTCCACATAGGACATATCAGCATTGCCGGCCTGGCTTTGCGGAGTGCCCACCGCAATGAAGAGCGCCTGGGAGCGCTGCGTGGCACTTTTCAGGTCCGTGGTAAATTCAATGGCGCCGTTACAGTGCCGCTCCAGCAACTGCGGAAGATATTCCTCGTGGATGGGTGGCTTTCCCTGACGCAGAAGAGCAATTTTCTTTTCGTCGCTGTCCACGCAAATGACGCGGTGTCCGAGTTCAGCAAAACACACCGCAGTCACTAACCCCACGTATCCAGAACCTACAATACCAATCGTCAATTGTTCTTTCATAAGTTTAAGCTCTCAGAAAAAGTTGGAACATGGTTCATTCGAATCTCATCATCAAAAAAACTTATCAGGCAGAACAGAAGAGAATAGCTAGTGATGGTCTAAGTTTGTTGATTTGCTCTATCTAGCAGGCAGGACTTTA
Organism: Pseudacidobacterium sp.; assembly: GCA_035653455.1. Lineage (GTDB taxonomy): Bacteria > Acidobacteriota > Terriglobia > Terriglobales > Acidobacteriaceae > Pseudacidobacterium. The sequence goes on along the minus strand of DASRBV010000097.1, from coordinate 5,178 downwards.
TTGTAACCGGATTCGCACTGAAAACGAAGTGATATCCTGGCTTTCATCAGATTTTCAATCATTCAGTATTGAGAGTCCGGCGTGTATTGACTGCTAACGTCATTATTCAAAAGCGGATTATGATAACGGTAACGTTTGAATTGCGTCTGGCTGCGTCTGGTGTGCGGAAATAGCGTATATGTCTGATTGAGTCTATTCGATGTTTGAGAATCAACAGATTTAGTCTCGCTAAAGCGCAAAATGCGATTGGCCTGCTCCCTCGCAATGCGCATTTGATTATTGCCCCCGCGATCTCTCACATTTCCTTTTAGCCGGGGATTGAAGATATCGGGAGAAAAAACATTGCCCTCGCCCAGCGTGTTAAGCCTGAAGAGAGAAGTGCCATTTAAAAAACCATCCTGGGGCCATGTGTTCCAGGCAGACCAGTCCATACTACCTGGCGTCAGCTGGTTAGAAGTACCCACAGCGGCCATAGATAGATTCCTGACAACGTATCTGGGAGAGAAACCGGATTGCTCTGACAATTGTTGCTGCCGGCCCAAAGACAGTGGATTGTTTTGCGGCCTTTGAACTCTCTTTTGCGCGGAAACACTTTGCGGATATGAAGGAACCTGCTGCGCCGAAAATACGTCCACCCCGGACGGGAGATTCGCAGGCATTCCATTTTCCGATAAAGCCGATTGTCCCCATGCCGGCGTCTGGACATGGTTTCCAGTAAACGTCTGACCTGCTTTGACGCCCGGATCGAAACTGTTGGCATTTATGGAATTCACCGACACTCGAAAAGCAGTGCTGTTGAACCGCGATACCGGTAAAGTTACATGCGAAAAGGCCAGTGCTTCAGGCGTATTAGCCGGACGTGTCGGAGGTAGAACGCCGAACAACGGCGGCACGCTGTACCGACGCGCTCCGGTGAGCGTCAAGGCATCCTGCTCATCATATGTATCTGGCAGCGACAAAACCGGCGGAACCATGACTGACTTTTCAAGCGACGGATTCATAGCAGTAACGGAAACATCCGCGCCTACTGAATCGGTTGTCATTGCATCACGCACGTCAGGGTTGAGGAGATTGCTTGCGCCGGTTTCAATTTCAGTTGAAGTCGTTGCAGCAAAGCTGGAATTGCTTTCACTTAGAGGACCACCAACAGGCGATGAAATTGGTGTGGACACCGAAGTAGAATCCAATTGGGCAAAGGAGGGGGCAGACATCAGCAAGATGGCCATAAACAGCAAGTAGACTGCATACCGGCTTGTTTTCATTTCTCCTCCTCCATAAATCAGGAATAACTCCGCTTATAACTAGCACAAATAGAATCATGTCTCAGCGTAGCTTTCCTGTTTCGTGAGAATTCTCCTTGAGAACACATAGTATGCACGAACCAGAAAAATAATCAGAAGAACAAATATTGGAAAATCCCGGATGATTTGCCCAATGAAATCCTGCAACGACATTTCATTACTGTGATACAAGCTCGATCCGAGCAAGAAAACAGCAAATATATTGCAGTATAAAGTCCAGCCAATTTTTTTTAACTCCAGAAAATACAGGAAAAACAGCGCAAATGACCCTGCAATTACGCCCGGCCATCCAAAGATGAGATATATCTCTCCACTGTAAGGCAATGTGGGATAGTGCCCGGTTGAATATACCGGAACGTATCCTTCATGCACCAAAATAGTGTATGCATTTGTTTCAGTGGGTTTATCGGGAACAAGAAACTTCGGTAAGTTTGCCTTGACCGCATCAAGCGCCAGCTTTGTATCCATTCTGTCACCGGCATCTCTGGCAACAATGACTGGGTCAATCTGCTGCACAGATGTAAAACGCGGCAGCAATATGCCTTCCTTCGGGCTTCCAAAATAGTGAAAGTAATTGGTATCGGTGCTTGCTCTTTGCGCGAAAAATGAAAACTCATCAGGGTTAAGTATCAATGGAAGGTAATGCTCCATCAAACTTATTTCCTCGCCCAGACTTGCATCGCGCAACTGTAGCCCGCGAAGTATATGAATAAAGGGAGACAAAAAAAGAACGAAAAGAAGGCCGCCTGCTAACATGAAGCCGACATAACGCCATGGCAGTTTGCCTGCAAAAAAAACGACCGTCAGAAGAAAGCAGAGCCATGGGACAGCAGTAGAACTTTTTCCACCAGCCAAAATGCCGAGTCCTGTTAAGGCAACCAGCATGAATAAAAGCTTAGAATCTAAGAACTTTTTACCGTGACTCGCCTGCGCAAGATATGCCGTCCTTGCGATGATTCCCATATAGGCAAGAGATTCAAGAAAGGCCACTCCGCCATAACTGGCTCCACCAGACTTGTCTCCACCTGCAATCAGGCGGAACAATAACATAACAGCCGAACCGATAAAAAAGCAGCTCCAGGATAAGAACAGCAGCAGTCCCGGATCTGTTATTTTCTCAAACAGCGGCTTTCCTGTATTCGTCCATATCACCAGAATAATGGCGCACAGCGCGATAAAGCAGGTAACAGCTTCTACCAGGTAGGAATGAAATGGTGCGTATAGGTAAGACTCCAGTGGCTGTCTGTACAGAGTCTTGGCAACCAGGGCCACTCCAACATGCCCGATAACGTAAAGCAGAAACCACCAGCCCACCAAATTGTAAGAACCCAGAAGGTAAAAACCAGCCAGTCCCGATGCAATGGCACATAATGCCATCATCAAAATGACGAAATCAGCCCCCAGCGCAATTTGCGACACTGTGGCGATGGCCGTCACCGCACTCAGTACGAGGACAATTTTTTTGGTTAAATCCATCGTGTGCCGCTGAAGATACATCATGAGGGCTCCACTGGTAAGCCATGGCGATCTTGGAATTTAATAAATATGGCCATATGTTGCTATACCGGTGGCCGTTGATATGGCTGCTTCAACTCCACGATAGGCCATGGTCTTTCCCACGCTGGAAGGCACAAAGATAATGTCGCCATCGGTCACCTTCAAATCAGCCTGTGATCCATTTGTCACATGCTTGAGATCAAGATCAACTTCTTCCCTTCCTTCCGGAGTTTTGCGAATCAGCTTGACCTTGCTCAAAGCAGCGGTCTTGTCCCATCCTCCTGCCAGCGAAAGCGACTGCATCACGGAGATCGGAGTATTGTTATCTATCAGAAAACCGCCGGGTTTCAAAACATCTCCGATGACATAGACAATACCGGCTTTTGCCACAACGATCGTGTCTCCAGGAAGAATCACCGGATTTTCCTGCGCCGATAAAGCACCCGGGTGCGATTGAAGCGTAATATTGACCGGATGCTGAGGATCATCCCGATGAATAATGGACGCCGTTTTGCCCGCGGTTGGCTGTAATCCGCCTGCAACCGAAATCATGTCCAGGAGCCTGCGTGTTCCTAACGTTGGGTACACTCCCGGGGTCCTGACTTCTCCCATGACGGTCGCGCCCTGCGATGCATATTCGGCAATAAAAACAGTCACATGTGGTTCAAGCAGAAGGCGCCGGGTGCGCAGTTCCTGCTCGATTTTCCTCGCGGCATCAATCGTATTCACTCCGGCAAGATGAATACGTCCGAGTACCGGAAGATTGACTTCGCCATCCTGGCTTACACGGACCGAAGTGCTCAACTCAGGAGTATCAAAAACGACAACACTCAGAAGATCACCTGGGCCGATTGCGATGCTAGGGGACTGTGCGCTTTGCGGTATCTGGGCTTCCTGCGAAGCGGTTTGTCCGAAGAGAAGCCGGCACTGCCAAATGGATACAAATACAAAAAGCGACAGGACAATTGCTTTACTTTTCGCCATCTTGCGCATCCTTCACTCCGTAGCCTGCTCCATATCCTTTGTAGCCATAATCATAGCGTTTGGAATACGTGTAGTAGTTCTCCAGACGAAGGTCCACATCGTTCACTACTGTTCCCAGGAGTCTTGCATTCACTCTTCGCAGCTGGTCGCGTACTTTCAGCAGGGCCTTCTTTCGTGTAATGCCGGCGCGGACAATCACAAACGCAACATCCACGTGCGGAGCAAGGCTCAACGTATCGGCAACGGGGAGTACAGGAGAAGTGTCCAGAATCACATGATCATATTCCAGGCGCCATTGCAGCAGCAGGTCTTCCATGCTGCGTGATGCCAGCATCTCTCCGGGATTGGGTGCTATCGGTCCGCGTGTCAAAACTACGAGGTTTGGCAGATCAGGCAATGGCCGCTCGTATGCTTCTTCGCCTGATTCACGCGCCAGCAGCGTAGACAGTCCTGCACGGTTTGATGTCTTGAACTTCAGGTGCAGCGTCCCCTTGCGAAGGTCTGTATCCACTACGAGCACCCGGGCTGACCGATGCGCGAATGAAATCGCCAGGTTTGCTGCGCAGGTAGATTTCCCTTCTGCCGCATAGCTGCTGGTCAGCAAAATAAGCCTCGGCTCTCGATCCACAGACGAAAGCAGGATCGAAGACCGTAAAGTTCTATATCCTTCTGCTCCTATGGAATGAGGCTCTGTATAGGAAACAATCTCGGCAGAAACTCCGGTTTTATCCATCGCAGCGGCCCCATCGGCAGAAGATGAGGCGATTTTGCGTATAGAAGTAAAATGCGGAATCACCGCCAGAGACGGCAGGCCAGAGACAGCTTCAACATCTTCTGATGTCCGCAGAGTATCATCCAGCGACTCAAGGACCAGAGCAATCATCACTCCGATCAACAACCCGCCCATGAACCCCACAGCAAGATCTATTCTCTTTTTAGGAGAGACAGGACGTGCTGGCTCTGTGGCCCTGTCAATTACATCTATGTTGTTTGAATTCAGGCCAGCGGTAATACCCGCTTCCTTCAATTTGGTCTGCAACGCATCGTACAGGTCGGAGGCGGAGTCAGCTCCATGTTTCAGGATGTCGAACTCCGCTTCAGATGCATTTGTCCGATAGGCTTCTTGCTTAATCTGGTCCAGGCGAGAGCGTAGAAGGTTTTCTGTATTTACAGCAGCGTTATATTCTTCCTGAAACTTATTCGTCAGATTATTGATTTCGGCATCTATGTTCGTCTGCACGGTCGCGAGCTGTTTTTCCGCTTCCTTTAGCTTTGGCCATTCCGGACCATACTTCGCCTTCAACTGAGCATATTGGACCATCAATTCGCTTTGCTGCTGGCGCAGCCCCGTCAAAGTTGTTCCCGGGGCCACGGATGCCAGAAGCTCCGGATTGCG
>DASRBV010000096.1:0-2704 GCA_035653455.1 Pseudacidobacterium sp. | reverse complement strand
GCCTTTATGTGCATCGAGAATTCGCAATGCGGCCTGCGGGTCGCCTTCCTGCAGAAAGAGGTTTGCCTGAAGCACCGGAATACTGGAAACGAAAATGCTGTCCGGGTGCTTCTGCACAAAGGCGCTCAGGATGGTCTCGGCTTGGGGCAGATTGTTTGACTGCAAATCGGCCTGCGCCTCCAGATAGTCTGCATAATCATCCAGAGCATTGCCCTGAATATTTGCCTGACGGAAGGCGCTCACCGCCTCGGGATATTTGTGGTCAAGCAGATAGGCATGGCCCAATGCAATGTAAGCCGCAGCCGACGCCTCGCCCGTATGCGCCCGCGCATACGCAGTTACGCCGGCATATGCCGCCGGACTGCGCATCATAGCCAATTGCTGTGCCATCGGCCGTAACTGAGATGAAGCAACGAACGCCTGCTGCAGCTTGTGGCTCTTTGCTCGTGCCCGCGCTGACAAAGGACGCCGACGTCTGTGTACCGCATGCCTGCTGCGCGTTGCGGCCGTGGTTTTATGCGCGGTATGGCTTGTGTGGTGTGTTTTGGAACTGCTGGCCGTGGCTGTTGTCTTATGTTTTTTATGGGTAGATGAACTACTCTGGGGCCAGCATCTCGCTGTGACCATGCTGACGGTAACGATGACGATGACCCGCAACCACGCTGACGATACTCCCCTCACTGCTCTCTGCACACTCCTGCCTGTATTCAATGTAAGACGAAATGAGGACAAATGTTGCTCCGCAATGCGGGCGAGAGGAAAAAACGTTCCTGATCAGGAACGGAGGAAACGCGAAAATGGCCGGCTTCAGCTGACTCAAAAACTGTTACTCTGTTGAATCGAATACAGGTTCTTATGGGGCCTCTGTCCGGAAAGACCATCATCGTCACCCGTGCCCGCCATCAGGCCAGCCGGCTCACCCGCGAACTCGAATCCCTCGGCGCGCGCGTCGTCGAAATTCCTGCCATTGAGATCGTCCCCCCGGAATCTTACGCGCCCCTCGATGCCGCGCTGCGCAATCTGCATCAGTATCGGTGGCTGATTGTCACCAGCGCCAACACCGTCCGCGTCCTCGGTGAGAGAATCGCCTCTTTTGGTCTGGGCCCAGAAGCATTCGCCCATATCAACTGTGTCGCCATTGGCTCCGCTACAGCAGACGCGCTGCGCAATTTCGGCCTTTCCGTTGCTCTTGTTCCGAAAGAGTATGTGGCTGAATCGCTCATAGAAGCACTGCACGGTCAGGTAGCCCAATCGTGCATCCTGCTCGCCCGCGCCGCGGCCGCCCGCGACATCGTCCCCGACGAACTGAGAAAAGCAGGCGCAATCGTGGATGTTGTGGACGCCTACAGAACGGTAATACCTGCGTCTTCGGTAGAACTTATACGGAAAGTGAATGGCATTGCCACGGACGCCATTACCTTTACAAGCTCATCCACAGTTACAAATTTCTTTCAGCTTTTGAAAAGCGCAGGAACAGACGCAATGCCGGACAACATCAAAGCCATCTCCATCGGCCCCATCACTTCCGCAACCTTGCGCGAACACGGATGGGAGCCGGCCGCGGAAGCCAACCCGCATGACGTCAACGGCCTCGTCCAGGCTGTGCTCACGGCTTTGGGCTGCGATACACCACCCCGTCCTTCATCACAAAATTCACCTGCTCCATCAACGTAATCTGCCCCAGCGGATTGCCCGGAACAGCAACAATATCGGCTAGTTTTCCCATTCCTACCATACCGAGCTGATCATCCATCCGCATTAGCTTTGCCGCTTGGATCGTTGCGCTTTGGATCGCCTGCGCCGGAGTCATCCCGTCCCGCACCAGCACCGCAAATTCCTTCGCCGGATTTGTCGTCCAGGGAAACGCCCCTGCATCCGTGCCGAATGCAATCCTGATGTGTGCCTCCATCGCCCGCCGCATCGTCTCAGAATGGGTCTTGATCATCTGCTTATACACAGGGTTTCCATCACTCGCCCTCCCCTCGGATACCGCTTCCAGAGCATACGTCGTAGGCACATACCAGATACCCTTCTCCGCCATCGTCTTCAAGTCTTCCGGAGCGATATACTCCCCATGCTCCAGCGTGTCCACCCCCGCCGTCACAGCATTATGCACGCCGTGCAGCCCCATCGCGTGCGCCGCCACCGGATGGTCCTCCCGATGCGCTTCATCCACAATTGCGTTCAGCTCTTCCAGCGTGAAGGTGGGAACATCATCCAGCACGCCATCAGGACGCATAAAATATCCGCGGTCCGCATAGACCTTGATCCAGTCCGCGCCATAAGAAATCTGCTCGCGCACGGCCTTGCGGCATTCCTCCGGCCCATCGCAGGTTTGCACGCCATGCGGGACATCCACTCCATACGCATATCCCAGCAGCGGATACGCCCCCGTCACATCCAGCGCGCGTGTGGCCACCTGCATCCGCGGTCCGGGAATCACACCCTGCTCGATGAGGTGTTTGATGTCCACGTCGGCGTAGAGCGCCCCTTCGGTCTCAAGATCGCGGATTGTGGTAAACCCGTAATTCAGTGCCCTGGCTGCATTTACTGCGCCCATAATGCCGCGATACGCCAGAGACTGTTTCAGAAGCTGCTCCGCATATTCCGCTGCCGTCGCATCCCCTTGCAGTAGTACATGCGTATGTGTATCCATCAATCCGGGGAGACATGTCTCGCTTGAAAGGTCGGTGATATCAGCGCT
>DASRBV010000095.1:0-20466 GCA_035653455.1 Pseudacidobacterium sp. | reverse complement strand
ACGATGGCATCAGCATTGGCAAAGAGCGCGGCGCTTTTGCCGGACTGCTTCAGCGCGGCGACGATCGTTTCCGGATGCAGGCGTTCATTTTCAGGAATGCTCTCCTGTTTAAAGACCCCTGATAACACAATGTGATCAGCCCGCGAAAGACTGTCTACCAACTCAGCCTCAAAAACATTGCGGCGTAGAGTGTTTGAGCGCGGTTCGAGAACGGCCCAGAGGCGCGCATCCGGATACGCGGTACGCAAGGCACGAAGTGTCTCACGGATTGCAGTAGGATGGTGGGCAAAATCGTCAATGATGGTCACTCCATCTACCACCGCACGCACTTCCAGCCTGCGCTTCACGCTTTTAAACGTTGCCAGGGCTTCCTGGATGGCAGACATTGGCACCCCTTGGCCTGCGGCGAGTGCGGCCGCGGCCATTGCGTTCAGGGCGTTGTGCTCACCGGCCATGTTCAACGCCAGATCTGCCCACTGTTTTCCATCACGCAGCACCTTCCAACGGGTCTGGCCGCCCGCAAAATGCAGGTCTGTGATGCGCCAGCTGGAGTCTGGTGCGAAACCATAGCGTTCTACTTTGCAAAAGGCGCGCGCAACACATTCAGATACATTGGCCGCGCCATCGAAGGCGACGATGCGTCCGCGCCGGGGAACGAGATTCACCAGACGCTTGAAGGCGGTCTTTACCTGGTCAAGGTCGCGGTAGATATCGGCATGATCGAACTCGACGTGTGTGAGAATGAGCGCGTCGGGAAAGTAGTGCATGAATTTCGGGCCTTTATCGAAGAAGGCCGTGTCGTACTCATCGCCTTCCATGATGAACGGCCTGCTGTCGTGGAGCTGAAAGCTCGTCCCGAAGTTTTCCGCCACGCCGCCAATCAGGAATGATGGGGCCAGCTTTGCCACTTCATACATCCACGCCAACATGGAGGTGGTTGTGGTCTTGCCATGCGTCCCGGCTACGACGAGCGACTCGCGCCCTCGCAGAAACTCATGATGCATCAACGCTGCAAGCGAGGTGAATGGAATGCGCTGGTCGAGCACATATTCCAGCTCAACATTGCCGCGGGAAATTGCGTTTCCGATGATGACAAGGTCGGGATGCGGCTTCAGGTTCTCTTCCGAGAACGGCTCCGCGACCGGAATCCGCAAGCTGCACAGCAAGTCGGACATCGGCGGATAGGCCGCCTGGTCGGAGCCGGTGACGCGATGTCCTTTGAGTTGCAGCAGCCCGGCAAGAGAAGCCATGGCTGTGCCGCAGATTCCGATGAGATGAATGTGTTTGCTTTGCATCTTCTAACTATTGTCACCTGAGCGGGGCGCGCTCTCTGCTCTTGCTATTCATTCTCTACTGCCGGCTCCAGATAGCGCAGCTCCGGAGCATCTTCCAAAATTAATTCGGCTTCAATCCCAAACGGCAGCGTAATATTGCTGTGCGAAACGTGGCCGGAGCGCAGTCCAATGGCAACCGGCCCGTCAAACCAGTCGAGCACGCGCAGGATGACCTGTTCCAGTAAATCCGGAGGGGCCCCGGGCGATGCGCATTCGAGCATCTCTCCGAAAATGAATCCGGTCACTCCGTCGAACTTGCCCGCGAGCACCATCTGGCGCAGCATCCGGTCAATCTGGTAGGGCTTTGCGCCCACATCTTCCAGGAAGAGCAGTTTGCCTTCGGTCTGCGGCGCAAAGCGGGTGCCCAGGGTTGAAGTGAGAATGCTGAGGCATCCGCCGTACATCACCCCGCGCGCGCGCCCTGGCCTGAGGATGCGAAGCCCCTCGGCCGCGCTGACAGAAATAAGGTCGCCATCGAGCGCTGCATCGAGGCTGGGACCGTGTACGCCACCGCTCACGGCGAAGTCCGCGGCCACCATCGGGCCGTGGAAGGCCACCAGTCCGGTCTGGTCAAGAAGCCACGTCTGCACGGCAGTCATATCGCTATAGCCGAAGAGCGGCTTCGGGTTTTCGCGAATGAGGTCGAGATCAATGTCCTCAAGCAGGTAGTTCGATCCGTAACCGCCACGGGTACAAAAGATGGCCTGTATTTCAGGATCAGAAAAAGCGGCGTGGAAATCTGCCAGCCTTTCCTCTGCCGTTCCGGAAAAATAGGGGGCAAGCCGTCCCTGCGCGAACTGGCCAAATTCGGCGTCGTATCCGCGCGCGCGCAGCGCCTCAATGCCACGCGCCAGCCGCTCTGGTTTGGAAGAACTGGCTGGGGCAATCACGGCGACACGTGCATCCGGCGCTACGGCAGGCGGCTTCAGCATCTAGAATGCCTCGCCTTGTGCGATCAACTGGGCCGGCCCGGTCAGCAGAATCTCGCTTCCCTCGCCATCCCACTCGACCCTCTGCTCGCCGCCGGGCGCGCGTACCAGCAGATGTTTCGCTGCGCCGCGCTGAGAAATCGCAGCCACGGCCGAAGCGCATGTTCCGGTGCCGGAAGAAGCCGTTGGCCCGACGCCGCGCTCGAAGATGCGGATTTCAATTTCGTTTGTATTGAGGATGTGTACAAATTCCACGTTGGTCTGCTGCGGAAAATCCGGATGAAAGCAGATGGCGTGGCCTATCTCCTGCCAACTGCGATTCAGCGCCGTAAATGTCCCGTCATGCACAAAGATGACAAAGTGCGGATTGCCTGTGGAGACGGCCACCCCTTCAATCTGCGTGCCATTCAGATCCACGCCACGCCTGCTGATTTCCGGCACGCCCATGCGTGAGGCAATCTGGTAGCGGCCATCTTCATTGAGGACGATACGGCACTCGCGTGGGCCGGCATCGGTTTCGAGCGTAAGAACGTCTCCTCGCTGGAGGCCCTTTTCGTGGGCCATCCATGCGGCAACGCAGCGGGTACCGTTGCCGGAGATTTCCGCAATCGAGCCATCGGCGTTGAAGAGCCGGATGCGGCCGGAGCGCTCGCCTGTCCATTCCAGATACTCGACGCCGTCTGCGCCGACTCCTGTATTGCGGGCGCAGAGACGGATGGCCGTTTCACGCTGCTTTTCCGCGCCTAGATGCTTTGCCTCGACCACCAGAAAATCATTGCCACAGGCATGTGCTTTTACAAAGGGGATCAATCATCCTCCACATTCGGAAATATATGTATCTCGTCAATCGCTGGTGAGGCATTCAGGGTCGCCTGCAACTGGTCGTGCCCTTTGCGCGTGGCGTAGACGGTAAAGCAGATGCGGTTGAGGTCGCCGATATTCTCCTGCTCCAGATGCCCGAGACGCCGCTTCATTCTGTCCATCGCATGAAGGATAGTCATGGACATTTTTACCGGGTCGCGTCCGCGCGCCTCATAGATAACAGAATAGAGCTTGAGGTTGGCCTTGCGCTCAAGCAACCCCACGCCTTCTAACGCCACCAGAACCAGCACGGCCGAGAACACTGCCGGGATGTACAATCCAGCGCCGCAGGCCATGCCAATCGAAGCCACTGCCCAGACGGTCGCCGCGCTGGTGAGCCCGCTGACGCGGTCGCGGTTGTGCAGGATGAGGCCAGCGCCTAAAAAGCCGATTCCCTGGACGATGTTGGAAGCAATCTGTCCTTTATTGGTGCTGCCTTCGCCAGCTACAACGGACGAAAGAAACGTAAACAGCGCCGCGCCGAAGCAGATGAGCAGATTGGTCCGCACGCCGGACGGCTTGTGATGATATTCGCGGTCAATACCAATTACGCCGCCGAGAAATGCGGCCAGCAGCAGGCGCCCCGCAGCGCCTCCTGTGAGGATGGCCTCCTGCAAGGCGTCGAAACTCAGCATGTGTCCGGGGGCTTCGATCATCATGGCTGTTTGAGCGTGATGCTACCACTTTGAAAGGTAAATGCGCGCGCAAGGCTGCCCGGTGGAACACACTACGTCAACCAGCATCAGCCCTTCAGGGTGCGCGGCGATGGCTTTGGCCACGGCATCATGATCTGTGGCGACAACAATACTTGCGGCCCTTGCCGGATGCTGCAAGGCTGCGGGCCATTGGTAGTAGTCCGTCTCATTGATGGTGCGCTTCAGCGGGATCCCTGCACGCTGTAAGGCCCCAATGTGCTCCGAGGTATACATCAGAATCATGCCCTGCTGTGGCAGGGACTTCAACGCTTCAGCCAGTGATTCCTCATAAGGAATACGCGTGCGCGAATTGGCGATGGCTTCGGCCAGGACAATCGGACGGTTACGCATCAGCGTAATGCTGTCTGCAACGATGAGAGCCAGTGCCACCGCTATTACCCATCTTCGCGCGCGCGGCCATTGTCTTGCGGCCCAGGCGACGAGGAACGCAGGAAAAAGCGCAAAGGCCGGCAGCATCTCCATGCCATAGCGCGTGTTATACCAGGAGTGCGGCCACCAGAGTGGGATAAAAATAGGCACCGATCCATAAGCAATGGAGTATGCGTAGAACGGGAGCGGCACCCAAAGCAGCAGCGCGGACGTGATGCTCTGTCCACGCCATTTCCAAAAGGCAGCGATGGTCCCGGCAACGCTGAGCCAGAGCATCAGGTTGGCCAAACGAACGGGAGCGGCACCGAGCTCCGCAGCCTTCAGAAAATAAAGTGCCGCGACTCTCACGCTGTGCCAGCCGGGATAATGCGGGGCCCCCGGAGCAGCGGTGCGTTCTTCAATCGCCTTTGCGGAATAAGGCCCCCGCATGAAGTCGAGGGGGTCGCCAAACTGGCGCGCGTTGTAGGCCATCCATAACAGCGGAGCAGTGACAAGAATAGCGGTAAAGAGGATGAATGCTCCACCTGCGCGACTGCTCCAGTGGCGGCGGAGATTCCATAACGCAATCCACCAGGCAATGCAGGCGAATATCCATCCGTCGTAGCGCGTGTAGACAGCGCCTGCAAGCACGAATCCCAGGCCAATCAGCAAACGCGATGCACGCACCGCATCTGAAGACTTGAGAGCGCGGGCGTACCCGGCCAGCAGGAGTACGCTCCAGACCATCTCGGCCAGAAAGAGCGGCTCGGTCATGGCGGTGGTCTGCATATAAAGCAAGCCTGGGTTCAGCGCAAAGAAAGCGACAGCAATCCATGCAGCTGCTGGCCGCAACCAGATGCGCGCCAGACGGTAGATGCCTGCGCATCCGAGCACGTAACACGCCATGGAAGGCCATGCCCCGGCCAGACCCGTTTGCCACCAGGACATCTTCTGCACAAAAGGAATGAGCAGAATGTGCGACAGCGGAAGCCACACCGAGCCTAGCTGCTTGTATCCGGGATCGAGCGAATCGAAGACACGGCGGGCGATGTGCAGATGCGCCACGGCATCACCATAGAGCAGGAGCATTCCGCGCGGAGAGCAGTATGCCAGCGCCATGAGAGACACAGCCAGGGCCACGCAGGCCACGAGCCATGTCTCACTGCGGAGCGATTCGGTCTCCCACTCTTTGCTATGCGAAGGATGGGACATCCTTTTTTTTTGAGTTGCAGGATCAGTCAAGGTGTGACAACTCACGGAACAGCGCAAAACGCTGGTCAATCTCTTCGCGTGTGAGGGACTGGAGCCGTTCGGTGCCGAAGCGCTCGACGGCGAACGATCCCATCACGCCTCCGTAGAACATGGCGCGCTTGAAGGATGCCGGGGTCACTTCTTTCTGCGAAGCCAGATGGCCGAAGAAGCCTCCGGCGAAGGAGTCGCCTGCTCCGGTCGGGTCTACGACCTCGCTCAACGGCAGTGCGGGAGCGCGGAAAGGCAGCGAGACATGCTTCGTCTCTCCGGGAAAAAGGCGGTTGCTGAAGAAGGCCGTTGCGCCATATTCACCATGTTTGACTACAAGGCTCTTCGGCCCCATCGCCAGAATCTTCTGGGCCGCGCAAACCAGATTGTTGTCGTTCGCCAGCAGCTTGGCTTCGCCGTCGTTAATCAAAAGACCATCCAGCCCCTTCAGCACTCTTTCAAGGTTTTCGCGATGACCGGTGATCCAGTAGTTCATGGTGTCACCGCACACCATACGGACTTTCGGCATCTGCCTGCGGACGGTGTCCTGCAGGACCGGATCAATGTTGGCGAGAAAGAGAAATTCTGAATCAGTGTATGCAGCAGGAATTTTCGGCGAAAAACTCTCAAAGACGTTGAGCTGCGTCTCCTGGGTCTGCGCCTCGTTCAGGTCCTTCATGTAGGAGCCGCGCCAGAAGAAACTCTTTCCAGCAACGTGCTCCAGTCCCTGCGTATCAATGTCGCGTCGCTTCAGTACATCTTCTTCTTTCGCGGTGAAGTCCTCGCCGACTACGGCAATCACGCGAACGTCGGTGAAATAGCTCGCGGCAAGAGAGAAATATGTTGCCGCTCCACCCAGGCAGCGCTCTGCCCTTCCTGAAGGGGTCTCAATGCTGTCAAATGCGACACTGCCCACTACGAGAATTGACATTCTGCTTAGTCCTTTTTGAGATATTTTCCGACCAGTAAATCCAGCCGTTTGCGTGTTTCAGGCGGAACTGCCGCCGGGTTGGTGATGATCGCATATTGCAGCGCTGTTGCACAGGCGCATTTGCGTTCTTTTGGCATGGCTGCCACTGCGGCTCGCACCACCTTTGCGGCGTTCGCCGCATTCTGGTTCAGCACGGCGATAATCTGCTCGACGGTTACATCGTCGTGGCCCTCATGCCAGCAGTCATAGTCGGTCACCATGGCCATTGTGGCGTAGCAAATTTCGGCCTCTCGCGCCAGCTTCGCCTCCTGCAGGTTGGTCATGCCAATGACATCGGCTCCCCAGCTTCGGTAAAGGTTCGATTCGGCCCGGGTCGAAAACTGCGGCCCTTCCATACAGACATAGGTGCCCCCCTGCTTGCCTACTACGCCGGAAGCAGAGCATCCGTCTGTAATGGCTTTGGCTACGGTGGCACAGACGGGATCGCCGAAGGCAACGTGCGCCACGAGTCCATCGCCGAAGAAGGTGGATTCACGATGAAACGTGCGGTCAATAAACTGGTCTGGAACGACGAAGTCCGTAGGCTTGTGCTCTTCCTTGAGGGAGCCGACGGCGGAAACAGAAACGATGCGCTCCACACCGAGCTTTTTCAGCGCATAAATATTGGCGCGAAAGTTCAGCTCCGTAGGAAGCAGTTTGTGGCCTCGTCCATGCCGCGCCAGAAAGGCGACCCTGCGGCCTTCCAGTTCGCCAAGAACAAATGCATCGCTTGGCTCGCCAAACGGTGTCTCTACGCGCTCTTCACGCGTGTTGGTGAGGCCGGGCATGGCATACAGTCCGCTGCCCCCGATGATCCCGATTTCTGCTTGCTGCAAATCCTGCTCCGAATGGGTGAGAGTGATGAAGTCTCAGTATAAATGCCGCTAAATCGTTGCCCCGGGCAGGGTGCGTTGCAGATAGTGGCAGGGCAGCGGTTCACATGGTATCCTTCCCAACACTGCTGTCATTGCTCATCCCCTCTTAAAGGAGCAGACCTATGTTTTTCCCAGTGAGGCAAATTCTTGCTGCCGCGCTTTTTGGCGCCGCAGCTCTTTCTTTCGGTCTGGCGCAGACGCCTGTAGTCGGCTCATCCAATACAGCGACCGCCGACCCGCCAGTCCGCCACCCGAATACGACACCGTGCACCGTAACACTGTTTTCCGATTTCACCTTTGACGATTTCAGTCCCAGGAACTTTACTTACATACCGCCTGCGAATTGCCCCGGCCCGTGGGCCAAAGTGGTGCTTGTCGCCGATTTCAACGAGAACGCAGGACGCCAGTTTGACCGCACCGCGAAGATGTTTCTGAACGGCGTGAACATTTACTTCGGGACCACACCAGAACCGCGCAAAACAGTCGCTCCCACCTGGCACATTGAGCGCGACCTGACTGACTACTCTGCACTGTTTACACAACCTCAGAGTGGAGACATCCACCTGGATAATGTCGTTGACTCCACCTATACCGGAGTCATTCACGGCTCGGCGCAGTTGCTTTTCTATCCGGCCACGTTCTTTTCTCCGGCGCCGCACACGGCTGACCAGGTCTTGGCTCTTCCCACAGGCGCAACGGACTCCACATATCTGAATACGCCTTCCAACCAGCTATCGCAAACTGTCACGCTGCCTACGAATGTCGAGCGCGCATATCTCGACGTTCTGGCGCAGGGGCAGTCTACAGACGAGTTTTGGTACACCTGCGTTCCCAATGCTGACACGGCGACATTGCAAAGCTGCGGCTCTACAGCATTTCGTGAGACGGAAATCACGATTGATGGACAGCCAGCCGGCGTTGCTCCGGTCTATCCATGGATTTTCACCGGCGGCATTGACCCTTATCTATGGGCGCCCATTCCGGGAGTACAGACTCTGAACTTTGTTCCGTACCGCGTAGACCTGACACCGTTTGCCGGACTGCTCTCGAATGGCAAGCCGCACACCATTGCGCTGAGCGTATTCAATGCAGACAGCTACTTTGCCGTGACCGCCAACCTGCTGGTCTTTGAGGACCACGGCGGCAAGTCTGTAACCGGAGCAGTTATAGAGAACACCTTGGCTGCCGCTCCTGCCCCTGTGATTCAGGACCAGGGCGTAAGCTCCAGCGGTGGAACAGTGGACACGTCCAACCTGCGAAATTACCGCATTTCCGGATGGGTGAATACATCGCATGGACGCATCGAAACCACCGTCGAGCAGAACATTACCTTCACTAACAACCAGCAATTCACCATCAGCAACACGCAGTATGAACAGGCCATCGTGCAGGGCACGGAGATATCTTCCCGCACGATCACCAGAGATGGCTGGTACGTTACGGAGAAACACAAGAAGCTCTCGTACCCGCTCTCTCTGGCATATAACTACACCACAAATACAGATGGATCGAGCCAGCAGGTGACCACTGTCCAGCAGGGATTTCACGAACACGAAACACTTTTGCTGAATGGTTTCCCGCTGTATCAATCTGAAACCAGCAACGCCGTGAATACCGCCGACACCCTGCAATTCGGTGCGAACGGATCACTCACCGGAACAACGGACCGCAGCAGTTCGCAAAAGTACTTCACGCGCGATTCGACTGGCTACTGCTACAGCCGCGAGCTTAGATCCGCAGCAGGATTGCTGACAGCCGTAGAAGACGGAAAAGGCTGCCCGAAGGCCTGGGACGGGCGGTAAGTATACCGGTGATGCGGCAAAGCGAAGGATGCAGCGGTCCGCACCTCGCTTAAATCTATCGCACGGCCGCGCGTACCATGCCGCATCCGGTAAAGAAGCGGACCATGCTGGTGGTCAGTTCATGCGAAGGATGACCCGGGGCCTTGAATTTTGCAGCTTCAAGGCTTCCGCCTCCTTCCTGTGCCCCCATCATGAGGAAAGCAAGCTTGCGGGCGAGCGGCAGATCGAAGCTCTCGCTAGTAAAAACCATATTGTCTTTGGTGACAATGAGAGCGGGGCCTTCACTGGTCTGGTAGACCTGCTCGGTTGGGTCTCCTTCTGCATCCGGATCGCGCTTTACGCCAGAATACTTTTTGCTCAGTTCATCGGCGTACATTTTGGCGAAGGCACGGGCGGCCTCGGGCGACTTCCAGCGCGAAAGATAGAGTAGTCCAATGGATGCGGTTGAATCTTTCTCTGCGCCGGTCTTTGCCTTTTTGCTCTGCACGGCATAGTAGATGCCGCCGTCCCACGCTGGAGTGAGCACTTTCGAGAGCTGCTCTCCGCCAAACAGCTCGCTCAGCATTCGCACGTCCAACTGGCCCATCACGCCGACATCATAGGGGTCGTAATCCGCATCGAGAAGGGGATGAACGTCCGGCATACTCAACACCGGGGCCTTCTGCTTCCGGAGATACGCACGCGGGTTCATCACTTCATAGCTCGACGCCGGAGGGCGGTCGAGTACACCGGCAAAGGCTCCATCTTTGCCTTCGTTCTTGAGCAGGACCTGTTCAAAATGCAGGCCATCCTGGTAAGGAAACAGCAGCGACTCCTTCAGCACCAGTGGAGCGCGCGAAAGCACAGGCGAATCGGAGGTGTCGCCGCCCAGGTCATCCGTATCCAGGTCTGGAGCATTCAGCAGGCTCTTGCCTGAGGGGGCCAGTGAGTAGTCCACATAAACGGCCATGGCCTGCCCTTCGAGCACGGCCTCACGTGCGGTATCCACCTCGTCAGTCTGGATATGCTCATTGTCCTGCTTCGCATTATGGGACAAGTCTTCGCTGGTTACGTCTTCCCACTTGTCCAGATCAACGTGCTGATCCTGAAGGGCGTGCGTCAACTCGTGGGCCAGCACAGGCTTCTGCGTCTCAGGAGTGGCCCAGTCGAGCAGGTTCACTGTCTTGGTCTTGCTGTCGTAATAGGCCTCAATCTGCTCTTTCAGAAGGGCCAGCAGGAATGGACGAAGCTGGAAATCACGGTCAAGCAGGCCGAACTTCTTCAGGACGATCTCAGAGCGCTCCATGCGCTTAGCATCCTTGTCATCGTCCATCTTCCGGATGAGGTACTTCTCGACGTCCTCGCGCGTGGTTAGTTTGCGTTTCACATCGTGCCGGATGGGCAGGTCCGTATCCTCGGAAGCGAACTTCAGGATCACTCCAACGGAATGGAAGAGTTCCTTTGCCTGCGATGGCGTGATGTGCGTTTCGTGAGGAGCAACTTTTTGCGCCGCAGCGTTGTCCGTGGTCTGCCCCAGGCACATTCCTGCGGCAACCATCACCACCAGAACCAGCCTGCCTGCTGTTTTCATCTTGAACATCCTTACCCGACTATAATTTTGTTATGGGTCAAACGCCACCACTGGTTGAGAATGAACGCACTCCGTTGGCCTCTCTCCATGTTGCATCTGACCTTCAGATGCACCGTGGCCGGCTTACGCCCCATGTCTTCGAGGACTGCACCATCGAACTCGGTCATCTGATGCACTCCGCCGCGGTCTACGATCTCGGTTACCTGACGCGCATCCGCATCACCGGAAAAGACCGCGTGCGCTGGCTGAACGGAATGGTCACGAACAATACCCGTGATATGGCCGAAGGCTCCGGTTTGTACACCTTTGTTTTGAACGCGCAAGGGCGCATTCAGGGCGATGGCTATATCTTCCGCTCGCCTGACCATTACCTGTTTGAAACGGACCGGTTGCAGTTGCCGCGTCTCCTGGCGCACCTTGATCATTTCATCATCATGGATGATGTGGACCTACAGGAGTTAGACGCAGCGAACACCACTCTAGGTCTCGCCGGGCCGGAAGCTCCTGCCATTCTTGAATCTCTGGGGATTGATATTCCCGAAAAGATGACCTTTGCCCAAACGGCCATCCAGGGGATTCCGGTCACCCTCGTCAGTGCTTATGAAGTACTGGTTCCGCGCTTTGAATTATGGCTTGCCTCAGAGCACGCGGGCGAAATGTGGCGCATTTTGACCGAAGCCGGGGCCAAACCCGCCGGGTTTGCCGCGCTCAATTCGCTGCGCATCTTTGAAGGTGTCCCGGAATATGGAGTGGACATTACCGACCGTGCCCTCCCGCAGGAAACAAACCAGATGCGCGCGCTGAACTTCAGTAAAGGATGCTATCTCGGGCAGGAGATTGTCGAGCGCATCCGCTCCCGCGCTACGGTCCACCGCACGCTGAAACAGTTTGACTTGCATGGGGATTTACCCCAATCAGGCGCGGAGCTTCACGTGGAAGGCGACGATAAACCTGTCGGTGAAATCACCAGCGCCTCCCATTACGCGCTGCCCGGCTTTACGCAAACGCTCGCGCTTGGATTTGTCCGCATCGAAGTTTTAGAACGCAAGGCAGCCATTACATATGCCGGAGGCACTGCAACGCCCCTGGAAGGACCTTTGGCCTTGCCCTGATCAGGAAGGAAATCATGGAAAATAAACCACCAGCATTTACGGTCACCGACCGCCGCAAGTTCACTCCGGAAGGAGAGCGGCGCGACGACCCTGCGCAATCAGAGCAGCAGGAAAAACCAGCGGAAAATGGCCCTCGCGTGATTACGATGCCTCCACCGAAACAGGAGGCCCCGAGGGCAGAGGAAACACCGCAGCCTGCCACTGAAGAGCACGCCGGACCGACTGCGCAGGAGTCAGCCGCGCAGCACGAGGCCTATCAGCAGTCCACACGCGAGATAGATGACATGCTGCGCCAGGCCAATCCCGGAATGGGAGCGCCGCAGGAAGTCGCTTTCGAGCATGTCATCCAGTCTATTTATCTGTCGGCGCTGGTGGCCATGGGTGCAGGCACAGAACCAGGCCAGCAGCCACGCATTGACATTGTTGGCGCGCGTCAGAGCATTGATATGCTCGCCGTTCTGGAGCAGAAGACGAAAGGCAATCTCACGGAAAAAGAGCAGCGTCTGTTGCAGAACGCCCTCTTTGACCTGCGCATGATGTACGTCGAGATCACCAACGCCATCTCGAAATCGGCGCAGCAACCTCCACTGGCAAAGAAGTAGTATTTTTCGATTTACCGTCACCCTGAACGAAGCCGAAGGCGTAGTGAAGAATCTCAGCTGAGTCCCCTGTCACTTCGCCCCTCAGGATGACAAACCTGTTTACTGCTACATGCAAGCCACACTCACCATCCTCGGCAGCGGGACATCCATGGGCGTGCCCACGCTCGGGTGCGAATGCCATGTCTGCACCTCGCCTGACTCACGAGACCGGCGCACGCGGCCCTCTGCTGCTGTTCAATGGGGTGGGCATTGCGTCCTGATTGACACCGGCCCCGACTTCCGTACGCAGGCGCTGCGTGAAAACATCCGGCATGTGGATGCCGTTTTTTACACCCACTCGCACGCCGACCACATTCTCGGCCTCGACGACCTGCGCCCCCTGAGCTTTCATCATCCCAGCGGTCACATTCCGCTCTATGCGGACGATTTCTCGGCGCGCATCATCGAAAAAGTCTTCGACTACACCTTTTCTGCTGAGTCCAGATATCCAACACGCGCCCGTGTGAAGATGAACCGGCTGGAAAGAACGGAGTCGGTGACCATTCAGAATGCCATCTTTCAGCGTGTGCCGCTGATTCATGGCGAACAGGAGGCAGCCGGGTTTCGCTTCGGCAGCGCAGCGTATCTGACAGATATGAACCGCATCCCGGATGGCAGCCTTCCGTTGCTGCAAAACCTTGATGTGGTCATCATGGACGCTCTGCGCAAAAAACCGCACCCCAGCCACGCCAATATTGACGAGGCGCTGCACTGGGTGGAAGTACTGAAACCGCGCCGTGTTTGGTTTACACATATGTCGCATGATCTGCTTCATGCAGAAACCGAAGACGAACTCCCTCCGCATGTCCGCCTCGCATATGACGGACTTCGCATTCCGTTTGAGCTATAGATATGCAGGTATTTCGCGCGCTTTCTGAGGTCCCAGCCAACTATGGCCCCACGGTCATCGCCATCGGCAACTTTGACGGCGTGCATTGCGGCCATCGCTGGATCATCCAGCACGCCCGTGAACGCGCAGGGGAACTCGGCGCAAAACGCATCGCCGTCACTTTTGATCCTCATCCGGTACGCGTGCTTCGGCCTGAAATTGCGCCGCGGCTGATCACTCCTATGGCGGAGCGCCTGCGCCTGCTTGCGGAAACCGGTCTTGATGCCACCGTTGTTCTGCCCTTTACCGAAGAATTCTCGCACCTCTCCGCCGAGGACTTTGCCCGCAATGTCCTGCGCGATGGCCTCAACGCCGTGGAAGTCCATGAAGGCGATAATTTTCGCTTCGGACATCAGGCGCAGGCAGGCATTACGGAGCTGATGGCGCTGGGCAGAGTTCTGGGATTCGCCGTGACTGCCCACCACACGCGCATCGTGCGCGGATTTCCGGTTTCCAGCAGCAAGCTACGCGAGCTGATTGCCGCCGGAAACATGACTGCTGCGCGAGCTCTATTGGGGCGGCCGTTCTCCATCCGCTCCACTCCGGCGCGCGGACGCGGCATCGGCTCAAAGCTCACCGTTCCGACCATCAATCTTGCGCAATATGACGAGCTGCTCCCGGCAGATGGCGTATACATCACGCGGATGAAGATTGGCGATGGCCCGGTCTTCGATTCAGTCACGAACATCGGCGTCCGTCCTACGTTTGGAGATGCCTCCTTCACTGTTGAGACGCATCTGCTCGACTTCCGGCCCATTGAGCTTACTGGAACAACGTCACTCGAACTCACCTTTCTTCACCGTATTCGTCCAGAGATGCGCTTTCCGTCGCCTGAGACATTGAAAGAGCAGATTCTTCGTGATGTGAAGCAGGCGCGACGGTACTTTCATCTTGCAAAGCTGTTCAAAGATAACTGATTGATAACCGATTTTACTTGCCAATTTCCCTCCGGCGTGAGTAATCTCGATTGTCTTTGAAAAGGCGCTGTTCTTTGTCCCCACGGAGGACCGCATGACTGCCAGACTGTTTGCTTTCATCCTCGCCGCAGTGTTTTCCTTTCCGCTTTACGCAACCGCACAGCAAACCGACGTCGAACGCTTCGATCTCTACTCTGGATTTACGTTCTTCAACTCGCCCAGCCTGAATCTGGCCGAGCATGGATACCATCTTCAGGCCGGATACAATGCGACCCGCATCCTCACACTTGGCTTCGATTACTCGATCGTGACCGGGCACAACTCCCTCACCCCAAACCTGCTGACCGACTCTCTGCAATTGCAGGTAGCAACCGCCCTCAAAGACCTTGCGCTCGCCGGACTGCTTCCGCCCGGGTATCAGCTTTCCGTCCCCACGGATTCTACGACCCAGACCTTCGCTGCGGGAACACAGTTTTCGTACAGGCACTTTGTTCCTGTCACGCTTTTCGTCCGGCCCGATCTCGGCGCCATCCGTGAAGAAGCAACGCCGCATCCGCGCGATCCCATCGCGGCCCTCATCGTGCAGCAGCTTGCGCCATCTGGGCACAAGACAAGCTGGACCAGCTTTTACGGCTTCGGCGGCGGTCTGGACTGGAACGTAACGCGTCACCTCGCCCTGCGTTTTCAGGCAGACCAGGTCTACAACCACCTGTTCAACGATTTATTGAAGGACAGCCGCTGGACCACCCGTGCTTCGGCAGGTCTGGCATTTCGCTTTGGCGGAAACATTCTTGAAGGAAAGGCAGCACGGCCCAAACCATAAGCGCCAGCACAGAAAATCCTGCGGTGGTAGTCTCAAGTCAGGCAGTATTTATGTTGCGCCGCTTGTTTCCTATCGCGCTCGCCTTGTTCTCCCTGGCCCAGCTTTCTGCGCAAAAGGCCGCTCCCCCTTCTTCGCAGCAGCAGCAAGCTTTTTTGCCTTCGGATTTCGCCGGATGGCATGCGTCTGGCCCTGTTCAGCAGAGCCAATCTCCTGAGGCCGCCGATCAGGCCAATGCCCCGGTGCTGCACGAATATGGCTTTGCCGAATTTGCATCTGCAAATTATGTTCAGCCGGACAACAAGCTGAGTGTCCGGGCCATCCGCTTTGAGGATGCAACTGGGGCCTACGGAGCGTTCACGTTCTATCGCCGCCCGGGGATGCGAAAGGAAGACATCGGTGCGGAGGGTGCTTTCGATGGCTCGCATGTGCTCTTCTGGAAGGGCGCAACTCTGGTAGATGCGACCTTCGACCACCTGACGGCCATGTCCGCAGCGCAATTGCGCGAGCTTGCGCAGGCGCTGCCCAACATCTCCGGCCCCAGCTCGATTGCGCCGCCGCTTCCGAAATACCTTCCGCCCGCGTCGCTGGATGCAGGCAGCGTTCGTTATGCTCTGGGTCCGGAATCTTACCGGCAAGGTGGAGGAGTGCTGCCACCTGCGCAGGTGGGCTTTAATCGCGATGCAGAGGCCGTCACTGCGCACTACTCCACGACTCACGGCGACGGCACGCTGACTCTGCTCATGTACCCCACACCGCAAATCGCCATAGAACGCACAAAGGCCATCCAGAACTTCCTGAAAGCGGGCAGCACGTCACAGTGGCCGCAGCCGCTTTCCGAGAGCCTTGCAGATGCCTTGCAGGTCCGGCGCAGTGGTCCGATGGTTGCCGTCACGAGTGGAAATTTCTCTGCAAGCCAGGCGCACACGCTGCTGGAAGAGGTGAACTACAGCGCAGATGTGACCTGGGACCGCCCTCAGGGTTACGTGAGCGAATCATCGAAGACTGCGCGGCTGCTTCTCGGCATCGCTGCACTGACAGGAATCATTGGAGGCACAGCTATCATTCTCGGCATATTCTTTGGGGGAGGACGCGCACTGGTCCGCCGTCTTCGCGGAAAACCAGCTTCTTCGTTGAGTGATGAGCAATTTATCCGGCTGAAGCTGAGGTAGGTGCAAAACTCGTTGTTTCATCTCGGGTGCACATAAATGTGTGCAAACTTTCATAAGTGCAAAAAATTAAATGACTTTACATATATTTCTCCGACTAGAAACGAAGAAAAGGCGAATAAGCTCTGTTCGTAACCTGAAACGGATGGATATTGCAAGCTATTGATTTCAAAATAATTAAATGTTTCTTGGATTTTGCCTTGACACCCCTCCGGCGCACCCATAGTATTTCGCCAGAAAGTTCTGATGGTTTTGCCTCCGTTGGAACTATTCTCCCTAACGAAGGAAGCCGCCCTGTTGCCGGGCGGCTTCCTTCATTTCGCCTGACGGTACATGCGATGTCTCTATCCTGATACGCTGGGTTCTTGCGAAAAATTTCGTGCCGCATTTCGGGCGCCACGCTTTTCAAAACCGAGAACGTTTAAAATTCAACTTTCTCCTGGAGAACCATGTTCACACGCCGCGAATTTGCCAAAGGACTCGCCTCTACTACTGCCGGACTTGCCGTTGCAACAACTGCAAAAAGTTATTCGCAGATCATGGGCGCAAACGAGCGCATCAATTTTGCTGTTGCCGGACTGAACAGCCGCGCCTATGCGCACTTTGACGGCCTCCATGCCAACCGCGATTCGGCGCGTATTACACACGTGGCCGATGTAGACACAAACATCCTGGGTAAGTACGCGGGCTTCGTCGAGAAGGTGACCGGCTCTGCGCCAAAGGCCGACCAGGACTTCCGCAAGACACTCGAATCGAAAGATGTAGACGCGCTGACCATCGCCACACCCGACCACTGGCATACTCCAATGGCCATCATGGCCCTGGAGGCGGGCAAGCACGTCTATGTGGAGAAGCCGTGCAGCCATAACGTGCATGAATGCGAGCTGCTTGTGGCGGCACAGAAGAAATACAACAAGCTGGTGCAGATGGGCAATCAGCAGCGCTCCTCACCGCACACGATTGAGATCATTGAAAAAATCCAATCCGGCTTGATTGGCCGCGCCTATTTCGCCAAGGCGTGGTACAGCAATACGCGAAAGTCTATGGGGACGGGTAAAGTGGTTCCTGTCCCGCCAAACCTCGACTGGGACTTATGGCAAGGCCCCGCTCCGCGACGTCCGTACAAAGACAACATCCATCCCTACAACTGGCACTGGCTGCGAATTTACGGAACGGGCGAAGCACTGAACAACGGAACGCACGAAGTGGACGTCTGCCGCTGGGCGCTCGGTGTGAAGTGGCCCGAACGCATTACCTCTTCCGGGGGCCGATATCAGTTCAAAGATGACTGGCAGTTTTATGACACGCTGGTGACAAGCTTTGAGTATTCGGACAAGATGATCTCCTGGGAAAACATGTCCTGCAACGGAATGCCATTGTATGACCGCGACCGTGGCTCGGCCATCCACGGCACCGAGGGCACAGTCATCGTAGACCGCGATGGATATGAAGTCCGCGACCTGAAAGGCAAACTCATCAACCAATACCGCGTACCAAAGGCAGGCAAAACTTCGAGCGCTGATCTTGTCGGTAGCGACTCAATGACCCAACTGCATTTCAAAAACCTGATTGACGGCATCCGGACAGGCGCAAAGCTCCATTCTCCTATTGATGAGGTATATGCTTCGGTCTCCATTCTGCTCATGTCGAACATTGCCTGGGAGGTGCAGCGCGAGCTGAAACTGGATTCTTCCACCAGTGCCTTCATTGGCGACGAGGAAGCCACCCGTCTGCGCCGCCGCACCTACGAAAAAGGCTGGGAGCCGCGGGTGTAAGAGACTTCATGACTGGCGTTCGCATGGACAAATGGCTTTGGGCCGCCCGCTTCTTCAAGACGCGCGCGCTCGCCTCGCGGGCCTGTGAGCTGGGCCGCATCAGTTCCAATGGACAACAGGCCAAACCAGCCCGTGAAGTGCGCGTGGGCGATCTGCTGCAAATCAGAAATGACAGCGGCGAGTTTCAGGTGGAAGTCCTGCAATTGAGCGAGGTGCGCGGCCCTGCGGCCGTCGCGCAGACGCTTTACCGCGAAACGGAAGCCAGCCGGGAGCTTCGGCAGAAGCTGGCAGAAGAGCGAAAGACCATGCCCCAGTTTGATTTCCTTGAAGGAAGGCCGTCCAAGCGCGACCGGCGACAGCTTGCGCGGCTTCGCGGCAGGTAAAAGCAGAAGGCCCGTCAGGCGACGGGCCTTGCTTTCCCTGTGTATCAGGCAGCTTTGCTTGTTGTTCTATCGCGGTTCTGCAGGCCGCGTGCCTGCGCCAGGGCCATATGCGTGAGGTACATCGGGGCTGGCGTTGCAATGGCGACCAGAATCCAGGCCAGGATGGAAATAAGAAGACCAAACACGGCGGCAGCCTGGAGCGTGAGGACTACTTCCATCTGGCGAAGATGGAGATTGACGACAGCCCAGTTCCGCAGCGGCTCAATGCGATGAATGACCGCCAGCGCGAGCAGGAATACCATGCTGGAGAAGGTGGCCACGCCAATCAGCACCACGTCAACGGTGCGGTGCAGGCGCTGCCTGGAGCGGCAATGCTGGCATTCTTCCAGGTGCTGCTCATAGTCAGTGCGCATTTCCGGAGAAATACCGGAGATATCGTATCGCCAACTGGATAATATGTCGCCAACTACTGGATCAGTGCAGGATGTCATAGTACATTCACTCCGCTTTCATTCGTCTGCTGGCGATCACGGCCCCTGCTCGGCTGCTGGAACAAGCCTGGGTGCTGGAAAAATGGGCCGTGGGAAAACTCTCTTTAGTATAGATGACTTCCGCTTACAAAAGAATAGGCTCTATTGCCGCATTTTGTTCTGCCAGCACTAACTTGTTGCCCAGCAATGTCATACGGTCTCGAAGGGCCCGTTCCGCCGAGAGCCGCGCAAGCTCCGGCAGATTGTTGCTCTCCGATAAATGCGCCAACACAATATAAGACGCGTGGCCGTCGTAATGCGATTCCAGAAAACTGGCAGCAGCATCATTTGACAGGTGCCCAACCCGGGACATGACCCTCTGCTTGACCGCCCACGGATATGGCCCGTCGCGCAGCATCTCCAGGTCATGGTTGGATTCAAGCATCAGAACATCGCACCCGCGCAGTTGCAGGCCGACATTTGGCGGCATGTAGCCGAGATCGGTAGCAATGCCAATGCGCACACCTTCAGCCTGAAAGACAAAGCCGACGGGGTCAATGGCGTCGTGTGGAATAGTGAAGGCGTTGATGGTAATGTCCCCTATCGAAAACTGGCTGCCTGCGCGAAAGTATTCGACAGCAGGAAGGGCGCAGGGATCAGCATCCTTTTTTGCGTCTAAACTTTGTTCTTCTTTCGATTCCGACTTCAGCTCTTCTTCCTCGGCGGCACATTCGGCGAGTTCCTGTTCGCGATAAAAGGGGTTGGCGGTGTCTGCGTCCGGTTCTATGCCCTTTGCTTCGGCTTCGGCCTTCTTCTTTTCAGCTTCCTGTTTACGCTGCTCCAGCCATTCGGCATAGGTAAGGCGCTTTCGCGGGGTCATCCAGCGCATCCATGCCCGATGCGTTGCCTCGGTGAAGTAAACCGGAATGCCCAGCCTGCGAGCAGTCACGGAAAGGCCCTGCACGTGGTCCTGGTGTTCGTGGGTCACAAGAATAGCATCCAGGGTATCCGGGTCTTCATTCACCGACTTCATTCGCTTGAAAAGCTCGCGGCAGGAAAGTCCGGCGTCTACGAGAATGCGCGTTCTGGAACTGGAGACGATGGTGCTGTTGCCTTTGGAACCACTTGCGAGCACCGTCATCCTGACCATGTTCTTCAGGATACTGCCAACCGGTGTGGAAGAAACGGGCCAAATCAGAGACAGGAACCTGGTTGGAACATGCCTCCTGAGCTTATCTGTATCTTTAACGGCAAAGCTCCATCCACTCCGCGGCGCGCTCCCTTCGATCCGGAAAACGGGTGGACGGAATCGCACCCCAGATTGCTCCTTGCAGATGATGGGGCAGTTTCTCTGGTCAGTCCACTTTCTTGAAACGAAAGGACCGAAAAGACCACTATCGGGTATACGGATTCACAGTAATAGGTCCAGGCATCTCAGAGCGAAGTTTTGCATCTAAGATTGCCTAAGGTGTTTTGTGTACAAGCACCTGTAGGCCGTTGTGGAGTTTGCATGATTGTTGCAGACCTCGTATTGTGTTTACTTAACGCATAGAAGCATTTGCCTTCTGGCATTTGGCATGAGTTTTTAACGCAGTAACAAACTAAAAAAACCAGCACAGGAGATCGGCACATGGACAACAAGCCGG
>DASRBV010000094.1:0-3848 GCA_035653455.1 Pseudacidobacterium sp. | reverse complement strand
GAGCAGTGATGCGGCGCAGGCGCGTTCTGATTTTGAGAAGGCGAAGATTGAAGCTGCGCGCGCAGACCTGCAATTGCAGCGCGCAAAGGAACTCCTACAGCACGAAGTGCTGGCCCAGAAAGACTACGATGATCTGAAGGCGCTGGACGATTCCGACCACGCTGAACTTGAGCGCACACGTCAGGCGCTGCACAATCTGGGCTTCTCAGAAAATGACACATCGCCGAACCTTCCGCTGCGTTCGCCCGTCAGCGGCGTGGTGCTCGATGTGGATACAGCCCCTGGTGAGATGCAGCGTTCGCTGGACAATGCCACGAACATTGCCACGATTGCGAATATTGATTCGATCTGGGTCATGGGAGACTTGTATCCGCGTGATGTGGATGCTGTGCGGCGCGGGCAATCCGTCGAAGTGCGGGTCAATGGATATCCGAATGAAGTGCGCACGGGGGTGATAGATAACATTTCTGATTCGGTTGATCCAACGACGCTCACGCTGAAAGTACGCGTGGTGTTGTCGAATCCCGGGCACAAGTACAAGCCGCAGATGTACGCGACGATTTCAGTTGCGAACCTCAAACGCGAGGCGATGGTTGTTCCATCAACGGCCGTCATCCGTGATGGCGTGAAAAATTATGTCTTTGTCGCAACGCCTGACCACAAATACGCGCGGCGCGATGTCGAACTGGGAGTGACACACCAGAACGATGTGGAAGTCACGCACGGTCTGGAAGATGGCGAAATGGTTGTGACCACAGGCGCGGAGCTTCTGCGCGAAGCAGGAGTGCAATAAAATGCAGGGCTTTATCCGGACCCTTCTGCGCTACCGCAATATCGTCCTCATTCTGTTTCTAGTCTCACTGGCGGGCGGGACGATTGCCTTCCTTCACCTTGACATCGAGGCCTATCCAGACCCTTCGCCCCCGATGGTTGAGTTCATCACGCAAAACCCATCGTGGTCTGCCGAGGAGATGGAGCAGCAGGTGACGATCCCCATTGAAGCGGGACTGAATGGTACGCCGCACCTGGAGCAGATCCGCTCGATCAGCATCTTTGGTCTGAGCGATGTGAAGCTCTATTTCACCTTTGACAGCGACTACTTCACCGACCGGCAGGAGGCGCTGAACCGTCTGCAGTCGGTCAACCTGCCGAATAATTTGCAGCCGCAGCTTTCGCCCGAGTCTCCGATTGGGGAAATCTACCGTTATCAACTTACGGGGCCGGGGTACACGCTCAATGAACTGAAGGCGGTCCAGGACTGGTTTGTAGTGCGTGAGATCAAGCAGGTGCCTGGCATTATTGACGTGGCCACGTTTGGCGGTACGACGCGGCAATATCAGGCAGAAGTAGACCCGAACAAATTGCTTGCGTATGGCGTGACGATGACGCAGGTCCTCAATGCAATCCAGAGCAGCAATGCAAATGCCGGGGGCAACTATCTCACACTTGGCAGCCAGAGTGTGAACGTCCGCGGCATCGGCCTGCTGCATTCCATTGCGGACATGGAGAACATCGTGATTGCCGAACGCAATGGTGTGCCTGTTCTGCTGAAGGACGTGGCGGATGTGAAGGAAGGCCATCAACCGCGTCTGGGCAAGGTTGGATACGATGACCAGCCGGACATTGTGGAAGGCATAGTGCTTCTGCAGAAAAACGAGAAATCACTGCCCGCACTCGCCGGACTGCGCCAGAAACTCAAAGAGCTGAATGAAGGCAATCTTCTGCCGCCGGGCATGAAGATCAAGACCATCTACGACCGCACAAACCTCATCAACACCACGACGAAGACCGTCCGGCACGTCATCATCACAGGATTGATATTGGTGACGCTGGTGCTGCTGAGCATGTTGGGAGACCTTCGTATTACTGCAATCGCAGCGATTACGATTCCGTTTGCGGTGCTCTTCTCATTTGCCATGATGGTGCTCACCGACCATTCGGCGAACCTCATTTCCATCGGGGCCATTGACTTCGGCATTCTGGTAGACGCTTCCATCGTGGTGCTTGAGAGCGTCTATCGGAAAATTTCGCGCCGCGTGCCGGGTGAAGAAGTGGGCGAGCTGATTATGGAAGGCGTGGGCGATGCGGCCAAGCCTGTTCTTTTTGCTACGCTCATTATTCTTGTCGCGTTTATTCCGCTGTTTACCATGCAGGGCGTTCCCGGTAAGATTTTTGCGCCCATGTCTGTGACCTATGGATTTGCCCTGACCGGGGCGCTCATTTTTGCTCTTGTTTTTGCCCCCGTGCTCGGCTCGTTTGCCGTCCCCAAAGAGGCAAAGAAAGAGGCCAGGGAAGAAACATGGTTAAGTGGATTCTTTCGCCGTCATTATGACAATGGGCTGAAGCGTGCTTTGAAATTCGGCAGAACCACATGGCTGATTGCTCTGGCTGCGTTGATTGCCGCGGTTGTGATTTTTAAGTTTGTCGGCGGAGAATTTATGCCTGCGCTGGAAGAGGGCAATCTATGGATACGTGCCACGTTGCAGCAGGACATCTCCTTTCAGGAATCAGAAAAACTGGCTGACAAAATCCGCGCCACCCTGCGCACGTATCCTGAAGTGACTCAGGTCATCTCGCAAATGGGCCGGCCGGATGACGGGACGGACGTCAGCACCTTCAATAACATTGAATTTCTTGCCAGTCTGAAGCCTGCGGACGAGTGGCGGGCGCGGTTCCATGGCAACAAAGAAGAGCTGATTGCGGCGATCGAGCATGATTTTGCACAGTATCCGGGCGTGGACTTCAACTTCTCCCAGAACATTCAGGACAACGTGGAAGAGGCCATGTCCGGTGTAAAGGGCGAGAACTCGCTCAAGCTCTTCGGCAACGATTTTGACGAGCTGACGAACCTTGCCAGCCGGATTGAAGATGTGATGGCCCATGTGCAGGGCGTCACTGACATCGGTGTGTTTAAAGTGACAGGGCAACCCAGCCTGATGGTTTCGATTGACCGCAGCAAGGCCGCGCGGTATGGTCTTCAGGCGCAGGATGTGAACAACGTTGTGCAGGCCGCAGTGGGCGGCGCTCCGGTGACGCAGATCATTGATGGGGACCGTCGTTTTGATTTTGCCGTGCGCTACTCCCCCCAATTCCGCGATACGCCGGAGGCCATCAGCAAAATTCTGCTGCCCACGCCCGATGGCAGCCAGGTACAGCTTGGAATGATTGCCGATGTCAGCATCCGCAATGGCGCTTTTATGATTTACCACGAAGGCGGACGGCGATACATTCCCATCAAGTTCAGCGTGCGGGGACGCGACCTGGCCAGCACGATGCAGGACCTGAAACAGCAGCTTTCAGACAAAGTGAAGCTGCCCAGCGGATATAACTATACCTGGGCGGGCGAATTCGACAGTCTGCAGAAAGAACAGCGCCGTCTGGCGTATATCATTCCGGTCAGTCTCGGCGTGATTCTGGTGCTGCTTTACATTCAGTTTCGCACCTGGCGCGATGCCTTTATTGTGCTGGCGACGCTTCCTTTCGCCGCGATTGGCGGCATTCTTGCGCTCTTTCTTACGCGCACGTCGTTCAGTATTTCTGCGGCAGTCGGCTTCACCTCGCTCACAGGCGTGGCCACGCTGGGAGCAGTCGTGTTTCTTTCAGGTATCCGGCGCGCGCAACGGGAAGAAGGCTTTGAGCATGGTCTGGAAAAAGGCTGTCTGGACGAGATGCGTCCTGTTGTGATGGCCTGCATGGCTGCTGGGCTGGGGCTTCTGCCTGCTGCTGTGTCCAACGGAATTGGGGCGCAGGCGCAGCAACCTTTAGCGCGCGTGGTCGTGGGAGGAATGCTGACGACGGTGTTTGCG
The DNA here is from genome assembly GCA_035653455.1 of Pseudacidobacterium sp. Taxonomy (GTDB): domain Bacteria; phylum Acidobacteriota; class Terriglobia; order Terriglobales; family Acidobacteriaceae; genus Pseudacidobacterium. Next base: position 42 of record DASRBV010000094.1, on the reverse strand, counting down.
ATTCTTTTTGTGATGCCACTGCTTGTGCGCAGGTTCTCGTCC
>DASRBV010000093.1:0-6193 GCA_035653455.1 Pseudacidobacterium sp. | reverse complement strand
TCCGAGCCTTGCCCCTATATTCTTCGTTTCGATGAAGACCGTCCGAACCCGCTCTACCGCAAAGTTTGCTACACCTTCGCCTGGAATGCCGTGTTGAGCTTCGCGCTGCTGAATCTGGCCGGGCTGATAGATGCTGTCAGGAGCGGATCATGGCACATGATGCAGATTTATCGCTATGGCTATTTCCCTCTTTGCGGGCTGGTTTTGCTGCTGGGATTCTTCGGCGTGCTGCCACGCGTGCGCCGCTCCACCAAAGGCGAGGGCACGGAACGCCGTTATTTTTATGGAGCAGTCTGGTCAGTCACCATCGCGCAGGCCGTCCTGCTCCTGCTCTGGAAGACCCTGCCCAAAACCCATGCCACGGATGTCCTGAAGTTGGTTGTATATGCTGGACTGCTTGTGATTTTGGCCGCAGCCGCAGCATTTGGGCTTCTCCCCCGCACCAGACCGATCCTTCCCGGCGAAGTGATGATCGCCGATTGATGACAAAATAGCGCTACTCTGCCCGAAGCGCCTCCATCGGATCAATAGACAATGCCCTGCTGACCGGAGTCATGGCTGCCAGCAATATCACAAAGCTTACGATCGCGGCGCTGATGGCCAGAACAAAAAATGCCCCTGCCTGCGGAAGTTCCAGAAGCTGGCGCACAGCTTGAATCACCAATACAGAAACGGCGGCTCCAGTCACTAGCCCAACGGCGGCCTGAAACCCGGCACGGCTGCTAACTGCCCGGACGATTGCTCCCTTAGGGGCTCCAAAAGCAATGCGAATACCGATTTCGCGAGTGCGCAGAACAGTGTCTCGCATCAGCAATCCATAAAGACCAAGTGCGGTCAGCAGCAGCGCCAGAATTGCGAAAATTCCAGAAAGACTAACAAGCATCCGCTCGCGGGCAAGGTCTTGATGAACAAGCTGAGTAAAGGTCTGGATTTTGACTTCAACAAGCGGTGGCAGCACTTCGCGGCCCGCCTGCTCAAGCGCAGCCACGGCCAGTGAATCAGAGCCAGCGCGAACAACCAGATGGTTTGCCTGATCAAAGTTTTTCACCGGCATCTCCGGACGGATGATGCTATAGACCATGCGTGGAGCAGGCTGATGCAGAGAGACGAAATTTGCGTCGTCCACAACGGCGGCAACACGGCAGGCATTTTTTAAATCGAGATTGGTTCCGTCCGGTTGTTGCGCAACAGAAAAGTAAATCAGTTGCCCCACTGCGTTTTCATCAGGAAAGAAGAACTTTGCAGCAGAGCGGCTGAGAGCGCATCCTGAAATGTTGCTGGAAGATGCCTCCGCATTTCCTTCGATCACCCCGGTTCCGGCAGCAGCGAAGTAGCCCGACGATGCTATAGCAAAAAATACACTTGGGTCACTATGAATCGCGTGCCTGTTGTCTATCGAGAACATTCTGCTTGCGCCGAACGAGCCTTGAAACGGCGGTATGTCAATCAATCCTGCCGCCGTCACCCCGGGCTTTTGCCGTACTGCGTTCAACAATCTGTTTTCCAGAGCAGCGGCCTCGGCATCCGTCAGTTTCAGGCTCTGTAAATCTAGCTTGGCCATGGCCGCACCCTGCGGACGAAACCCGGAGTGCTCTGCCATCAAATTCGAGAGAACACCAGCAACAAGCGTCGCGCAGGCCACCAGTGTGAGGCAGACAGCTACCTGCAGGCTGACGGCCCATCCTCCGGAATGGCGCGCCGACACACTATGTCCGCCTGTTTTCAGATCAAGAGATGGATCAGTCCTGCTGGCGCGAAGGGCCGGCCACAGTCCTGCGCCGACGGCAACCAGCACTGCCGCCCCGGTATTTACCGCAAGAATAATTGCATTGGGCCGCGTGGTGATGTCTGTTAAAGGACTCCTGCTGGCCAGCAGAATGACAAGCATTCGTGCTGCCAGCCAGCCGACAAAGATGCCGCCCAAAAGACCAGGTAGAGTGAGCAGAATGGTCTCCAGCAGAACCTGAGAAATCAAATTCGACCGCGATGCTCCCAGCGCGCTTCGTACTGCAAATTCCTGCTGGCGTCCGCTGACTCGCGCCAGCATCACCAGCGCCGCGTTCAGGCAGCACAGCACAATCAGAAATATAACCAGCAGTTCCAGCACAAAGAGCGGACGCGCATAGGCCATCTTCACCCAGGAAATGCCGCTGCGTCCGCTCTGCACATCAAGATGAAATGATTGAAAGAATTGCCCCAGGTAGATACCGGAAGGGTCGGCTTCCTTCCGAATCGTTGGCTCCAGGGCTTTGGCTTCGGCTGTGGCCTGGGTCAGCGTCGCTCCAGGCTTGAGCCTTCCCATCGCATAGAATCCAAGATGTCCCGGGGCGGTTGTGTAATCTTTCCCGTAAAGAACATTGCCAAATTTCATCGGCAGATACACAGCCGGATGGAAATTGGCCGTTAACCCGGTAAATGCCTCTGGCATGACTCCGGTGATGACCACCGGATGCCCGCCCACAAAAAGCGATTGACCGATTACGTCAGAGCTGCCATGAAACTGCTGCTGCCAATACTCATAACTGAGAATCGCAGCGTTTTGCTGCGCATCACTAAAGAAATTTCCCAGATACGGGCGTAATCCTAACGTCTTAAACGCATTGCCCGTGAGAAACTGCACTTCTTCCCGGCGCGTGTCATTGCCCGTTCTTACACTTGGCCGGTCGCTCGTCCATGCAAGCAGGTCCACTGACGTCTTTTGCATTTGCCGCAGTGCGTTGTATTCCGGTCCGCTCAAACCGATAAGTGTTCCTCCGTTACGCATTCCATACTGGACAAGCTGTTCAGGGTGCGGAACGGGAAGACTCCGGAGTACGATGGCCCACGTAAGCGTAAAAATCGCGGTATTTGCCCCAATGCCAAACGCCAGCGTCAGAACAGCAATCAGAGAAATTCCGGGCGATTTAAAAATCTGGCGTAAGGCGTATTTTGTGTCGAGCCAGAGAGATTCAAACGTGGGCCATTGCATCCCGGTCTCCTGTCACGCAATTGGATACAGAAAGAATAATATGCAGATACGTTTTAGTGAGGGGGAAAAATGCTGTCGAACAGATCCATACCTCGTGCGACTGTAATCCCTGTGCTTGCATACCAGGATGTGAACCAGGCAGCTGCCTGGCTGTGTGAAGCGTTCGGGTTTAGTGTGCGCCTGCGTATCGGCAACCATCGCATACAGTTAAATGCGGGAGATGGAGCGATAGTTGTGAGGGAGATTCGTCCGAGCGAAGTCGCCGCTACATTGGGCGTGGGATTTTCAGTGATGGTACGCGTTGAAGATGTCGATGCTCATTGCAATCACGCCAGAAATCACGGAGCACAGATTGCGCAGGAACCAGTGACTCATTCGTATGGCGAGCGCCAGTACAACGCAATAGATTTTGCAGGTTACTCGTGGACCTTTTCGCAATCAGTTGCTGACGTGCATCCGCAGGATTGGGGTGGTACAGCAGAAGAACTTTAACGCTGTGCCTTGTCCTTTGTTCCTGCACAGCCTCAACAATCCTTTTGTAATTTCAATTGACGCATACGATATACACTCCGGCCCGTGCTCAGACTACCGGCTTGCCTTTACCATCTGCTCAGCATGTTTCAACGATGCGTCCGTAAGCTTTGCGCCGCTTAACATGCGGGCCACCTCTTCCACTCGCTCATGGTCTTCAAGCAGGCGGACGGATGTCTTTGTGCGGCCCCCCTGCTCCTTTTTCTCGATAAGAAAATGCTGGTCTGCGAAGGCGGCGATCTGCGGAAGATGCGTGACGCACAGGACCTGTTGTGCGCGAGAAAGCGCCTTGAGTTTCTGACCAACAGCCTCGGCAGCTCGTCCGCCAATACCAATGTCAATTTCGTCGAATACCAGCGTGCGAGGCACCTGTGTTTTCTTCTTCTGCGCCTTATTTGCGCCTTCTTCCACGCTGACTTTCAGCGCCAGCAGCACGCGCGACATCTCTCCGCCGGAAGCGATCTCGTCCAGTGGCTTCAACGGTTCGCCCGCATTCGTGGCAATGCGGTATTCGACTGTGTCCCACCCATATGCGGTCCAGTGGGCCTGGTCTTCGTCCGGCGTGACCATTACGGCAAAGTGCACTTTCATTGCGAGGTCATTGATGTGCGCTTCCGCCAGCTTTTCCAGTTTTTTCGCTGCTTCTCCGCGCAGGTTTGTTAACAATTGTGCGGCGTTACGGTACTCGTCTTCTGCGGCCTTCAATTCCACGCGCAGGGACTTCACGATTTCGTCACGGTTCTCAACTTCGTTCAGTCTCGCAGCAACTTCTTCGCCGTATGCAATCACCCCGGCAAGAGTAGGACCATACTTGCGCTTGAGCCGGTCAAGCGCGGCAAGCCGGTCCTCAATTTCGGCAAGGCGCTCTGGCGAAGCCTGAATGTCCTCAGCATAATCGCGCACAGTTGCACTTACGTCCTGCACCGTAGCGCGCGCTGAGCTGATCTGCTGGATAGCGTCCTGAAATTGTGGGTCGTAACGGGCCAGTTCTTCCAATTGCTTCAGCGCGGCACGTAATGCCGTCTCAGCCGATGTTCCACCCTCATAAAGCAACTCGTGAGCACTCATTGCGGCGGTGTAGAGCTTTTCAGCATTCGACAGGACACGGCGTTCCGTCTCAAGCGCCTCATCTTCGCCTTCAGTTGGCTTGATTTCCCCAATTTCCCTGTGCTGAAAACTCCAGAGATCTACCATGCGCAGCCGGTCCTGCTCATCGCGTTCCAGGTCGGCCAGCTTCTGCTGAATTTCGCGCCATTTTTCGTACAAAAGACCCACATTCTCAGTTGAAATTGCGCCAAAACGGTCGAGCAGCCCACGTTGCTGCGCCTGATCAAAGGCCCCCAGGGTCTCGCTCTGCGCATGGACCAACGCCAGTTCCGGAGCAAGCTGCCGCAGCGCAGTTACAGTAGCAGGCTGGTTGTTGATGAAGACACGTCCTTTACCATTCGCATAAATTTCGCGCCGCAGAATCATCTCATGCCCTTCGGAATCAATTCCGTTGGCCTCAAGCACTGATTCTGCGCCGGGTGTACCCTCGAAGACGCAGGACACCACGGCCTTGTCCGCGCCATGCCGGACCACATCGGACGACGCCTTCTCGCCCATCAACAGGGCCAGAGCATCTACCAGAATGGACTTCCCCGCCCCGGTCTCTCCGGTGAGCAGATTCAATCCGGGACCAAACACAGCAATGGCATGATCAATAACAGCGTAGTTTTCCGCGCGTAGCTCTAGCAGCATCCTGCGCGCAGGATATCAGGGACTGGCCACCCAGGCACATGGTTTTGAAAGCGGGGACGCCTTTAAGCAGCCTTGGCCGGCTCAAAGCCATCGCACCCACTCATGGCGCTCACTTTCAAATGCAGCGGAGCATGTTTCGGATGCCCGCAGTCATCAAGAAAAGTCTCAGGCGCCTGTTTGCTGTTGTGAATCTGAATCAGCATGGGAGTAGCAGGATGCGGCTCGCCAAAGTGAACACAGAGCCCACATTGCCCGTTATGCAGCATGACCATGGAACGGCTCCTTTCCTCTGCGGGAAACATCATACTCTTCGCTTGCCGGTGTATGCATTGGATGGCAGGGTTGTTTTTCTGAAGAGTTGTATTCTGGCAATATGCTGGATTACGAGATCTCACCCTTTCAGTTGGCCGAGTTGCTGAAAGGCCCTCAAAAACCTGTTTTGCTTGACGTCCGTGAACCACAGGAATACGCGCTGGCCCGCATTGATGGCAGCATCCTGATGCCCATGGGCGAAGTCCCCGGCCGTGCCCATCATGAGCTTGATCCCGATGCGCATATCGTCACAATCTGCCATCACGGAGTGCGCTCTATGAATGTTGCCGTCTGGCTGCGCAATCAGGGCTTTGACCACGTGCAATCGCTGCGCGGAGGCATAGACGCATGGTCTTCGGTTATGGATCCAGCGGTGCCGAGGTACTGAGGCCCTCATGGCAAAATCACGTTTTCGTCTTCTTCTGCACTGGATTCCGGCTTTGCTTGCGGTCCTGGTGATCGTGATTGAATCCACCGGCTTTTTCTCTTCGGGGAACACCAGCCGCTGGCTGCTCCCTGTTTGGGAAAAACTTTTTGGCCCGGTCACACCAGAGCAATGGGCCACCATCCATTTCTACATCCGTAAGGCCGGGCACTTTGTGGGATATGGCCTTGTAAGCCTCGCTTTCTTTGAGGGATGGC
>DASRBV010000092.1:0-8327 GCA_035653455.1 Pseudacidobacterium sp. | reverse complement strand
TAGACCCGATGGGCCGCAAATACCTTTAAATCCGCGGAGATACCGGCGCCTGACGAGGGGTCGAAGCCGGCAATGGTCAGGGCAAGCGGCATGGGCCGAACGTCTCTTTCGAGAGATGCAGGAGCAGCCTGATTCATGACCCTATCATCATAAGGTCACATGTCCAGATGCTGACATAGAGGAACATGTGGCAGTTTTTCGCAGGCAGAACAGCTACCACAAGTGATGTATTTTTGCAAGCAGAAAATGGAGCAAATCATTAATTTTGTTTGACTTAGGTCATCTGCCTTCTTACAATTCCTAAAGGAGGACTATGACCGCTATCGCAACTGATACGAGCAGACGGAATCCGAAGCTTTCGACCTATGCTGGAGTGTTGCTGGCAGCCGTTGTCGGCCTTTTCAGCGTAAAGACCGGAACGCCGGTCTCAACCTCTAACCCGCAGACCCCTGTAGCTCCCGACAAGAGTCCGGATACGAAGAAGGACGCCACGAAAAAGCGCCACTGGTACCAGATTGGACGCGCCTCCTGGTATGGCGAGGACTTCCAGGGACAACAGACGGCCAGCGGCGAAGACTTTGACATGAACAAACTGACGTGCGCGCACCGCAGCCTGCCGCTTGGTTCGCTCATCCGCGTCACGAATCTCCGCAACCACAAATCTGTGGTGGTGCGCGTAAACGACCGCGGCCCGATGCCGCAGAACCGTGTCGTTGACCTTTCTTACGCCGCAGCGCGCTTCCTTGGTTTCAGCAGCAAAGGCACGGCCCCGGTCCGGCTGGACCTGGTAAATCCGAAGAACGACGTGGCGCAGCTCATGTATCCGCTGACGCCAGTTACGGCAAAGCCGTAGAATCATCTTCGTGATGGCCGTTTTTGGAAATATAGAGGACATCCCTGCGCGTGATTTCCGTTCCGCGCAGGGAAAGCTCATTGTCGCACTCGACTTCCCCTCCGGTGACAAGGCCCTGGCATTTGTTGACCAGCTCGAAGGCCTCTGCCGCTGGTTCAAAGTAGGGCTGGAGCTTTATCTGGCTGCCGGAAACAGGATTGTCGGGCAACTCAAGGAGCAGGGATTTTCCGTCTTTCTGGACCTGAAGCTGCACGATATTCCGAATACCGTTGCCGGGGCGGTGCGTTCCGTCTCCAGCCTGGGGGTAGACCTGCTGACTGTCCACGCCAGCGGAGGGCCAGCCATGCTCCAGGCCGCAGCCGAGGCGGCGGCATCGCAACCCCAGGCACCCCGTCTGCTGGCAGTCACGGTGCTTACCAGCATGGATGCAGGGCAACTTTCCGCCATTGGCGTGTCTGATTCTCCAGCGGAACAGGCGCTTCGATTGGCGCGGGCCGCCCACCGGGCAGGAATCGCCGGACTTGTATGCAGCCCCGAGGAGGCCGCCCGGATGCGCCGTGAACTCCCTGATTCAGTACTTGTGACTCCGGGCATTCGCCCTGCCGGGGCCGAGATTGGAGACCAGAAGCGCATTGCCACTCCCGCTGCCGCCCTTTCCGCCGGGGCCGATTATCTGGTGGTGGGCAGACCCATTACGCAGGCAGCCAGGCCGGCAGCCGCAGCTGAAGCCATTCTGGCGGAAATGTCACAAGGACTGTGACCTGTTCCCTGTCATATACTTCTTCTTTGCAAGGAAAAGGAAATGAAACCAATCTACCGCCGTCTGGCAACTGTTATTTTTCTCCTGACTGTGTCTCTTTTTGCATCAGCCCAGTCCTCCGCTCCGGTGATTCTTCATGCAGGCGATGCCGCCAAGATCCTTCCTGATGCCGTATTTTTCCGCGGGCAGTCGGCCCCGGTACAGGCACGCAACTCGGCGGGCGTCCGTTTTCCTGATGGGATGTACACGCTCGCAACCCTGGTGGACAATTCGGGCTACTCCACCGGAATCCAGCAGAAATATCAGGCATACTTTATCACCGAGGTGCCACTCGACTTCAGCGGACACACTCTGCACCCTGGGGCCTATGGCACAGGGTTTGTAAATGGTAAGTTCCTTGTGATGGATGTGGCGGCAAACGACATCTTCTCGGCCCCCGCCGTGCATGATAACGAGATCAAACGTCCAACTCCACTGCAACTGGTCGCGGACGGAGACCATTATCGTCTGTACTTTGGCCGCAACTACGTCGTCTTTTCCCGCGCAAAATAGCAGGTCCGAGGCGGGACTCTTTTTACCCGGCTGCCTGCCTGATGCCGGCTTCGATTTCCTCGCGTACTTCTTCCGGTAAATCGGGCATGGCGCCGGGTTGTGCAGCCACCCAGGCGCCCCAGCGGTTCCCTGCTTCGTTCAGAACAGACAAAGGTGCGCCCTGAAGGTAGTAGTGGACCAGCGCAGCGGTAAAGGCATCGCCCGCGCCGACTGTGTCTGCCACCTTTGCAGCAAAGCCGTGATGGCGATCGTGTGCATCACATGTGACCAGAAGGCTGCCCAGAGGCCCCATCGTGATGCAAACCAGAGACAAAGGAAACTTGTCCAGCAGAAGCTTCGCGCCCTTGAGCAGAGAGGCTTCATCCAGGCCACACTCGAGCGCGAGTCCCAGGAGCGCAAGCACCGGGGGCATTTCCGCATCGTTCAGCTTCATCAACGTGGCCTTACGCAGCGATTCAGCAATCACTTCCGCATCAAAATGCGGCCTGCGCAGATTTACGTCAAAAACACGGACGCAGTCCGGCGCAGTGGCTTCCAGAAACGCGGCAACCGTCTTGCGCGATACATCGTTTCGCTGGGCCAGAGTGCCAAAGCATACGGCATCCGCCTGCTGCGCAAGTTCCCGCCATTCCGGGGTGCATTCAAGAAAGTCCCACGCTACGGGGCTGTGGAACACATATTCGGCCTGGCCCTGGTGCAACGCGACAGAAACACTGCCGGTTGGGTGCTGCGAATCCGTTTGCAGATAGCTTAGGTCTGCCGGGAACGCAGACAGCCGCGCGAGCGCTTCCTTCCCAAGTTGGTCCTTACCGATGCGGCTGGCAATCACACCATGATTTCCGAGCCGCGCGGACATCACGGCAAAATTTGCAGGCGCTCCACCAAGCTGTTTTCCACCGGGCAGAAGGTCCCATAGCAGCTCACCGATTCCCACGATCCGATGCTGTTTGCTCACTCTTTTCTCCTGTGGTTGCGAGCAACTGCTGCATCTTCAGGTAGGCGGCGTTGGTCCATCCAAATCCGACTTCGTTGCTCTTGTATCCGGTGGTGATGCTCATCTCTGACGAGCCATGTACTACATCATATTTTTCGCGGACCGTATGGTCACGGTCAAAATTCGTGAGAATTGTGTGACTGAATTCCTCAGAGATGCGCCGCGCGTCCGCGATATCACCTGCTTTTTCCAGGCCTGCAATGGCGATCCATGTTGGAGGCGCCCAGCCGAAGGGCAGGTCCCATTGCGTGCCGGAATCATATGTGCTCATGGCCAGTCCGCCCGGCTTCTCAAACCAGTGCAGAGCTTTTTCGAGGCCCTTCTGTTGTTCGGAATCAGCCAGTCCGGCCCACAGCGGATAAAACGTCGTCAGATAGCGGTATGTGGACTGCTGGTGCGTCTCGTAGTTGTAGTCAAAGTACATGCCCTCTTTGGCGTTCCAAAGATATTTATTGATGGCAGCTTTGCGGGCTTCGCCCTGACCGTTCCATCGCTTTGCTTGATTCGATTTGCCCAGCTTTTCCGCCATCCAGGCGAGGTCGCGTTCGTATTTATAAAGAAGGCTGTTTAAACAAATAGGTGCATAGTCCTGCGTGGAGCCGCTAAATGGGCCAAAGCGGAAGCTGGGGTCATAGCCAGATTCCCGCATGGCGCGGTCGCCTTTGTAGTAGCCGTGTGAGAGCCAGTGGCCATCCATATGCGCCCGCGAGCACACGACGGAGATACGTGGGTCACAACTGATTTGCGCGAGCTTTGCCTTTTCGGCAGCATCCGGATGGTCAGGCGCTTCTACAAGATAATCTGTGTGCACATCGGGATGAGCCAGCAGCCATCGAATCACATCCGGATAATAAGTGGAGTCGTCTTCCTGCTCGGGAACAGGCCCTTCGCCGAGATCAAAGTAGCGCGCCAGGCCAGTATCCCCGGCGCGGTGAAAACTGCTCATCCAGAGATTATGGTCGCGCACGGCATAGGAATAAGCCTTCTCCAGCCATTCATCTCTCGCCTTTCCGGGCTTGTCTGCATCGTAGACGTCCCGAATCATGGACGAAAGAAATGGAGGCTGCGAGCGTGTGAGATAGTAGGTCCGGTTGGCATTAAGAATGCTTCCGTAGTGTTCAATTTCATAGAAAAAGTTCTCAACCATACCGCGCGCCAGTTCTACCCGTTTGTCCTGGAGCAGCCCGAGCAGGATAAAGTAGCTGTCCCACCCATACATCTCATTGAAACGGCCGCCGGGAACAACATATTTGTTTGGCAAATAGAGCAGACCGGGAGTCTTTAGCGAGCGCGGATCAATTTCTCCGATATGGGTAATTCGTTTTGGCAGACGCTCGACGCGCACATTGCAGTGTTCTTTCAGCGCGGCCACCTGCGCAGGCATCGGGACTTCCTGCGGAAGATACAGCACGGAAGCGGTACGGACTTTCGGGTCAATCAGCGAGTGGCAATCCACCATGGAACGCGAGAGCGTGTCCCAGGCATTGTGAATGTATTGATTGATATTTGTTGTAACAGGAACAGATGGCGGCGCTTCCGGTGCAGCGACTTGAGCGCGCATTCCGGGGGCACACAGGGCCGCGAGGACAAAACAGCAGCCAAGCCGCTTGATCGCGCATCCAACACGAGAAAAGAAATGTGCCTCTAATTGCATATATCTCCGTAATTATTGAAAGGCCTTCGCGTGCAAGATCAGAGTTCCTCAAAACATTCTGCCGGGACAACAAAAAAGCATAGCCGTTTGCGGCGCATCCTGCTATGGTGCGCGGGAATTTTTTTTACCCTGGTCATCAGCGTTGGCGTTGTAATTACAATCCTGATTCACCGCTCCGAGCCGATCCTGCGCCAGCGCGTCATTGACACACTCAGCGCCCGTTTTGACAGCCGCGTCGAACTGGACCATTTCCATGTCTATTTTCTGAACGGATTTCAGGTGCGCGGCTCCGGTCTGAAGTTGTGGCCGAACCAGATTTCATCCGATCAGCCGCTCTTTGCTGTAGATGAATTCGGCTTCCGCACAGACTGGCACGGACTGCTGCACTCTCCCATGACCATAGGACTTGTCCGCCTGAAAGGACTCGCCATCCACCTGCCACCAAAGGAAGAAAGACATAATCTGCCAAAACTTTCAGGCAGCAGCGGAGGAGGGGTAAAAATCTTTGTGGACAAGATCCTGATAGACAGCGCCAAACTGGTGCTGGGCACAAACAAACCTGGAAAGATTCCGCTTGATTTTGACATCCACAATTTGCAGTTACGATCTGTCGGTGCTGGCCAGCCCATGCAGTTTCACGCAATTCTCGTCAATCCAAAACCGATTGGCAATATTGATTCAAGCGGACACTTCGGGCCGTTTGATGCGCACAGCCCGGGCGATACTCCGGTAGACGGCATCTACAGCTTTACTCACGCGGACCTGAATTCGATCAAGGGAATTGGCGGCATTCTCTCATCGCATGGGAAATATGCAGGCACGCTGGACAACATTGTGGTTGACGGCGAAACCGACACTCCTGATTTTGATGTGGACACAGGCGGCCATCCGATGCCGCTGCACACAAATTTTCACGCAATCGTGGACGGTACCAGTGGCGACACCTATCTGCAGCCTGTAGACGCGATGCTGGCGCACACGCACATTCTGGCAAAAGGAGATGTCGTGCGCGCTCCACAAGGAGGGCACAATATCACGCTGGATGTGACCGTTGGCCCGTCACGTATAGAAGACGTGCTGCAACTTGCAGTAAAGACACTGCCGCCGTTGATGAGCGGCGATCTGAAGATGAAGACGAAATTCTTCCTTCCTGCCGGACCAGAACCTGTTCCGGAGAGATTGCAGCTCAAAGGAAATTTTTCTGTTTCGAATGTTCTTTTTGCCAGCGATAAAGTACAGGCCAAGGTAGACGAGCTGAGTCTACGCAGTCAGGGACACGCAAAGGAAGCAAAGGAAATGAATAAGCAGAACCCCGAATCCATCCAGTCGCAGATGAGCGGGCAGTTCCAGTTGGCGGATGGCAAGGCGGCCTTTCCTGCTCTGAAGTTCAACGTTCCCGGCGCAGACATCAGTCTGCAGGGTCTCTACACTATGAATGGCAAAGAGTACGACTTTCATGGAAATGCCCGGCTCACTGCGAAAGTCTCCCAACTTACCACCGGCTGGAAGTCTATTTTGCTGAAGCCAGTAGACCCGTTCTTTTCAAAGAACGGCGCTGGAACGGAAGTGCCCATTCGCATCACGGGCAGCCGAAACTCTCCTAAATTCGGCCTCGATTTCGGGCACAAAGACGAAAACCATACACAGCCCAACCTCAAAGACAAATCCAAAGATTACGGCATTGTCGAAAAGGTCCCGAAAAAGCAACAGCCGAAGTAATACCGCTGCTCAGCAGGCGATAACGTTTTCTTTTGAAAACCACGCTCCCGGCAGAACCATTCGCTTGTTTCAGGCATTAGAATGATGTTTCTTGCGTATGCAGGTGATAAGAAAACAAAACCATCGTTCTTAATTTTTCGGGAGACATCATGACACGCTTTTCAAAAAAATGGACGGCCCTGCTGGGCGCTCTGGTGTTAAGCACAGGACTGTGGGCGCAGACAGCGCAGCCAAACAAAACGCCGTGGTGGAAGGGCGCGGTGTTTTATGAGATTTATCCACGCAGTTTTCAGGATTCCAACAACGACGGCGTGGGTGACCTGAACGGAATCACAAAGCGGCTGGATTATCTCAAGTCACTTGGCGTGGACGCCATCTGGCTGACTCCCATTTATCCATCACCGCAGGTGGACTTCGGCTATGACATCTCAAATTACGAAGACATTGATCCGCAATACGGCACACTGAAGGACTTCGACCATCTTGTGGCCGAAGCAAAGAAGCGCAACATTCGCATCATTATGGACCTGGTGCTGAACCACACTTCAGACAAGCATCCCTGGTTTATTGAATCGAGCAGCTCGAAGACGAATCCCAAACGCAACTGGTATGTCTGGCGCGATGGCAAAGGACCAGGGCAGCCACCCAACAACTGGGAATCCTACTTTGGACATTCGGCGTGGCAGTATGATCCGAAAACCGGGCAGTATTACTACCACAAGTTTTACATTCAGCAGCCAGACCTGAACTGGAACAATCCGGAGGTGCGCAAGGCGATGTACGACGTGGAGCGCTTCTGGATCAATCGCGGCGTTGCCGGGTTCCGTCTGGACGCCATCACAACGCTCTTTGAAGACCCTGAAATGCGCGATGAAGGCGTGGTGAAAGACACAAACGGCAAACCCATGATCAATGCCTATGGCGACCCGGTGCTGGATGATACCAGGACCAACGACCTGCCGCAGGTGCATGATGTTCTGCGTGAACTGCGCGAGGTTGCCGACAGCTACAAAGGCCGCGATATTGTGCTCATCGGCGAGACCTATCTGCGCAGCATAGACGATTTACGAAAGATGTACGGCGCGCATGATGATGAGCTGCAACTCCCGATGGACATGCAGATAGGCTTTATCAACAAGTTCGATGTCGCGCTCTTCCGGCAACGCATCAACGAAGCACAGAACGACATCAACGGCAATGAGCCGCTGATTGTTTTTGACAACCATGACAACCCGCGCTGGGACCGTTACGGAGACGGCAAGTATCACGATGACATCGGACGTGTAATTGCGACAGTACTCTTTGCTACACGCGGCAGCGCGATGTTCTATTACGGCGATGAAATCGGCATGGTGACCACGCCGCCCACGCGCAAGGAAGATGTGAAGGACCCCATTGGCATTACCGGATGGCCAAAGGAAAAAGGGCGCGATGGCGAGCGCACTCCCATGCAGTGGGACGACAGCCCAAACGCAGGATTTACCGGACCAAACACAAAGCCGTGGCTGCCGATTCCGCCGAGTTATAAGACAGTGAACGTGGCCGCGGAGGAAAAGGACCCGGACTCCATGTTGAGCTGGTACAAGCAGATGATCGAGCTGCGGCGCACAGTTCCCGCGCTGCGCTATGGCAACAACATCATGCTGAATACGAATGATAATAAGGTACTGTCATGGTTACGTATTCTTCCGGGACAAGCGCCAGTGGTAGTGGCGTGCAACTTCACTTCTGAGCCACAGAAGATCAGCTTTGATTTGTCTGCGCAGGGTGTAACTGGAAAACATACAAGGACCCT
>DASRBV010000091.1:0-3469 GCA_035653455.1 Pseudacidobacterium sp. | reverse complement strand
CGTTACCGCACCTTCGACCTCAAGCAAAACCTCGCCGTTCACATGCGCAAGGGTGCGCAGATGCTGTGGAAGAATGACACGGACCATGCTCAACCTATGCCGCCTGATACGCACTCTGCAGGTCGGCAATGATGATCTTGTCCATTTTCATCATGGCCTGCATGACTGCATTCGCTTTTCCGGGATTGGGGTCGCTCATCAGCTTGCTCAGCGCAGTTGGGACGACCTGCCAGGACAAGCCGAACTTGTCTCTGAGCCATCCGCAGCGGCTCGTCTGGCCCCCCTCTGAAAGCTTCTCCCAGAGATGATCTACTTCCTCCTGTGTTTCGCACTCCACCAGAAAGGAGACTGACTCAGTAAACTGCGAAGGCGCGCCACCGTTGAGCGCCAGAAATTTCTGGCCTTCCAGTTCAAAACTCACTACCAGCGCTTTACCGTTTGCTCGCGAGACGCTCAGAATCATGCCATCTCTGAAGATAGAGAGATAATGGTCTACGGCTTCTTCCGCGTTGTCACGAAACCACAGAAATGGAGTAATTCCTCGAATCATTAGAAAGCTCCTGGGCGCACAGTTATCTGGCCTTGTATGGGTCTCTATCGCAGTTCAAAATCACAGTTGCTGTAGCTTGCGAATATGTGCATCACACTCGGAAACGCCCGGTTCCAATCGTAGCGATCTATAAAGTTGTTTCGCCTCTTCCCAAAGCTTGCCTGCACATCCCATGTTCCCTTGTCCTTCATGTCTTCGGTAGATTCAATATTTATTTGCGCTGAGACATCGCTCCTACGTTAGTGTTTGTACTTCTACTGAAAGCACCGGGGGCAAATGACTCACGATGGGAAACCATGAGTCGCCCGCGTCTGCCGAGGCGAAGATCTGTCCGCCGGTTGTGCCAAAGTAGACGCCGCACTTGTCCAGACGGTCCACTGCCATCGCATCGCGCAGCACGTTTACATAACAGTTGCTTTGCGGAAGCCCTTTCGTCAGTGGCTCCCACTCGTTTCCGCCCGCGCGGCTGCGAAAGACCTGAAGTTTTCCATCCAGCGGATAGTGCTCGGAGTCGCTCTTGATAGGGACGACATAGATCGTCTCCGGCTCATGCGCATGAACATCAATCACAAAGCCAAAATCCGTCGGCAGGTTTCCGCTCACCTCCGTCCAAAAATCGCCTGCATTGTCGCTGCGCATCACGTCCCAGTGTTTCTGCATGAAGAGCCTGTCTGGGTGTTGCGGGTGCATGGCGATGTGGTGCACGCAGTGGCCCACCTCCGCGTCCTCATCTGGAAGAAACTGCGAGCGCAGGCCGCGATTGATGGGCTTCCAGGATTTTCCGCCATCGTCGGTGCGGAATGCTCCTGCTGCGGAAATCGCAATGTACATGCGCTGCGGATTATCCGGGTCAAGAACAATTGTGTGCAGACACATGCCGCCTCCTCCGGGCTGCCAGCGGGGGCCGGTCCCGTTGCCACGGAGGCCGGGAAGCTCATGCCAGGAGTGCGCGCCATCCGTCGAGCGGAAGATGGCTGCATCTTCCACGCCGGCGAAGACCGTGTCGGGATCAGTTAATGACGGCTCCAGGTGCCACACTCGCTTGAATTCCCACGGATGCTGCGTGCCGTCATACCACTGGTGCGTCGTCAGCGGCACGCCCGTGTCCGGAGAAGTGTCATAGACAAAGCGGTTGCTCTCGCCCATAGGGAAGCCTTCCGGCGATTTAGCGACACCGCCTCCCGGCGTCTCCCAGCTCTTGCCGCCATCGCTCGAACGCTGGATGACCTGGCCGAACCAGCCACTGGTCTGCGATGCGTAGATGCGGTCAGGGTCTACCGGCGAGCCTTTCATATGGTAGATTTCCCATCCGGCAAAATGCGGCCCGCTCACTTCCCACTTGTCGCGCTTGCCGTCGGCGGTAAGGATGAATGCGCCCTTTCTTGTCCCAACCAGCACTTTGACTCCGCTCATTTTCCCTCCTCGAACCACGGAAACAGCGGCGTTGGGTCGCGCTCTTTCCAACGCCGCCGCACTTCTCGCAAAAGACCTGCGCGGTCCTTTGCCATCTCCACAATTACAGCGCACGGGACGCCCGTCTCCTCATGCCGCGCACTCCAGACCAGTAGTTCCAGCAGCACAGGCGCAAGATCAATCCCTTTTTCTGTGAGACGGTAATTCAGTCTGCGCCCGTCGTTTTCGTCCACTTCTGTCTGGACAATACCCGCAATCTCCAGCTTCTTCAGCCGATCGGCCAGAATATTGGTCGCAATCCCCTCGCCCGACTCAAGGAACTCCTTATAGCGCCGGAAACCCTTCACCATCAAATCGCGCACGATAAGCAGCGACCACTTGTCGCCGAAGACCTCGAGTGCAATGCTTACCGGACATCCAGACCTGTGCTTTGTTTTTGCCTTTGCAGGCACGCAACCCACCCTATCAAAATTTACTTTTGTTTTGCAAGTATTCTATAGAAATTCCATGAGACCGGCTGCGTCATGCAGAGCGCAGAGTCTTGTCGTTTCTGGAAGTCCTTCACGGGAAAATGACACAATAGTCTGCATGAGCGAAAAACAGGCTGTTTCTACTCCCCGTGCTCCGGCGGCCATCGGGCCATACTCGCAAGCCGTGCGCATAGGCGATTTTCTTTACACTTCCGGGCAAGTGGGTCTTGATCCATTGAGCGGGACCGTCGTGGAAGGCGGAATCGAAGCGCAGACCACGCGCGCCATTGAAAACCTGAAGGCGGTGCTGGAAGCGGCGGGAACAGGACTCAAAAACGTGGTAAAAACGACGGTTTTTCTAAAGAATATGAACGATTTCACCGCCATGAATGGCATCTACGGTACATATTTTGCTCCCGATGGCGTTGTGGCCCCGGCACGCTCTACCGTGGAAGTGGCGCGGCTCCCGAAAGATGCTCTGGTGGAGATTGAAGCCATCGCCAGACTCTGACCATCGAAACAGAAAGGAGGGGGCATATGGCAGTTGAAAAAATCCACCGCACTGAGGAGGAGTGGCGCAAGCTGCTGACTCCGGAGCAGTTCCACATCACGCGCGAAAAAGGCACCGAGCCGCCCTTTACCGGAAGGCTGTATTACAACCACGAAGACGGCATCTACCGCTGCGTGGCCTGCGGTGCGGAACTGTTCACCTCTGACAAGAAATTTGAGTCGGGCAGCGGATGGCCGAGTTTCTGGCTGCCAGCCAACACAGAGGCCGTGGAGACCCATGAAGACCTGGGCCACGGAATGCGCCGCGTCGAGGTCACCTGCGCCCGTTGTGGCGCGCACCTGGGCCACGTCTTTCCCGATGGCCCGCAGCCTACAGGTCTGCGCTACTGCATCAATTCGGCTGCTCTGGATTTTGAGAAATCAAAGTAGATGTGAATCAATTCTCGTCTCCGTTTGCATCGCCATCTTCCACGAGCACGGCTGACGCACCCACCAGATCGAAGCTGACCTGTGCTCCTCCCGTGGG
>DASRBV010000090.1:0-3638 GCA_035653455.1 Pseudacidobacterium sp. | reverse complement strand
GGGCAGCGCTGGATGAAGCGGTTGCCCAAGCTGCGGATCGCGCGCTGCAATCTGCAGCACAGCATCAGCATCAGATCCATAGACCCACAGATCACCCAGATCATCCACATGCTTCCGGTATCCGTGGATTTTCAGCGTTCTCGTAACGCAAGGCTCTTCGCGCAGACGCCCGAGTGTAATCGCATGGTCCACGCAGTCTTCTGCCATGTGGCGGTATGTTGTCCATTTGCCGCCGGTAATCGTCAGCAGTCCTGAATTATCTACGTGAATAGTGTGGTCCCGCGAGAGTGCAGAAGTCTTGCCCGCTGCTCCTGTTGCCTTCACCAGTGGACGAATCCCTACATACACACTCAATACATCACTGCGTTTGGGCGGACGGCTTAGGTATTGTCCTGCCGTTTCCAGAATGAACCGGATTTCCTCCTCAAACGGGCGTGGTTCATAAGAGGGCTGTTCAATCGGCGTGTCCGTTGTGCCGACCAACGTGTGCTGGTGCCAGGGAATAGCGAACATCACGCGTCCATCACTCGTGCGGGGGACCATGATAGCTGTGTCCCCGGAAAGGAATGACCGCTCGAAGACCAGGTGAATGCCCTGACTTGGCTCGACCATAGAGGGGACTTCGGGATCGGCCATGTGCCGGACCTGGTCTGTAAACATTCCTGTGGCGTTGATGACTACGCGCGATGCGATAGTGTATTGCTGGCCGCCCTCCTCATCCCGCGCGATGACGCCGTTGATGTAACCCTCGTCATCCTTTGTGAGTCCGGTGACAGGCATGTAGTTGACGAGCACGGCCCCGTGGTCTGCAGCCGTGGCCGCCAGATGAATCAGCAGGCGCGAATCATCAAACTGGCCATCGTAGTAGATGACGCCTCCACGCAGCCCTTCTTTCTGCAGGGTCGGCAGGCGTTCCAGCACTTCTTCACAGGAGAGCAGGCGCGACTTGCCGAATCCATACTTGCCAGCCAGCATGTCATAGAGTTTCAGCCCGATTCCATAAAAAGGCGCTTCCCACCATGAGTAATTTGGAACAATAAATGCGAGATCGTTCACCAGATGCGGCGCATTCTGCCTCAGAATGCCGCGTTCCTTCAGTGCCTCCATCACCAGTGAGACGTTGCCCTGTTCCAGATAACGCACTCCGCCGTGGACAAGCTTGGTGCTGCGGCTCGATGTGCCCTTGCCGAAGTCTTTCGCTTCGAGAAGCAGCGCATCAAAGCCACGCGTTGCGGCGTCCACAGCGATACCCATGCCTGTAGCGCCGCCGCCAATCACGACAATGTCCCACGGAGTTGTGCGACGCGTGATCTGCGCAATCATCTGTTCACGAATCACGCGCTCGCGTCCTCCGTCCAGCGTTTGCTGCGTTCCACGGCATTGCGCCAGCGTTCTCGCATGGCCATAATTTCTTTGCGGCCACACTTTGGCCTAAAGCTCGCATCGTTCTTTCGCTCCGACCAGATTTGCTTTGGGCTGTCCCAGAAACCAACTGCCAGTCCAGCCAGATAGGCCGCGCCAAGCGCCGTTGTTTCTGTCACTGACGGGCGCACAACCGGAATGCCAAGAAGGTCGGCCTGAAACTGCATCAGCATGTCATTCACGGCAGCTCCGCCATCTACGCGAAGCTCAGAAAACGCATTGCCTGATTCGGAATTCATTGCGTCCATCACATCGGCCACTTGAAAGGCAATGCTTTCCAGCGCAGCGCGGGCAATGTGCCCTGGTTGCGTGCTGCGACGCAGCCCAATCAGAAGTCCGCTGGCGTGCGCGTCCCAATGCGGAGCGCCGAGACCGACGAACGCAGGCACCAGCACTACGCCATCTGAATCGGAAACAGTGTTGGCCAGTGCTTCTACGTCGGACGATTTCTGGATGAGCTTCAGGTTGTCACGCAGCCATTGCACAACCGCTCCGCCAATAAAAATACTGCCTTCAAAGGCATATTCGAGTCTGCGGTCAAGGCTGCAAACCAGCGTAGTGATGAGGCGGTTTTTCGATGCAACGAATTTTTGCCCGATGTTTTGCAGCAGAAAGCATCCCGTGCCGTAGGTGTTTTTCGCATCGCCCGGATTCAGGCATAGCTGTCCAAAGAGCGCCGCCTGCTGGTCGCCCGCAATCCCTGCAATAGGAATCGAACCAAGGCCGAGCGTGGTTGTCACTTCTCCAATCTTTTCGCTTGACCAGACCACTTCCGGCATCATCTGGCGCGGAATATTGAACAGCTTCAGCATCTCGTCGTCCCAGGTACCTTCAGCGATATTGAAGAGCATCGTGCGCGACGCGTTGGTATAGTCAGTCACGTGCTTTTTGCCGCTGGTCAGGTTCCAGATGAGCCAACTGTCTACCGTTCCGAAAGCCAGTTTGCCTGCTTCAGCTCTTTCGCGGGCGCCAAGAACATTCTCCAGCAGCCATGCAATTTTTGTTGCGGAAAAATAGGGATCAATCAGCAGGCCCGTCCTGCTGACAACCATCTTTTCCGCGCCTTCATCCACAAATTGTCTGCAAGCAGAAGCGGTGCGGCGGTCCTGCCAGACAATGGCGTTATAGATGGGTCTGCCCGTCTCGCGGTCCCACACAATGACGGTCTCGCGTTGGTTGGTGATGCCGAGCGCAGCCACATCCCGCGGACGCGCTCCGGCCCGTGTCAGCGCCTCAATCGCTGAGCTGAGTTGTGTCGTCAGAATGTCAAACGGATCGTGCTCCACCCATCCGCCGTCCGGATAAATCTGACGGAATTCCTGTTGCGCCTGGGCGACTATGCCGCCATTCTGCGAGAAGAGAATGGCGCGTGAGCTGGTTGTTCCCTGGTCCAGAGCGAGAATGTATGACATAGTTTCGGCAAAGATGAGTAAACAATGTCCGCGGCATTTGCGCAAGCATTTGCCAAATCACCATGCCAGCAGATAGCTTATAGAGTTTTCAATGGAGAGACCTATGCCCGCTTCCGAATTGAAATACAACTCTGGATTTGGAAACGAATTTGCTACCGAAGCCGTTGCCGGCGCGCTGCCACAGGGGCAAAATGCCCCGCAAAAGCATCCGCTCGGACTCTACACGGAGCAGTTCAGCGGAACGTCCTTTACCTCTCCGCGCCACATCAACCGCCGCACCTGGACCTACCGCATTCGCCCTTCGGTCACGCACAAGCCGTATGTAGAAGCACCGATGAAGCTGATTCGCAGCGGGCCATTTACTGAGGTCCCTACACCGCCCAACCAGCTGCGATGGGACCCGGTGTCTGTTCCGAAAGAACCAGCCGACTTTGTGGACGGAATCATCACCATGGGTGGTAATGGCGATCCGGCCATGCAAACTGGAGTCGGCATTCATGTTTATGCTGCAAACAAATCTATGGAAGACCGCTTCTTCTACAACGCGGATGGCGAAATGCTCGTTGTCCCGCAGGACGGCGCGCTGCGCTTCCATACAGAGCTTGGAATTGTTGGCGTTGCTCCTGGTGAAATCTGCGTTTTGCCGCGCGGACTGAAGTTTCGCGTTGTGCTGGAAGAAAAAGCAGCCCGCGGATACATCTGCGAAAACTACGGACAGCAGTTCCGCTTGCCTGAACTTGGGCCGATCGGCGCCAACGGATTAGCAAACGCGCGCGATTTTCTCTATCCGCATGCAGCCTATGA
>DASRBV010000089.1:0-3552 GCA_035653455.1 Pseudacidobacterium sp. | reverse complement strand
GCATAGAGCGGCCTGGTCTTCAGATACATGTAAGTACGTCCGTGGCGGATGTCGTAGTCCATCATGGGCGGAAGCTGGTCCATGGAGGCGACCCAGGTCTGTGTCAGGCGTCCTGCAGGGTTGTAGTCACCAAAGAGAACGTCGGCCAGCCCGGTGCCTTCTTCCTCGCTGTTATGCGTCATTTCCAGAATGGCTGGAATGTGCTCCTGCGTCCATGTGGTCGTGTATGGAAAGCTGGCGTTCAGTACGACGATCGTATGAGGATTTGCCGCGAACACAGCTTTTGCAATCGCTTCCTGTTCGAGGGTAAGGTTTTTGCGGTCAATGGCCTCTTTGCCATCGCTGGGCAAAGGGCACTTCGCCCATCCTGCATTGCAGGTGGGGTGATTGCCGATAACGACAATCGCAACATCGGATTTCCGCGCCAGATCTGCCGCTCCGTTCAGGTCGTTTCCGGTGGCGAATTGCACCTTTACGCTGTTGCCTGCGCGCTTTGTAATGCCTTCGAGCGGACTGATGGTGTAAGGAGGCGTGCCGCTGTACCAATCAAGCGCCACAATGTTTGCGTAAGGTCCGATGACTGCGATGGACTTCAGTTTTGACGCATCGAGCGGTAGCGTGTCGTGCTCATTCTTCAACAGTACGATGGACTCATCTGTGACTCGGCGCGCCAGCGCTTTGTGCTCGGGCCAGTTCCACGGGTCGCCTTTTTCGAGATTGCTGATGCCGATCATGGAGTAGGGGACCATCGAGTGCCGGTCCATCATGCCCAGCCTGATCATGACGCGATAAACGCCACGCAGGTTTTCATCTATGTCATGTTCGGTGATGAGCTTCTGATTGAGGGCGTCGCGGACAGCCTGCTTGTAGTTGTCCAGAAACTGGTTGATGCCAGCATGAATGGCCGCTGCTGCGGCCTCCGGCATCGTTTTCGAATAATGGTGGTGCGTGACCATGTTGGTCAGCGCGCCCGCGTCGGTGCAGATGATGCCGTTAAATCCCCAGTCTTTCATCACGACATCGTGAAGCACAGGCTGCGCCGCCATCGGAACATGGTTCCACGCATTGTAGGCGGTCATGAATGCATTGGAGCCGCCCTGCTCAACGCCCATGCGAAAGGGGACTGAATAGTATTCGTGAAACAGGCGCTCGTCGAAGTCGGAAGAGGATCCGTCGCGTCCGTCTTCATTGCTGTTGGCGAGGAAGTGCTTCATCAGCGAAGCCGTCATCCAGTAATGAGGATCGTTGCCCTGAAGTCCCTTGATGAAAGCAACTGCTATCGTCCCCACTAGAAACGGATCTTCGCCATAGGATTCCTCGCTGCGCCCCCAGCGTGGATCACGGCTGAGGTCAGCATTTGGAGCGCGAACGACAAGACCTCCGCGATGATATTTGCCATCGGCGTAGCGCGTTTCGTAGGCCTCGATGGCAGCGGCTTTTTCAATCAGCTCCGGGTCCCAGGTCTGACCCAGTCCGCGCGCCTGGGGAAACTGCGTTGTCGGAATCACCGGCTTGAAGCGGCCTTCCCAACCGCCAGGTCCTCCCAGCGCAAGTCCATGCAACCCCTCGACGTGTTCTGTTCCCACAACTCCCAGGCATGGCACGCTGGGGTCCGTGCTGAGAGCGCTGATTTTTTCGTCAAGGGTCATGCGTGACAGCAGGTCGGAGATGCGCTGTTCTACCGGTAATTGCGGATTCTGAAACGGATACGTGCTGGTTTGTGCTGCACCGGATGAAGAGAGGCAAAGTAAAAAAGCGCAGGAAATACCTGAAAAGAAAAAACGTCCGCCCACAGCGTCTTCTCCGATAAAACGTTTTAATGCGTAGAGACAATCGTAAGAAATGATGAGGGGAATGTCAAAGCCAGCCGAACCTGCGCAAAATCCAGAGCAGGCCAACGGTGCATGCCGCCATCGCTCCCAAAACGAACCACAGCCCGTGCTGCGCCTCGGAAGCAGGCAGCCCTTTCACGTTCATTCCGTAAATACCAGAGATGACAAGGGCGGGCAAGGCAATTGTGCTCAGGACCGTAAGCACTTTCATGACCTGATTGGTGCGGTTGGCAACGCTCGAAAGATAAACATCGAGACAGCCGCTCAACAGATCACGCATCACCTCCACCTGATCGAGATTGCGGGCGATGTGGTCGTAAATATCGCGCAAAAACGGCCACATGTCGCGTTTGATGTAAGGTGAATCCACTCGCTGCAAATGCGCGCAAACGTCGCGCATGTGGACGAAGATGCGGCGAAGGTCAATCAGAATACGCTTGATTTCAAAAATGCGGGAGAGCGTTTTCGGTGTGGCCGCCTCCATCGCCTCGTCTTCAAGCGCGTCAATCATCTCAGTAAATTTGTCGAGGACGGGAAAATAGGCGTCGGCGGTGGAATCCATAATGCGGTAATAAAGCTGGTCGGCCCGTGGATGATTGTTCGAAGCGCGCAGGCGTTCGATGCGCTGCTGCGTGTCTGTGTCGTCAGCTTCGATGACGGAGATGAGAAAATCGCGGCCAAGAAACAGGCAGATGTCGTGCGCGTCTATGCCGCCAGCAGGTTTAAGCTCAACGCACTTAATGACGGTAAAGAGATAGCTTTCGCCTTCTTCGATTTTTGGGCTTTCCAGCCGTTGACGGCAGTCCTCAATATGCAGAGGATGCAGGTGGTATTGCTGGGCCAGTTGGTCGAGTTCCGGACTGTTCGCGCCGGTAATGTTGTGCCATTCCATGGTGCTGGAAGCATTGTAAAGGCTGCATGGCGTTCCTTCGGACATTCCATCAGGATGTCTATAGATGCTGCCTATACATCCTATGGGAAATATGTATTGGAACTATCTTTTAACGGGGTGATACAGTCATCTGTCAGTCAGACGCAGCAGTAAACGTACGCACTCATTCATGTGCTGAAACCTGGCCAGAACCTAAAGGAGAGAACGCATGTCAACTGAAGCGAAGTGCCCGTTTCATGAAGGAAAGATCGCAGGCACATCGAACCGTGACTGGTGGCCGAACCAGTTGAACCTGAGCATCCTTCATCAGCACTCACCGTTGTCCGATCCCATGGGCGAGGACTTTAACTACGCCAAAGAGTTCAAAAGCCTCGATTACCCGGCCTTGAAGAAGGACCTTCTTGCGCTCATGACAGACTCGCAGGATTGGTGGCCGGCCGATTTCGGCCATTACGGTCCCTTGTTCATTCGCATGGCGTGGCACAGCGCTGGTACGTATCGCATCTATGACGGCCGCGGCGGTGGAGGCAGAGGCCAGCAGCGATTTGCTCCTCTGAATAGTTGGCCGGACAATGTGAGCCTGGACAAAGCACGCCGTTTGTTGTGGCCCATCAAGCAGAAGTACGGAAAAAAAATTTCGTGGGCCGACCTGATGATCCTCGCCGGGAACGTAGCGCTGGAATCCATGGGCTTTAAAACCTTTGGTTTTGCAGGAGGACGCGAAGATACGTGGGAGCCGGACCAGGACGTCAACTGGGGCTATGAAACGACGTGGCTGGGGAATGATAAGCGCTTCTCAGAAGAACGCGAGCTTACGAATCCTTTTGG
>DASRBV010000088.1:0-6752 GCA_035653455.1 Pseudacidobacterium sp. | reverse complement strand
ATGAAAGAGCTCAGGCTAACGGACCTGAACGCAAAGGACGTGAAGGACCATCTGCCTATGTCTCCGCCGGAGGCGACCGATGCGGCCCTGCGCGACTACGCTGCGAATGGCATCAAGCTCACCGCTGTGGGCGCTGTGTATTTTCCCAAGGACGAGGACGATGACATCCGCACGAAATTTGAGTACGCGAAACGTGCCGGAGTGAAGGTGATTGTTGCCGGCGACCCATTGCCCAGGGCGCTGCCACGGATTGAGAAATTTGTGAAGGAGTATGACATCCGCTTCGCTATCCATAACCACGGGCCGGAAGACAAGATATGGCCGTCGCCGCTGGACATTTTGAAGGACATTCGGAACATGGACCCGCGCATGGGATGCTGCATTGACGTGGGACACTGCGCCCGCACAGGTACTGATCCTGTGGAGGCCATCCGCAAAGTTGGCCCGCGCGTATTTGACATTCATATGAAAGACCTGGCCGACTTGCGCGATAAGGCCAGCCAGGTGGCCGTAGGAGATGGCAAGATGCCCGTCCGCGCTATTTTTGAGGCGCTGATCGCCATCCGGTACAAGGGCCATGTGGACCTGGAGTATGAGATCCACGGCGATGACCCGATGCCGGGAGTGACGAAGAGCTTTGCGTATATGCGCGGCGTGCTGGCCGGGTTGGGATATCAGGCGTAAGTTTCAGGAAATCTTTCCTGTTGCCGGACCGCGATTTTGCTGCCTTCCCGACGTTTGCCAAAAAAGAACTAAGCCCACAAGAACAGATAAAATACCGCAAATCTGCGCGATGGAAAGAAATTCCGCAAACACAAAGCTGTGGGCGCCACGGCAGAAATCCAGAAAATACAGCGCTGCTCCGTAGACGAAGAGGAACAGGGCGGCGAGGTCACCGGCATGTTGGTAGCGCGGCAACAGAAACATCAGCAGGGCGAAGAGCGCGAAGAGCACGGCCGCCTCATAGAGCTGCACGGGATGAAGGCGGGTCCCCAGCGGTGTGCCTGACCAGAGCGAAGCGAGGCGGTGTGTGTAGGTGACTCCCCAGGGAGCGGACGTCGGCGAGCCGTAGTCGGACCCGGCGGCGAATGCTCCGAGGGCGCGAATGCCGAGTCCCAGAGCGGCGGCAGGGGCGATGCAGTCCAGCGTGCGCCGCAGCGGCAGGCGACTGGCGAATATGTATCCGCAACAGATACAAATAGCGAGCACCAGGCTTCCGTAAAAGGCAGTGTTGCTGCGGACGCTGACCAGACCCATCATCCAGAACGGATGGGCGAGAAAATCTCGCGGGTGGAACAGGGCCAGAAGCAGACGCGCGCCGATGAGCGCGGTGAAAATGCCGGTCAGGCCGAGGTTCCAGACCGTTTCAGGATTGAGTGAGAGGCGGCGTGCTGTCTGTGTGCTGACCGCCAGCGCGGCGAGAATGGCCAGCGCCGCAAATACGCCGTAAGCAGGTATGGCGATGTGGCCGAACTGGAAGAGGCGTGGGTACAAAATCGCAGGAAAAACAAAACCGACCCGCGGGGCCGTGGAGCGATGCGCCGGTGAACCCGTCCTAAGACGGTGGGAACTCCCCGCGGCTCTTTAGGCATTCCGGACTGGCGGACATTGCGCACCGAACCGAATTGTCGAGTCGAGCTCCCTGTTCAATGAATGTAGGTTCAACCGGCATGAATCACAACCACCTGCTTTGCAGGCCGGTTTCTACATGGATGCTAGCGGGTGCGGAGAAGGATTGCAAGTCAGCCCGGAATCTTCAACTGATTTTGCGTTCTTCGCTTAAGACCGAGTCGAGCAGGCCGGTGAGCCTGCTGGCACGGTTGCGAATCGTTTCTTTCGCGCTGCCGGTGAGCTGCTTATAGCGCTCTTCGAGAGCGGACATCTCGTCGGCGATATTCAGGGCGGCGAGCACGGCGACGCGCAGGGAGTCTACTGTCTTGCCCTGCGCGGCGACCGCGCGCATTTTGGTGTCTACGATTTCGGCGAGCTTTTGGATGTAGGCCGGGTCTGGTCCGCGCAGGCGATACGCCTGGTCGTAAATATCAACTGTGACAAACTGCGCTGCATCCTTGGTTTCTTGCTGAGAATTAGCCATTCGCTACTGATTGCTCCTGTTCGATATTTCTCAGGCAGAAATTTCATCCAGTTGCTTCAGCATGCGCTCGACACGCTGACGCGCAGCTTCGCGCTCCTGTTCAAGCGCTTTGACGTGGTCCTGGGTCTTGCTCAGTTCCAGAGATTGCTCATCAAGAAGCTGTTGCAGCGTTGCGGCGTTCTGTTCGGCGGCGGCGCGGGCCTCGCGCTCTTTTTTGAGCAGCTCAACGGTACGCAGAATGCGCTGCTCGAGGGCATTGAAATCATCGGCGGCAAGCGGGAGTTCGGCTTCTTTCAGTGCAACAGTGGACATCAGGGTACCTCTTTAACCTGGGGGAAATACAAAAAGTGTTCTTCGCGCAGTATAGCTGGTTTTTCGCGGTGAAAATGCACAGAATTACTGGAAAGTGGCGCAGGCGGGCACTGGTTGGATACGCCCCGGGAGCTTACGGCATTTTTCGTTTTACTGCGATGCACAAAAAGGATGGCCCGTCATTCCGGGGGACGAGAAAAATCTCAGCTGTATTGGCTAAGTCCTTATATTGCCAGGGACTCTTCTGAGTCTCCTTGCGGTTCAGCGGGGATGACGAGAGTTTGTGGTAATTCCACTCTTATTCGTCCATCTTCAGAACGAGCAGGGTCATGTCATCGTGTTGCGGTGCTCCGGCGGTGAAGCCGTCGGCGGCGGCGAAGATGGTTTCCAGCAGCGCGCAGGCGGTTTTGTCGCGGGCAGTCTGTGCGGCGGCGATCATCCGCTCCTCGCCCCATTCTTCATCGGTCTTGTTCATGGCTTCGCTGATGCCGTCGGTGTAAAGGACCAGCGCGTCTCCTGCCCTGAGTTGGATTTTCTGCTCTGTATAGGGTGCAGAGGGGAGAAGCCCTACGACAGGCCCGTCCGGATTTAAGCGGATGACTTCTTTGCCGCGCAACACTATGGGCGGATTGTGCCCCGCATTGACGCATTCCAGCATGTGCGTTGCCGGATCATAGGAGCCAAAGAAAAATGTGGCATAGCGGTTCGATGCCGAAGCCTCGTACACAAGACGGTTGACTTTGTGCATCAGTCTTGCGTAATCGCGCGGGCCGTCGAGGGTGACTCCGCGCAACGATGCGCGCAGGCTGGCCATGAGCAGCGCGGCTGAAATGCCTTTGCCGGAGACGTCGCCAATGGCGAGGCCGATGCGGCCATCTCCCATGTCAATCACGTCGTAGTAATCTCCGCCAACGCCCTGCGCGGGGCGGCAGAAGCCAGCGACGCTGGCCCCTGGGAGCTGCGGCATCTCCTGCGGAAAGAGCCGCTCCTGCACTTCGCGGGCGATCTCCATTTCGCGGTTCGCGCGTTCGCGCTGCGCTGCCTCTGCCGCGAGCGACCGCGCCAGCTCGCTGACCTCCAGCGCCAGCCCTGTCTGCGAAGCCAGCGCCTGGAGCATCTTCATGTCCGCTGAGGAGTACGCTGCCTCAGATCGCTTCGGCCCAAGCGCCATGACGCCCATCATGCGGTTGCGTCCCGGCAGAGGCAGTAGAAGCTCGGCGTTGATCTGGTCGAGTGTGTAACGCTCGGCCGTGCCCGCCATCAGATACCATGCGTCCGGGTCATCACGGTAAAGCCGCGCCGGCTGGTTGGAGTTTGTGAGATAGCGGACAGACGAGGACTGTACGGGAAGCACCAGTCCGTTCTGTGTGGAAAGGCCGATGGACTTTTGCAGCACAAACTGCTCGCCGCGCCGCAGAAGCATGGCGATCTGGCTGACGTGGAGGGTCTCTGCGATGCGTCTGGCGACGGTTTCAAGCAGCGGCCCGGTCTCAGTAAAGCGCCGGACTTCCTCGGCCAGATCATTCAGCACACGCTCGGCATCATAGGCTTCGCGGAAAAACCTGCGGTCAATCCATTGCTGCGCGCGCTTTTGCAGGCCGGAGCGCAGGACCAGCACAATCGCAAGAAAGACCAGCACGCCGATGACGCCCATCGGGCTTTGCTGCTTTTTCCCAAAGACGGGCAGCAGCAGCTCCACCGCCAGGACGGTAATCAGGGCAATCTGCACGAACCACAGCGTCGCCTTGGCCAGCGCGTAACGCGCGCCCATGCGAATGAGGATGCGCACATCCATCGCGCGCTGGACGAGGACGACATAGACGAGAGTAAAGGGCGCAAGCAGCAGGCAGAGAATGCCTACGTAGGTGAGCCATAATAGCCGCGAATTTGTGGCTGTGATGCCGAAGTGCGGCAGGATGATGAAGATGACGAGCACCGCCACAAGGCTTACGCTCATTCCTGCTGTCAGCACGCGCAGTCTGCGCCTTGCATCCTCAGTCGAGGCGGTGCGGAGCTTGTCTACTGTGAAGGCCAGGTACAGCAGCACACACAGCAGGTTCAGGAAATCCTGATCGTGTCCGGCCCAGGTTGCGGCCTGCGCAAGCCATGCAGGATTGCCGCTGCCGTAAAACTCGCCATAGAAGGCCGAGAAGCCGATGAGGGCACAAACCAGCAGTGGTCCCAGCACGATCCATTTGATCCAGGGAAACCTGGCGTCAATCCGCGAAGGCTCAGGGAAATAGATGCCAAAGAGCAGGAGGGCCGGGGGCATGGCGATTTGCAACAGCACATACCAGAACTGAAGCGCGAACCCGAAAACGCCGGTGGCGAGGCCGCTTCCATTAAAAACGATGACGCTGGGGCCGCTGAGCAGCACGAGCAGGAGCCAGGCATTGGCTTCCAGCGGCTTGGCCATCACCACCCAGTAGCCCATGAGCAGACAGGCCAGCGAGATGATGGAAAATACCACCGTCTGGGCTTTGAATACAGAGAGCGGAGGAAGATGCGGGTCTCCTGCCAGGGTGACCAGCGTGATGGTGGCTTCTCCCTGGCTGCCATCTTTGCGCTGAAAGCCTACGTCCATCATGTCGCCGGGGCGGGCGGAGTTCAGGATTTCGGCCCAGGACGCTGCGGTGTATGGAACGCCATTGAGCGACTCCAGAACTGCGCCTTCCTGTATTCCTGCGGAGCGGGCCTCCGGCTGCACCTCTTTGATGATGCGGCTGTCCCGGTCATAGCGGAACGGGTCCCGCACATGATCATGGGGATGCGCTGCTACGGCCCAGAAGCTTAAAGACAAGCTAATCCAGTACCCCAGACTGGCCAGGATAAACAGCCCCAGGAAAAAGCGCAGCAGGTTCGGAGAAGCCTTTTTGATCTTCATCAGGTCTGGCCTTCATAGTATCCGGCCTGATGCTTTTACGCATGAAACTTTCGTACGGTTCACTCGGCCCGGAGCGCTTCCATCGGGTCTACCAGGGCTGCACGGCGGGCAGGGGGCCATGCGGCGAGTAGTCCGCAGAGGAACAGGACGGCGGCTACGGATGCGAGCGTCCATCCGTCCCGCGCGCTTACGCCGTAGAGATAGCTGCGCACGATGCGTCCGGAGGCGAGCGCCAGAGCGATCATGAGCATCGCGCAGGCCTGGCGCAGGCCCTCTCGGATTTCCAAGAGCTGTAGATTGTCTACTGCTTTTCTGCCAGCACCAGCGGAGAGGGTGCCGGCGCCTCCAGTGTGCGGACATGGATGAAACCGGCGGCTTCGAGCCACTGTTTCAGGTCTTCAAAGGAGTAGGCTGCACCTGCGTCGGTGTGGACCAGCATGTTGACGTTGAAGATGAGGCTGTTTACCGGTCCGGTGCGCTCCTGGTTGACAAGGAATTCGGCAATGGCGACAGTCGCGCCGGGAGCAAGCTGGTCAAAGACGCGCTTCAGCAACTGGCGGCTGCGTTCCGCACCTTCGCTGTGCAGGATGTGTCCGAGGACTGCGATATCAAAGCCGCTGCCCGGGTCGGCCTCCAGTGCGTTTCCCGGGACGAAGGTGAACTGGTCCGTCAAATGGACGCGTTCGACGCAGCGCTTCGTGGTTTCGAGCACACGCGCGAAGTCAAGGGCCGTGACCTGCGCCTGTGGCAGTGCCTGCGCAATTCCGATGCCCCAGACGCCGGAGCCAGCGGCGATGTCGAGCACGCGAACGGGCCTTCCGGAATATTTAGGCGCAAGGGCTTTGCCTAATGCGCAGGCTGCTCCAAAGTTGAAGTGAAACAACGCCTCGACAAACTTCTCAAAGAAGGCGGCGCCGTAGTCTTCCTGGTTTACGCCTACAGCCGGTCTGCCAGTCTTTGTGATTTCGCTCAACTGCATCCAGTCGGGCAATATCTGCTTTGTCAGGTGATGGAGCATTCCGCCCAGATAGCCTGGTCTGTCGCTTACCAGGAAGGCTGCGGCATCGTTGGCAAGCCGGTAGCGGCGGTCCATTTTCTCAAGAAGCTCCATTCCTGTAAGCGCCTCAACGATAGCGGAGGTCCCGCGGGGGGAAGTCTGGGTGCGGATGGAGATTTCTTCTGCTGTCAGCGGTCCGTCTTTCAATGCATCGAAGATGCCATTGTCGGTGGCAGCTTTCATGATGAGGGGAAAGGCAAATGCCCAGAAATAGCGCGAGATGCGCTCGGGCGTGATGGATGGCATGGATTGGCTCGTTGTGTTCATCGTGACTTCTTATGCAGCGGGGGCCCGCACCACACATAGTGCTACTGCACTTGCTTTGGTGTCACGAAAAAAGAAGTGCCTGTCCAGATGCAGGCACTGAAAGATTGTCATCCGGGAATTGGTGTTATAGAGCTGTT
>DASRBV010000087.1:0-4394 GCA_035653455.1 Pseudacidobacterium sp. | reverse complement strand
GGTTTGGGCCGGTCCGGATTCAGATAAATGTTCCACAGGCCCAGATCGGCGTAAGCTGCCTGTTCCGCCGATGCCGCCCTCCGGAACGGCTCCTGCGCATTCGGGTGTTCCGTGGTCACCGGCAGATACTGGTCGTAGTTCTGGTTTCTGACAGAAAGCGGCGGAATGTAAAGCTTCATGAATGCGCCGCTGCCATGCACAGAATCGTATTCTTCCTGGGTGACACCGGTGTTGTGAAACTGAAAGTCGGTAAAGTCCGGCGGCAGGTGGCAGGCGGCGCAGTTGCCTGCATGTTGGGAACCATCCGCAGCATTGACTGCGCTTCTGAGAAATATCTTCAGTCCTGCAAGCTCCTGCGGCCCAAATTGAAATTTCTGGTTGTGGTAAAGAAACGCTCCGTAGCTGGAATCCACCCACAGCGGACTGCTCAGAGAATTGAGCGCGCTGAGAAGTTCCTGGACATAGGCAGCGGAGCTCTGCCCCGCGCGCGGCTGCACAGGCAGATGGTTGATGCGCAGAAACACATCGTAAGGAGAGGCGATGTAACGGCCGAACTCGTCCTGCTTGAAGAGCAGGTCCTTCATATAGGTAGAAATACACAGCGCAATCTCATCCAGAATCTGCTGGTCGGTCGCCGTCTGCACATCAAGGCGCTGCGATTCCGGCAGGCGCAGGTCACTGGGAATGCGCGGGTCTGTGCCTTTGAAAATCACTGCGTAGGAAAGTCCGTTCAGCCTGTCTGCGGCAAGCTGGCCTAAGCCATCGTCTTCCCGAACCACACGCGCGATATGAGCAACTGCCTGCTGAAACTGTGCAGGTGCCCATCCAAAGTTGCGCCCGGTGATGGTGGCTTCGACAAGGTCTTCAGGAGAAGCAAATTCCCCATCAAAATGCAGGAATGTGGAGCCGCTATGCGTTTGCAAGGAACCGACCATCTGCATGGCATTGCGCTGTGTGTGATCAAAGCCATTCAGTGGCCGGGGAATCGGGCTGCGGGTGGTGAAATCGGCATATGTGCGATTGCCTGCTCCCGCGACACCCTGAAACTCCGTGACAAAGTGGCAGGAGCGGCAGTTGATGGATTGTCCGGCGAAGGGGCCTGGGAGTGTTCCGTTGGTTGTCTGCACCTGCTGCACGACGGGGTCACCCGCGGGCAAAGGATCATTCACGCCGGTCATGTGCGCGGCAAAGAATTCAGAAAAGCGTGTATCGAGAAAGAGTGCCTCACCGATGGAATCGGCTGCGGGTGTTGAATCATTTTCCGAGGGAAAATTGGGCGCAAGGCCGCTTCCACATCCAATAACAAATCCGGCACTCACAATGCCTGCTGACAGGAGACACATCATCCATTTTCTGCGCATAGTCTTTCCTGGCTTGTCCTTTGAAATTTCCATCTGCCGATGCGCAGAGCGCTTACGGCTCGTTCATCGGTGTTTTCGCGCTTCTGATAAAGGCGATAA
Source organism: Pseudacidobacterium sp. (assembly GCA_035653455.1). GTDB lineage: Bacteria > Acidobacteriota > Terriglobia > Terriglobales > Acidobacteriaceae > Pseudacidobacterium. The sequence goes on along the minus strand of DASRBV010000087.1, from coordinate 2,934 downwards.
TCTGCCAGCGCGCTGGCTCAGGCAGGCTGCTCCAGGAGGGCATTCCATGCCGCAGGTCACCGTTCTTCAGCATCCAGAACAACTCTCCATCTGTCGCCTGCTGCACCGCTTCGCTGTGCAGGCTGGGCTTGTTTCCGCTGCCCTCAAGGTTTTCTCCGTGGCATTTGGAGCAGTGCTGCGCATAGAGCTTTGCCCCGGCGGCAATCGCATCAGCATGACCGCTGTAAGGGTCTACGCGCTGACGGTCTTTCTCCGGAACACGCTGCGGCCATCCTTTCGCATCTTGTGCGAATGCGGCAGCAGCGCAAAGGACCAGAGCCATCCAAAGGAGCTGCGCCCTGAAGCCTGATAACCGTCTTCTGCTCATCGCAAACCTCCCTGCCCGCGGTGGAACCGTCCAAACAACTGCTGGACTTCATACGACACGCCCACGCGGTACAAGACCCCGAGGCTGTTGTCATTCAGGCCGATATTGGGGGAGAAGGTAATGGCAGGCCCATTAGGCAGGTTCCACTGGATGTTCGGCCCGAAGTAATGCGAAGTCTGTTTCAACCCGAAGCCGTCACTATCGCCGAGGCCGCCATAAAGCTCGGCCCCTGCAGCGAAGTTCTCAATGCAGAATACGCACTTTCTGGCAGTGGCCTTCAGCGAGAGCGGACGGCTGGCGCCCAGCGCATAGCCAAATTCCCATGGTTCGCTCTGGGTCACGTTTTTTTCTGAGATGAAGTTTTCCGAGAAATTCCATCCTTTCGCGTTGCTGGAAAGGATGAGTTTCATCTCCATCTCGTGCTCAACGTCTTTGCGCGCCTCTGCATTGCCGATACGCAGGTCAGAGACACTGTCATGCCCGACCACTTCCAGCAGACTGCGGTCTGCCGTGTTATGGTCTTCGTACTCCACATAGAAAACAGGATTGATCCAGTGCTCTTCCAGCAACGGACGGAAGCGGTTTTCCCAGCGGAACCCGGTAAAGACCGTGCTGTCGTTCGCGGTCGTCTGGCCGGAGAGATAGACCTCCGTCGTCCACCAGGCCCGCGCGCCGTATTCGAGCTCCAGAGTCCCACCGGCAAACGAGTTGCCGTACTTTGGCGCACCCTGGGTTCCCTTAAAGGCGACCTCCAGGTTGTCGGGCTCTTCCAGAGCGTGCGAGTAGGTCACAAAGTAAGGAGGTTCCTGCGCCTGCGCATTCTGGCACAAGAAAAGAAGGCTGACGAAAAGAGCACCCCACGACAGCCGCAAAAGACAGGTCCGTGCAAACAGAAACAAAGGAAAGCCTCAAAATAAAGGATTTACGGCAGGCTTTGCCATGCCGTCATAATTAAGACTGAATCAGTCTTATTTATTGCAGACTAAATCGGTCGCATTTATTCGTCAACAAAAAAGAGCATAAAAAATCACGGCCTTTGATTCAGGTAACATGAACTTTTGCACCTGATTCTGGAGGCATTGTGGCCTACAACGACCTGCGCGACTGGATCAAAACCCTTGAAAAATCAGGCGAGTTGAAGCGTGTCCGCGAAGAAGTGGATCCTGTTCTCGAGATCGCTGAAATCACTGACCGTGCCTCGAAATCGCCGAACGGGGGCCCGGCGCTGCTCTTTGAAAACGTGAAGGGACACCCGGGCATCCCCGTCCTGATGAACCAGTTCGGCAGTGAGCACCGTATGAAGCTGGCGCTCGAAGTGGATTCACTCGACGAGATTGCCGGACGAATCCGCACCCTGCTGGATGTGAAATCGCCCGAAGGTCTGCTGGAAAAGCTGAAGATGCTGCCCATGCTGGCCGACATCGGCAGGTTCTTCCCGAAGACCATCTCCGCAAAAGATGCCCCCTGCAAGGAAGTCATTCTGCACGAGAACTTCAACGTGCTCCACTTCCCTGTTCTGAAGTGCTGGCCGCTCGACGGGGGCCGTTTTATCACGCTGCCCTGTGTTATCACGCGCGACCCGAAGACTGGAAAACGCAATGTGGGCATGTACCGGATGCAGGTGTACGACGGACAGACGACAGGCATGCACTGGCAGAGGCAGAAGAACGCCGCCGAGCACCTGCGCGAACGGTTGCGCGTCGCCGCCGGAGAATCCGCTGCGGCCCACGTCCACGTAATGGCTGAAACAGCAGGCGGTACGACAAACATCACGCTGACGAACCAGAAAGAAGCCCGCCTGGAAGTAGCAGTTGCCATCGGGACGGATCCTGCGACGACGTTTTCTGCCATCGTCCCCGCTCCGCCGGAAGTGGAAGAATTCATGATTGCGGGCTTTCTGCGGCAGAAGCCGGTAGAACTGGTGAAGTGCGAGACCGTGGACCTTGAAGTTCCCGCACATTCTGAGATCGTCCTTGAAGGTTACGTCAAGCTCGATGAGCTGCGCACTGAAGGCCCTTTCGGCGACCACACCGGTTTCTACACCATGGAGGACGAGTACCCTGTCTTTCACATCACCTGCATCACGCACCGCAAAAACCCCATCTACGCTTCCACCATTGTGGGTAAGCCTCCGATGGAGGACGCATGGATGGGCAAGGCCGTCGAACGCATCTTTCTTCCGCTGATGCGCCTTACGCTGCCGGAGATCGTAGATGTGAACCTGCCGGTCGAGGCCGTCTTCCATAACCTGATGGTTGTCTCCATCCGCAAGAGCTATGCAGGGCAGGCGCGCAAGGTGATGAACGGCATCTGGGCCATGGGCCAGGCGATGTTCACCAAGTGCATCATTGTCGTAGATGAAGACTGCGACGTGCAGGATCTGCGCGAAGTCACGCTACGCGTCGCCAATAACATTGACCCTGAACGCGATATCCAGTTCACGCTTGGCCCCATAGATTCGCTCGACCATGCCTCGCGTTTGCCAAACTACGGCAGCAAGATGGGCATTGACGCCACACGCAAGTGGGCGGCGGAAGGATTTACCCGTCCATGGCCGCCAATGATTG
>DASRBV010000086.1:0-7400 GCA_035653455.1 Pseudacidobacterium sp. | reverse complement strand
TGGCCAGGATGAAGGAAGCGCATGAAGTTTAGAAAATTTGGCCAGATGGCATTGGCCGCGGTAGTTACCGCAGTCCTGGTTGGCGGGACTGTTTCGTGCCGGAACGATTACACGACGGCATTCCTCTTCACAGTCGGATCGCAATACAACCAGCTTGCTTCATACAGAGTCAGCTATGAAACCGGAGGGCTGAGTGCTGCTCCCGGGTCGCCATATGGTTCTGGCGGCACAAATCCTGTTCGCGTGCTTGTGCTCAGCGGCGGGCGCTACATTTATGTGCTGAACAACGGAGCACAGCAAACCGACTCGAGCGGAAATATCAGCTACACCGGCGCGAACATCTCCGTTTTCAACGTGGGTGGTTACGGCAACCTTGCCTTCCAGACAAGCTATTCGAGCCAGGGTTCGGACACGATCCGCATCCTGACGGACACGAGCGGTAAATATCTGTTTGCACTGGACAGGTATGTTCCCGTGCTGACTTCGGGCGGGACTTTCACCAGCACGTTTGCTCCGCAGAACAATTACAGCAGTACGTATCCATGCCAGGGGCCGGATGGAAAGTATTATCCGACGGGCGGCATTACGGTCTTCGCGATTGACAGCAATACAGGTCGCCTTTCGATTGTGACGAACCAGCAGCAGCAGGCGAGCACCGCCAACGGGTCGGTACAGCTTACGTATTTTCCTGTAGGCTGCTTCCCGGTGGACTTTACGCTTTCAGGCGGGTATGTGCTGACGGCAGATGCGGGAAGCTCCACCAATAATGATGTGCAGACGGTCTTTCCTTATCAGTTGAATGCTTCCAATGGGCAGTTGACGCTTACGCAGAATGCTCCGCTGGCGATGGGGACCAACAGTATGACTGCCATCAGCACGGCCAAAGCCTCTACGCTGACCGGGGCATCGGCTGTGTACGTGCTGGATGGCGGGACCAACCAGATCCGGTCGTACACGGTTGGCTCGAACGGAATCCTCCAGTTGCAATCGAGCGGCGTAACGCAGAATGCTTCGACGGCCTCCAATCCGACGGCGCTGATTGTGGACAGCCAGGGCAAGTATCTGTATGTGGCGAATTCCGGCCCGACGAGCGGCACAGTCAACCCGATCAGCCAGATCACAGGCTATGTGATTGTGGACAATACAAGCGGCGCGCTTTCTCCTATTGCTGGCGAGCCGTATGGGTCGGGCTCGGGCGTGAGCTGCATTCTGGAGGACACGTCGAACCAGTACATTTACACCACGAGCTTTAATGACAGCCAGATTACGGGGCGCATTCTCGACCCGAAATCCGGCAGTCTGACGCTGTTGCGCCGCGGTTCAACATTTAATACAGTGGGGAACCCAACCTGGTGCGCGATCAGCGGACGCACAAGCTGACGGGTATTTTTGAGGCAGTACGGGCCGCAGACGCATGGCCGAATGCGGCCCCCGACTTTACAATGCAGGGGGAGCAATCCTCCTTATCAGAAAAGAAAAAACCTGCGCCACTTGAGGCCAGGATGAAGGAAGCGCATGAAGTTGAGGAAATCGGGCCGGGTGCTTCTGGCCGCAGCAGCATCACTGGGAACAGGTCTCGTGCTTACCTCCTGCAGCCCCAGCAACACGGTTGACTACGTTTACGTGGCAGCCTCTAAAAACAACCCTGGGCAGATCAGTGTATACCGGGCCGATTCACTGTCCGGCGCTCTGACGCAGATCCAGGAGTCGCCGTATCCTTCGGGCGGCAGGAACCCCGTGGCCATGGTGACATCGCCGAATGGCAAATATCTTTACGTTGTGAATAAGGACGACAACAACATTGTCCAATTCGCGATTGGCACGGACGCGAAGCTTTATCCGCAGCAGACCTGCAATACGCCAGGGTCGGCGCCGGTGGCGATTGCCATCAATAACACGGGCACGCTCCTTTATGTCGTGGACTTCTACTCGCCGACGACACCGGGAGGCCCTGTATACAGCAGCTCGAATCCCGGCCCCGGAGATCTGGTTGTTTACCCGCTGAATTCCACGCAGGCGCTGACTGGCTGCACTCCGGTCACGCAGACATTTGTGGATTCCAAAGGCAATACGCAGACAGCGACCTATGTGCAGTTGGGTGTGAACCCGACGGGTGTTTCGAGCCTTGCAAATTCAGGATTTGTCTACGTGTCTGACCAAAATACGACGTCAGGTCTTGGTCAGGTTGAGGCATTCAGCGTAAATTCCAGCGGTACGCTGTCAGGTGTGTCCGGAAGTCCGTTCCAGTCCGGCACGTCGCCTTCTTCGCTGATTGCGGTGACAAGCCAGAACGGCACGTATCTGTATGTGACGGACAGCCGCCAGAACCAACTGATTCCGTTCACGATTCTTTCCTCGGGAGCGCTGAGTCCGAACCCGAATGGGCCGGTCAAGACAGACACCTTCCCGTTCAATGTCACAGTAGACCCGCGCGGGCAATATCTCTACGTTGCCAACTACAATGCGAACGACGTAAGCGCCTATGCGATCGGCTCGAATGGAACGCCTTCGGCCGTATCGGGAGCCAGTTCCTACGCGACTGGAGCAGGGCCCTCGTGCGTACTGGTTGAGCCGGCGTTGGGACGCTTCGTCTACACCGCGAACTTTATTGACAACACTGTGACCGGATTTGAGCTGAATCCGAATACCGGAGTGCTGACGGCAACCCAGAACTCTCCGTACCAGGCCGCAGGACAGCCGACGTGCGCAGCCGCGGTTCCGCACGGAAACCATGCTCTCCAGAATGTGCAGAGCACGGCCAGGTAATCCAAGCTGAATCCATGTAAGAAGGCCCGCTCTCACGAGCTGGCCTTTTTACTTTCTGAAACTGATTTTCTGTATAAGGGGTGTTGATCCGACAGTGCCCTGAAGTGGATGGACTCTACCTCTTTCCTTCCTGAGGAGAGCATCTTCCCGCAAGACCATGCCCGGGCAAGCCCACCGTAAACGCGCGGTCCCCCTTTACAATCAAATACGTGAGTCATGAATTTGAAGTCGGGACTGTGCACGTTGGCTCTGGAAGACTGTTTCTTATCGCCGGCCCGTGCGTCATCGAAAGTGAAGCGCACGTACGCAGGATGGCCGATGCCATTCAGCGTATTACATCGGACTTAGGCGTTCCGTATATCTTTAAGGCTTCGTATGACAAGGCCAATCGTACCTCGGTGACCAGCTTTCGCGGGCCCGGCCTGGTGGAAGGCACGGCCATCCTGCGGCGTCTGGCCGAAGCGACCGGGCTTCCTGTTCTGACGGACGTTCATGAACCGGCGCACTGCGAGATTGCGGCAGAAGGGGCGGATGTATTACAGGTCCCGGCTTTTCTGTGCCGCCAGACCGACCTGCTGCTTTCCGCCGGGCGCACAGGACGGGCAGTCAACGTGAAAAAGGGGCAGTTTGTAGCTCCGTGGGACATGAAACACGCGGTTGAAAAGATTGCTACAACGGGAAATACGCGCGTCTTTCTGACCGAACGCGGGGCCAGCTTTGGCTACAACAATCTTGTGGTGGACATGCGCTCGCTGCCCATCATGCGACAGTTTGCTCCAGTGGTGTTTGACGGCACGCATTCGGTGCAGACGCCCTCAGCGGCCAATGGTGTTTCCGGAGGGCAGCCGGAGTTTATTCCAGTGCTGGCGCGCGCGGCGGTGGCTGCCGGAGTAGACGGAGTATTCCTGGAGGTGCATGATAATCCGGCAGAGGCGAAGTCGGACGGGGCCAATGCGCTCGACCTGAAATACCTGCCGCAGGTGCTGGAGGCCCTGCTTGCGATCCATGAGGCCGTCCAGGCGAAGGTGGTGCGGTAGTGACCCAGGAGATGCATCCAGGCCGCATTGAGGTCATTACCGGCCCGATGTTTTCCGGCAAGTCCGAGGAGTTGATCCGGCGCATCCGGCGGGCGAAAATTGCCCGGCAGCGCGTGCTCTGCTTCAAGCCGGACATAGACCTTCGTTACCACAAGACGGCCATTGCTTCGCATAGCGCGCAGACGCAGGATGCCTGTGTTGTTCCCAACGTGGAGCGTCTGCGTGAAGCCCTCTTTCCCCAAATGGATGAGATGGAGGTGCTTGGAGTAGACGAGGCGCAATTTTTTGATGACGGTCTGGTTTCGCTTGCTCTCGAGCTGGTGCATCTGGGCAAGCGCGTCATTATTGCCGGGCTGGACACAACTTACGCGGGCGAGCCTTTCAGACCGATTCCTGACCTGATGGCAGTGGCGGATGAGGTGACGAAGCTCTCGGCTGTGTGCATGGTGTGTGGCGCGCCTGCCATCCACACACAACGGCTGGGAGGAAGCCGGGAACTGGTTGTGGTGGGGGCCGCAGGATTATACGAGGCGCGATGCAGAGCGCATTTTGAACCATTTGTGGGGTCGGAGCAGTTGGAACTGCCGACATAGTTATGGGTGGACCACCTGTAATCCCATATGGTTTTCAAACGCGTCAAAATCGCGGTCACGGTGAAGCAGCGAGTGACCATATTCAAGGCAGAATGCGGCAATCAGGCAATCTATAGTTTTCCGTACCGTAATGCCCTGGGTGCGAAGTGAGCGGTAATGCCAGGCAGCAACTATAGCCAGCTTTTCGCCGCCGGTTTCAAATATCTCAAAGAAGGAGAGATGATGTCTGACGCGCCTGAACGTGGCGTCATCGCGTATCCCTTGCAGGACCTCACACAAGATAAGGTCAGTCAATCCCAGGGGCTGTCGGCCTAGTTCCCGGTCCAACCAGGCAACATGCGGGTTGGACTCTCCCCGAAAATAATCAATCCAGACAGTGGAATCCACGATGGTTACAGGCAAGGGACTTATTCCTTCACGCGGCCCAGGCGGGACTGATTCAAATCACCTTCCCACTGTACTTTTCCGCGAAGCTGACGAATTGCTGCCTGTGCGCGGGTCTTCACAAGTAAACGCAGGGCAGCTTCGACAGTGGCCTTCTTGGTCCGCAAACCGCTCTGCCGCATGGCCTGTTCGATCAACTGGTCGTCAATCTCGATATTTGTTCTCATGGTTTATGTGTAAGAATAGCACGTTTATGTGTATCCGGAGTTATCGAGAGGACTGAGACCATCATTTCTTTCCTCTTTTCCGGGAACCTCTGTTGGCTGTTCCGGTGTCTAAGTCTGTAGAGTGAGCGAGACACTCGGCCGCCGGCGGTTACAGGAACAGAGGACAGGCCGCCCGCAAGGCGGAGATGCCAGACACCTCTCCGGTTTGTTACTGTATAAGGAGAAACTGGGTGCAAGCAGGAACAGCAGTGGGAAATCTGGCGGGCGTGATTGCAGTCCGGCCCGAAGAGGCCGAAATTGTCGCGGAGTTGAAGGCCGGCTCTGAAGAGGCATTTGCATGGCTGATCTCTACCTATCATCAGCCTATCTACAGTGTCATTGCGCGCACCATCCAGAACCCCGCTGACGCAGCAGACGTCACGCAGGACGTGTTCATCAAAGTCTTCCGCAACATTGCCGGATTTCACGGCGAGTCCAGCCTGCGTACCTGGCTCTATCGCATCGCCCTGCACGAGGCATCCAACCGCCGCCGCTGGTGGTCGCGCCATTGCCGCCAGGAAGTGACGATCGAAGCTGAAACCGGACAGTCTACGGAAGGGCAGGCGCTCTGCATCAAAGACACTCTGGTAGATGAGCACGAATCTCCCTTTGAGATGGCCGCGCATGAGGAGGTCCGCACCCATGTGGAAGCCGCTCTGCGCGAAGTTTCCGAGCCGTTCCGGACGGTGCTTGTTCTGAGAGACATCGAAGGGTTTGCCTACGAAGAGATTGCCGAGATTCTGAACATGAATATCGGCACTGTAAAATCACGCCTTCTGCGCGGACGAGCGCAGTTGAAGGCGCGTCTTGCCCCGTTTGCCGAAGCCGCGGCCAAACATGCCGGAGGCGCGGCCAGGCTTTCTGCTGTTGCCTGCCCAAAGGAGGCATCATGAGCACGTGCGGCAGCATTCGTTCGCAGTTTTCGGAATATCTGGATGGCGCTCTTCCCGGAGTGGCCATGCAGAAGGTCGCCAGGCATCTGGAGTCCTGCGGGAAGTGCTCAGTGGAATTTGACAGCTGGCGCAATACGCAGCGAATGCTGGCCAATCTAGGCCCGGCGAAAGCACCTGCCGATCTTGCCCTGAAGCTGCGTGTGGCCATTTCCCGGGAGAAGGCCCATACTCCAAAGCAGAGTCTTGTGCGCTGGCAGATGCGCTGGCAAAACACAATCGCGCCATTCCTGCTGCAGGCCTCTGCCGGGTTCGCGAGCGCGGTTTTGCTCGTAGGGACGGTGGCATTTCTGGTGGGGACAGTCGCGGCCCCGGTACAGGCTTCGGCACGTGATGATGAGCCGCTGGGGAATGCTTCAGCCCCACGGTTCCTGTATTCGGTCCCTGCGGCAACTCCGGCGGTACTGGGAGAACGGGAGAATCCTGTCATCGTCGAGGCGTTTATTGACGGAAGCGGGCGTGTCTACGATTACCGAATCCTTTCCGGGCCTATGGATCCGCACACGCGGACGCAGGTGGAAAACCAATTGCTGTTTTCTGTTTTTGAGCCTGCGCGTTTCTTCGGTCAGCCGGTTCCTGGAACGGTGATTCTGTCGTTCGCCGGCGTGTCGGTGCAGGGATAAGTTCTATCTTCCCGGTTACTCGATGACATGGACGTGTCTGGCATATTCATTGCCGGCGAGATGGCGGACGGCCTTATCTAAGGCATTTTCACAGATTGTGTACACTCCCATTTGCACTGTCCAGTGTCGCCGACTCCCTGTTGGTCGCGGCGACTGTAGTTTCGGGGCATGGTCCAGACTATCTGTGAAAATGCTATAAAGTCGCCAAAGTGGCTTTGTGATGAATGGCAACACTGGGTCGGAATCCACTTACCTTGCTGATACATCTAAACCAGTAAACTCTTTCCTGGAAAGGAACTTCCATGGCAAAAACCAAAGGTTATGCCGCATCTGCGGCGAAGGCCCCGCTTGCGCCATTTACATTCGAGCGCCGGGAACCGGGTGAGCATGACGTTGTGATTGATATCAGATATTGCGGCATCTGCCACTCTGATATTCATCAGGCGCGCGATGAATGGGGTGGGGCCACATTTCCGATGGTGCCCGGGCATGAAATTGCCGGAGTTGTGAGCGCCGTCGGCCCAAAGGTCACGAAATACAAGGTAGGCGATAAAGTTGGCGTGGGTTGCTTTGTAGACTCCTGCCGCAAATGCGATGAATGCAAGGCGGGACTCGAACAATACTGCTCTGTGCTCACGTCCTGGACCTACAACGGCATCGAACAGGACGGCAAGACGCCGACCTATGGCGGCTATTCGGAGCGGATTGTCGTGGATGAGAACTATGCTCTGCGCCTGCCGGAGAACCTTCCACTCGATGCATCGGCACCGCTGCTTTGCGC
>DASRBV010000085.1:0-2305 GCA_035653455.1 Pseudacidobacterium sp. | reverse complement strand
GCAGGTATATATCGAGGGTCAGCCGGCCTTTCGCGGAAAGACCGATGACATCAAGCGCTTCTACGTGCGGAATTACCAGGGGCAAATGGTGCCGCTCTCGGCGCTAGTTCAGTTCCATCCGGAACTGGGGCCGGAATTTGTCATGCATTACAACGGTTTTAATGCTGCACAGATTAACGGCGGCGCTGCTCCCGGCTACAGCTCAGCGCAGGCGATGGACGCGCTTGAGCAGGTGTTCCACCAGACGATGCCGGCCAGCATGGGCTTCGACTATATGGGAATGTCATTCCAGGAGAAGCAGGCGGAGAAGGGTGTGTCCGCAACCACGATTTTCGCGTTGTCACTGCTCTTTGTTTTCCTGATCCTCGCAGCGCTGTACGAAAGCTGGACGCTGCCCTTCAGCGTGCTGCTGAGCACGCCTGTTGCGGTTTGCGGCGCCTTCGGCATGCTGCTGTTGCGGCGGCTCTTCGTACAGAAATTCTACCCGGTCTACATGGTGCACATCGATAATGATGTCTTTTCCCAGATTGGTATGGTCATGCTGATCGGGCTGGCGGCGAAAAATGCAATTCTGATTGTCGAATTCGCAAAGAAGCAGTATGAGCAGGGTAAATCGCTGGCTGAAGCGGCGCTCGGTGGAGCGCGATTGCGGCTGCGGCCGATCCTGATGACTTCATTCGCTTTCATCCTGGGCTGCATGCCGCTTTGGTTCGCCTCGGGAACGGGTTCGGTGGCGCGCCAGATCATGGGAACGACCGTGATCGGCGGAATGCTCGCGGCAAGCGCCTTCGGCGTCTTCTTTATTCCTGTGATCTTCTATGTGGTAGAGCGGCTGTCGGGCGCCAGGAAGGGCGAGGCGGCAGGCCAACTGGCAACTGAGGAAGCATCGGACGGCATTGAATAAATGAAAAAGCTCTTACTCCTCGGACCGCTCATCTTCCTGACCGCCTGCATGGTCGGGCCGAAGTACCAGCGACCGCCTGTCAGTGTGCCGCAGGTCTATCGTGCGCAAATGACAGCGGCAACAGCCGCATCGCTGGGAAATGAAAAATGGTGGCAGGTATATCAGGATCCAATCCTGGTGCAACTGATCCACACCGCGCTCAGCCGCAATTACGACCTGCGCATTGCCGCCACGCGGGTGATCGAGTCCCAGTCAGCGCTTGGCATCACGCGTGCTAATCAGTTTCCGTTCGCAAACGTCGGCGCGGGGATCTTCAGCCAGCGGAATGCGAAGATCACAAAGATATTTCCAGCCTATAAGATCAACGCGGGGCGCGTGGACCTTTCCGTGATCTGGGACCTGGATTTCTGGGGTAAATACCGGCGGGAAACTCAGGCGGCGCGTGCCGACCTTCTGGCCACCGAGTGGGGACAGCGCGCCGTGGTTTCGTCGCTGGTCTCGAGTGTCGCGACAGCCTACTTTCAGCTTCGCGCCCTGGATGAAGAACTGGAAATAGCAAGACGCACGCTTTCCGCGCGCCAGGAATCACTTCGGCTTATTCTTGTGCTCGAGAAAAACGGTTCAGCTTCGCAACTGGATGTGAGCCAGGCTCAAGAGCTTGTCGATGCAGCCGCCGAGGCGATCCCCGACCTGGAACGCCAAATCCAGCAGCAGGAGAACCTGATCCGCAATCTGCTCGGCGAAGACCCGGGTCCTGTTCCGCGAGGCCGACCGCTTACTGAACAACCGGCTCCCGCAAGAGTCCCAGCGGGGTTACCTTCGGAATTGCTTGAGCGCCGCCCGGACATTCGCATGGCGGAAGCGAATCTGGTAGCGGCAAACGCCCGGATCGGCGTTGTAAAAGCAGCCCTTTTCCCTGACATTTCACTCACGGGAACCGGCGGATTTGAGAGCTTCGCGCTTAACAAGCTTATCAGCACATCAGGAGAAATGTGGAATGGCGCTGTGAACCTGACTCAGCCGGTTTTCGAAGCCGGAGCACTCCGCGCCGGCGTGCGACTGGCCCGGGCCCAGTGGCAAGAGATGGTGCTGACGTACCAGCAAACAATCCAGCAGGCCTTTGTGCAGGTCTCGAATGCGCTCATCGCCTGCCAGAAGGACCGCGAATACCGCCGCCAGCAGCAAAAACTCGCCCGGGCAGCGGAGGAGGCTGATCGTCTCTCGATGGTGCTCTATCGGAATGGCGGGGCCAGCTACCTGCAGGTCCTGACGAGTGAAACGAACTACTTTGCGGCGGAATTGAACCTCGTTCAGGCGCAACTCAATGAACGGCTCGCACTGGTTGAACTTTATCAGGCGCTCGGCGGCGGCTGGCAGCAGTGAGCACCGACTCGCAACGTC
>DASRBV010000084.1:0-3365 GCA_035653455.1 Pseudacidobacterium sp. | reverse complement strand
TTACGCTTATCGTTGCCAGGGACCGGACCAGCGCGACTTCTCTCCGGAAACGGAGACTGGTAACTTTGATACAAAGAAGGGCCGCGCGCGCCAGGACCTTCTGCAATTCGCAGAAAACAAGCCTGAAGACCGGCGCGTATTTGCTGGCATTGACGAATTCGTCGCAGAAAAATTGGCCGGACGTGCAGACGGACGCATGGGTCCGTTTGCAGTGGCCCGTATCTTTGCGGATTCCGCCGCCAGGACCCGCATTCTTATCCATGCTATGCCACACCCCACAGGACGCGCTGCCGGTGAGTGGAGACTGCTGAGGACCGACCTGTTGGCGGCATCTCTTCTGGGTGACTATTATGCCTCCCGCATCACCGGCATGACACATCTTGATTTTGCCCTGCATGCCAATAGCAAACAGGATTACAACATTGCCCTTCGCAGTCTTGCTCAATCACGCATGGCATGGAAGCAGCTAGGAGAAACAACGGACGCTGTGTACCGGCCGCTTTCCAATCCCTTGCGCCACCAACTGGAGTTCACATGGAGCAGCCAGAACGCTCCCTTGGCGGAACTGGATGCGACAGCCGAGAAATTCTGGATGGACCGCAACACCTCTTCTTCACATCTTCCTCTTACGCCCAAAGCTTCGGATATGAAAGAAGCTGGGCTTTATTCTGCTTCTCTGGAAAGCACAACCAGCGGCAATACCGCGACCGTACGTTGCTTCTTATCCAGTAAACAATCCGCAAGTGCGGTCGTTCTCTGGTGGAAGCCCCTGCCCAGCGAACTCTCCTGGCAGAGCGTACCCATGCGACAGGTTGATCATGCGTGGACTGCAACCGTTCCACTCAATCCGCGTGGACTGATGTATATGGTGGAAGTAAAACACCATGAAGGTGAAGCAGAAAACTTGCCTGATGAAACCAGAGAAACACCTTATCGCATCATCCAGCCATTCTTGAGGACTCGTAACTGACACAGGCACAAAATGCGCAGACTCTTTCTTGCTCTCTATTTGCTCACCGGCCCCGCGCTCATTTCACATGCGCAGTTGCCTGCTGCAACCCAAGGGCCGGCGCGCACAGATTTATCAGGAAACTGGGACTTCCGCTTTGACCCAAAAGCAGAAGGCGAAGCGGCAAAATGGTTTACTACAAACGATCAAGGAACATGGCAAAAGGCGCATGTTCCCGGATCTTTCAATGTTGAGTTTGCCCGGGATGCGGGTGACACGTACCGTTTTTATCAGGGCAAGGTCTGGTACAAGACCAAGTTTCGAGGCCCGGACAGCTTGCGGAAAGATGTCTTTCTTCACTTTTCGGGCACTGTTCTGCGCCAGAAAGTATGGCTGAACGGGACCTACATAGGTTCATCGAATCTGCCCTGGCTTGACGTTTCATATAACATCACGAAATTCATCCACCGGGGTCCTGACAATCTGCTTGTCGTCGAAGTGGACAACTCTGTCCTGCCCAATGCCATTCCCGATACAAAATGGCGAGGATGGTGGGACGATGGCGGGCTCATCTGGCATGTTTATCTCGAAGAACGTCCGCGTGTTCGCAGCGAAGGCTTTGTTACCACAACATTGCAGTCTGATGGTGAGTGGCTCCTTGGTGTCCACGCGCGCGTGCATGAAGACGCTCCCACGAAGGCATCTGTGAACGTAACGCTCAGTAAGCCTGGGGGACAGACAATCTGGCAGGAACGGCGCGATGTTCCACCGTCAGCAGATGATGTGCCCGTAGAAATAAACGCCGTTCCCAAAACCATTCAGGCGTGGTCTCCAGAGCATCCCGTGCTTTACCGGATTACGCTGCGGACAACTGCGCAGGGTCAACCAACAGATGTAATTTCATTCCGGATTGGCTTTCGTCAGATTGCAGTGCGTGACACAAGAATTTTATTGAATGGCAAACCCATTACACTGCGCGGCATCAATCGGCATGAATTCGCGCCAGGCGTCGGCCAGTCCGTTCCCGCAGCACAGAACCGGAAGGACCTGGAAAACATCAAGGCGCTTGGGGCCAACTTTGTCCGCCTCGCGCATTACTCGCAATCGCAGGACGTCTACAATGACTGCGACGAGCTTGGTCTCCTGGTCTGGACGGAAATTCCGGCGTGGCAAACATCCGCAGCCACTCTCGCTTCGCCTGAAGTATGGAATGACTACGCCGCTCCACAATTGAAGGCAATGATAGAGCAGCATAGAAACCACCCCAGTGTCATCATCTGGTCAGTGGCGAATGAAATTCCTTCCGATAAGCCAGAGGCCGCTTCTTATGTGGCCAAAGCGATTGATTATGTTCACAGTCTCGATCCCACCCGGCTTGCAACTTTCGCTTCAGACAAGCGTGAGCGTGATATTTCGATGGGACCGGTGGACATCATTGCCGTGAACGAATATTACGGCTGGTATTATGGCAAACTCGATGACGTTGGACCAATGCTCGATAAAATGCACGCCAGATATCCGGACAAGCCGATTATCGTAAGCGAGTTCGGCTCTGAAGCTGTGGCACACTGGAGCCGGGAAACTGCAAAAAGCGGCAGCAAAGACTATAGCTACGGCTACCAGGTGAAGTTGCTATCTTCGCATCTTGCGCAAATCTATGCGCCCATGCGGAGAGACTATGTGGCCGGCGGAGTCATCTGGGTCTACAGCGATTTTCCTGATCCTCATCGGATCAACGGCGACCATCCGGACATTGCGCGGTATCGCAACAGCAAAGGGCTTGTTACAGCAGACCGTGTTCCCAAACCGGCCTTTGCGACAGTCCAGCAGTTTTTTAGAACGCTGATGCGCGAACAGCAGACAGGAAAAGGCGGGCAATGAAGCGGCAGAAAGTAGTTGTGCTGATGGTCTTCTTTCTCGGCACAATATCCGCGCTCGTAGCTTATGGAAAAGCTTCTGCAAGCCAGTTCCGGCAATGGCGGCAGACCATCGTGCGCACTTTATTTGTTCCTGCTCCTCTGCCACCTCTCTCCCCTGACCGGCATGGCAGTTTTGCCCCCGCAAAAGGCGTGATCGCAGACAAGGTGACATACGGTACAGAGTTCGGAATGCGCGTGCCTGCGGTCGTATACCATCCTGAAAAAGAAAAAGAAAAACTTCCCGGAATGATCGTCGTCAACGGGCACGGCGGCGACAAATATAGCTGGTATTCGTTCTATACAGGCATTCTCTATGCGCGTGCCGGCGCAGTAGTGCTGACATATGATCCCATTGGAGAAGGCGAACGCAATCCGGAACGTAAATCCGGAACGCGGCTGCACGACCGCATCGTGAACGCGCCAAATTACCCGCAGAAACTGAGCGGCTTCATGATTACTGACGTCATGCAGGCAGTGAGTTATCTGCGGACACGCCC
>DASRBV010000083.1:0-13287 GCA_035653455.1 Pseudacidobacterium sp. | reverse complement strand
TGATACTCATCTGGAGAAAGGGCCGTCTACATTTGATGTGGCGCACGCATTCAACCTGAGCGTGGTGCAGGACCTGCATTTAGACGAGGTTGAATTTCTGGAGCCGATTACGAAGAAACTGACAGGTGGATGGCAGCTTCTAAGCATATCGAGCATCAACAGCGGTCCGCCGTTTACTGTATATTCAGGGATTCAGCAGACGGGAGCGGGATCGAACGGCGCAGACCGTCCGGACCAGATTGCGAAGCCGCATCTTTCGAGCGCGCGCAAGGTACGTGAGGACTATTTCGGCCGGGGGAAGGACAATGCTTCGTTCTTCTTTGTTCCGGTCAATCTTTTCGGAGGCACGGGGCCAAACAGCGGACGCTTTGGCTCGCTGGGCCGGAATACGTTTCGCGGGCCTGCATATTACAACTACGATTTTGCTTTGATTAAAGACACGCCGTTCGGGACGCGGCCGAGTGGCAGCGAGATGATGGACCTTCAGTTCCGGGCCGAGTTCTTTAATCTCTTCAACATAGTGAATATGGGGCTTCCGGCGAACATCATCGCAGGTACGGGGTTTGGGGAGATCAGCAAGACAGCAGGAAATTCGCGGCAGATACAGTTTTCGTTGAAACTGATTTACTGATGCTTTTCAGAGCACGTTTCCCAGCCGCTTTATGCCTTCGCGAATGTCTGCTTCCTTCATGCGGGAGTAGCCGATCATGAAACCTGCCCTGCTGGGCGTCCTCAGAAAATAGGGAGCGATTCCGTAGATACCTACATTCTGTGCTGCCGCCTTTCTGATGATGATTTCTTCATCAAGCCGCCGGTTGGGCCAGAGGACGATGTGTGCACCCGCTCCTTCTCCGGTAATCTCAGCGCCGTTGCCAATATATTTCGCAATCGCATCAAGTAAAGCTGTCCGGCGCAATGTATTTCTTTTGCGCACCTGATGAAGATGGCGCTCGTACATTCCGCTGCTGATGAACTCGGCGAGCGTGCGCTGTTCGAGTGTTCCCGTATGGCGGTCGCAGAGCCACTTGGCTGCGGAGATTGCAGGGACGAGCGATTTGGGTGCGATGAGATATCCGATACGCAGCGATGGAAAGATGGTGCGCGAAAAAGTCCCGATATAGATGACGCGGCCTTCGGGGTCCAGTCCCTGCAGCGATTCAAGCGGTTGGCCCTCATAGCGGAATTCACCATCGTAGTCGTCTTCAACGATGACGGCGTTCTGGCGCCGGGCCCACGCGAGCAGTTCAAGACGGCGGCTGAGTGTGAGGACGGCCCCTGTTGGCAGCTGGTGCGAGGGAGTAACAAAGGCCGCGCGGGCACGGTCAGGGAGCTTGCCGGTCACGATGCCATCATTGTCTACAGGCACAGGACAGAGGCGTGCTTCCGCGGCAAGCAATGCGTGGCGCGCGCCACGATACTGCGGGTCTTCAATAGCAACACGGTCACCTCGCGCCAGAAGGACGCGCACAATAAGATCAATGGCCTGCTGTGCGCCATTTACTATGATGACCTGCGATGGATCACATGCGACCGCGCGCGATTTGCGTACATGTGCGGCAATCGCCTCCTGAAGATTTTGATTGCCTGTGGCAGGGCCGTAGTCGAGGTCGCGAAGAACGGTCCTGCGTTCGTTCCGCAGTAGCGTGCGCCGCCAGGCTGCAAACGGGAAGATGTCCGTGTCAGTTTGGCCATAGGCGAAGTCATAGCGCAGCGACTGAGCACGACGACCAGAATGCGCGATGGGAGAAACTGTCTCTGCTGCGTAGCGGCCAAAATTCGACAAGCGCAATTTTGCGGGGCGGGTGCTTTCTTTGCGCTGACGCAGGGAAAGTCCTTCTGCAATGAACGTTCCGGAGCCGTGGCGGCCTGTAAGAAAGCCTTCGGCCAATAACTGATCATACGCAAGCAATACAACGGTACGAGAGACGTGGAGTTTTTCCGCCATCTCGCGTGTGGAAGGTAAGCGTTCGCCGGGACGAAGTGTTCCAGAGAGAATGGCCTGCCTCAGGCTGAGATAAATCTGACGGTAGAGCGGGCCATTGCGTTCGGAAAGTGGTATCAGCAATTCCATAAAAAGTGGTTCTTGAAAGCTACCATATTGCAGGCGAGCATGGGAGTGGATTACAGACCAGACAAGGGTGAAGCCATGAATGTGACAGAGCGGGCTCAGGTCAGAAGGGTCCCGAAACGCGCGGCGTATGATGCAGAGACAATCTATTCGATTCTGGGTGCCGGCTTTCTGGCCCATGTAGGCTTTTGTGTGGGTGGGCAGCCATTTGTGATTCCTACGCTGTATGGACGCAATGGAAACAAACTGTATCTGCATGGCTCAGCGGCGAGCCGCATGGTGCGCGAACTGGAAAACGGCGTGCCTGCGTGCGTGAGTGTCACGATCGTGGATGGGTTGGTGCTGGCGCGGTCGGCATTTCATCATTCCATGAATTACCGTTCCGTCGTGGCGTTTGGCACGGCGCGCAAAATCGAGGGCAACGAACAGAAGACAGAAGGGCTTCGCGTCATCTCTGATCATCTGCTCGCTGGGCGCTGGGATGACGTGCGCAGTCCGTACGAGAAAGAACTGAAGGCGACGTCTGTGCTGGAGTTTTCCATCGAGGAGGCTTCGGCAAAAATCCGGACAGGCCCTCCGGTGGACGAAGAGGAAGATTATGCTTTGCCCGTGTGGGCCGGGGTGTTGCCTCTGGAACTGAAATCGGACGCTCCTGTGGCGGATTCGCGGCTTGCGGAGGGTATGGCGGTGCCGGATTATGTACTGCGGTTCCGGAGATAAAGAAGCGGCATCCACCAAAAGGTGGATACACGTATCATCTTTTTGATGTATCTGGTTTGCTTTCAGCAATATACGTAGGTTTTCTCTCTTGTGGGTCGTACCTGCGATGCAGTAAAGTTCAAGATGCACCTCTCGTAGGATTATTGGCAGGCCAGAAAAAGTGAAGTTTGTTCGCAAATTCATCGTTTCTAGCGGAACATTGCGTCTGGTGATTGCGACGTCGTTTTTTGCTGTTTCCGTATTCTGTTTTCACAAGACAATTCATGCCGGGGCCAATCCAGAGGCGGTCCGCAGCGAGTACAACGCAGAAGTTCATAAGGGCTACGATTATCACTTCGGTAAAGACAAGCCTTTTTTGCCCAGCAATGCCACGACTGAGGACGGAGAATTTATTCAGCCGGGTGCTTTTCCTTCAGCAAAATACTGCGGGCACTGCCATGAAGAGGCCTATCACGAATGGCGTGAGTCGTTGCATTCAAACTCGTTTCGTGCGCCGTTTTATCTCAAAGACGTGCAGTTGCTGAACAAGACCCAGGGCATTGAGTTTTCCCGGCACTGTGAAGGGTGCCATAATCCAACGGCCCTGTTCACCGGAGCGCTCACAAAAAATACAGTAGTCAAAGACCGCAGCTTCGATAATGACGGCATCACCTGCTCGGTCTGTCATTCTATCCAGAAGCTCCAGCCGACCTATGGTGTGGGCTCCTATGTGATGGGTGTTCCATCGGTGATGGTGGATGAGAATGGCAAGCCGATTCCGGGCGAAGTACCTTACAAAGACATCCTGGCGCACACGGACCGCCACGTGCAGGCGGTGATGAAAGACTTCTACCGCACGCCGGAATATTGCGGCGCTTGCCACAAGGCCAATCTGCCGACGAGCCTGAACCACTACAAATGGCTGCGGGCCATTGGGCTGTACGACGAGTGGCAGGCATCGTCGTTCTCTCACCGTTCGCCATTGCCTTTCTATTCCAAGGAATACAAGACATGTCAGGACTGCCACATGCCGCGCGAGGCGATTACGCGGCCTGATTATGGCGCAAAGGACAAGACGCTGGCATCGCATCGCTGGATTGGGGGCAATACTGCTGTTCCGTTCTTTTATGGATATGAAGAGCAGTTACAGAAGACCATCGCCTTTCTGCGCGATCAGAAACTGAATGTGGACCTGTTTGCTATCCGGAAAAACAACGACCCGAAATATATTGCGCCGCTCGGTTCTGTTGATTTTGACCTGAAGCCGGATGATACGGTGGAGACCTTCGTTGTCATCCAGAACAAGGGCATTGGACATACGCTGATTCCCGAACAGCGCGACATTTATGAAGCCTGGGTGCAGTTCACGGTGAAGGACGCCTCGGGGCGTGTACTGAGCCAGAGCGGCTATCTACAGCCGGACGGCACTCTGGAGCCGCGCGCGCACAGTTTTATCACACGCATGCTGGACAAGAAGGGCAATCTGCTTATCAAGCATGAGGTCTGGCTGCGGCATACGAATGCGACGGATGCAACCATTCGTCCAGGGCGCTCGACCATTGTGCGATATCAGTTCCGCGTCCCGGCAGATGCAAAAGGACCCCTGACCGTAACGGCGAAGGTGAACTACCGTCACCTGAACCAGGTGTATACAAACTTCATTCTTGGCGATAAGCACCCGCTGTACCCAGTCGTGGAAATGGCCTCGCGCACGCGGACCTTTGAGATAGGTCATAACGGTGCAGGCAAGCCCGATCCATCGGACAACCCGGACTGGATGCGCTGGAACAACTTTGGTATTGCGCTGATGGACCAGCAACAGTATGGCGATGCCGTTGCGGCGTTTGAAGAAGTCCGCAAGATGCGTCCGGACTATGCCGATGTATATACCAATATTGGCATTGCTTATCTGAGCTGGGAGAAATATGCGCTGGCAGGCGAGAGTATCAGGAAGGCGCTGGAGCTTTCGCCTGACAATCCACGCGCCCTGTATTATCAGGCGCTGGTTGAGCGCAATGAGGGCAATCTTGATCATGCGATTGCCAATCTGGAAAAAGTGGTCGCGAAGTATCCACAGTCGCCGGATGCGCACCGCGAGCTTGGATTCAGCTACTACCAGCTCCACAAATATGAGCTGGCAGAGAAGCAGTATCAGGCGTTGCAGGCGATTGATCCGGATGACCTGGCTGCCCATTACATTCTGGCCATTGTGTACCGTCGCCTGGGGATGAAAGAAAAGGCGTCGGAAGAGTCGGCCCGCTTTGCCGATGAGAAAGAAGATCCCATGGCGAATACCGCCTCACTTCAATTTCTGGAGAAGCATCCGGAGCTTTCCGGCGAGAGCGTGCCCTGGCACCTGCATACTGCGCTCGATGCCGCTCCGATGACGGCGAGCGGGAAGTAAAGGTACTCCCTACTTTTTTGTAAATTCGTCAAAGCAGGGAGTTTATATCTGTCTGGCATCGGCCTTTTTCATTGAGGAATGTAAACTTCGGGCCTGAAGAGGACCTTTTCAGCCCTGGAAGCATGGGGCGGAAGCTGGCGGTTTCCTGTTGATGCTTTTCTGCGGCGAATGGGAAGTGACAGCCCCCTACTTTTTCGTAAATTCGTCAAAGCAGGGAGTTTATATCTGCCTGGCATCGGCCTTTTTCATCGAGGAATGTAAACCCTGGGCCTGAAGAGGCCCGTTTCAGCCCTGGAAGCAGGGGGCGGAAGCTGGCGGTTTTCTGTTGATGCTTTTCTGCGGCGAATGGGAAGTGACAGCCCTCCTACTTTTTCGTAAATTCTTCAAAACAAATAAGTTGGATTGATACGATCTCAGCCAATCACGAGGAGCTTGTCATGCAGTCCGCTTTGGGTACAAATTACCCTTCTTATTTTCAGGATACCAAATCCGGGAGGTATTTCCGGACATTACTCGTTAGAACAAATAATTTTTTTAAGACCATCTTTTTTCCGGAACGGGGCCGGTGGATTTCCGGACAACCAATACTGGCTGGACGACGTATTCTGCGCCGTCCCAGTTTTCTAACTGATGTGTGTTGTAGAGGGTCCGGAAGGCGAGCTTTGCGATTTCCTGGCGCGAGAGGCGGACAGTGGTCAGAGCGGGCTGGGTAAAGGCGCACAACTCGATGTCGTCGAAGCCGATGAGCGAGATGTCCTGTGGGATACGCAGGCCGTGTTCAAAGATGGCACCCATGGCACCGATGGCGGTCAGATCATTGGAAGCGATGACAGCCGTCGGGCGTTGCGACTGGTTGAGCAGCCGCAGCATGGCTTCGTGGCCGCCGTCGGTGCGGTGGTTGCCTTGCTCCAGAAAGCGATCGTCTACCTGAATGCCTTTTCGCTTCATGATATTCAAGAAGGCACGTTTGCGAATGCGCGCGGAGGAAAGGGAGGTGGGGCCGGCGATGAAGCCAATGGCGGTGTGGCCCAGGCCAAGCAGGTATTCCACGGCAGCATCAATTCCAGCGGCATAATTTACCCGGATATTGCTGATGCCTTTCTGTGGTGTTGCTGTATCGAGGAAGGCGAGGGGGATATTGCGGTGGCTGAACTCTTCGATGAGGTGCTTGTCCATTTCGGAGGTCATGATGGCCACGCCATCCACCTTGCGCTGGAGCATGCGGCCTACGCAGATCTCGGTGCGGTGCGGGTCGTAATTGGTATTGGCGACGAGCACTTCCTGCCCGTGCTGCACGGCTATGTCTTCAAAGCTCTTTACCAGTTCGGGAAAGAAGGGATTTGTGATGTCTGAAATGATGAGTCCGTAGAGGCTGCTGCGGCCTGAGCCGAGGGCGCGCGCGTTAGTGTTTGGATAATAACGCAGGGCCTCAATGGCTTTGCGCACGCGGTTGGCGGTTTCCGGAGTGACCTTGTTTGAGCCGTTAATGGTGCGAGAGACTGTGGCAGTGGAAACTTTGGCCAGCCTGGCTACTTCTTTGATGTTCATGCAGCTCCTGGTTCCATTATGGAATCACTGCAAAAGAGAATTGTAATTTGTTCCGGAGGTTTCTCCTGAATATGTTTCCGCAGCAGGCCGGAGGTCATTTCACTGGGACAAAACCCGATGCCAATATTGGGTCAAACCCGCAGGTCGCCAGGATTCCTCCTCCCTTCGGCCGTCAGCATGACGGACTTTGTGCCAAGAATTCGTCCCCAGTTGCCAGTACCCAGCTATCCATCGTCTTGTGAAAGCATGTGCATCGGAACCCTATCCATATACGAAAAAGGCCATAAGACGCTGCAAACCCACATCTTTTCAAGACATGGGGCACCCGGCCCAGCGAAATGCTTATTTCCACCCGGTTTTTCTCGCTTTTATCGCGAGCGGGCAAGAATCTGGATTCCGTTTACGGGGGCGCGATATTGTGTGTCTGTGGAGCCTCCGTGAACCGGGGCGAGGCTAAAGTTGTCTCCAGTGCAGTTGACGAACTCGACGTAATTT
Source organism: Pseudacidobacterium sp. (assembly GCA_035653455.1). Classification (GTDB taxonomy): domain Bacteria; phylum Acidobacteriota; class Terriglobia; order Terriglobales; family Acidobacteriaceae; genus Pseudacidobacterium. The sequence goes on along the minus strand of DASRBV010000083.1, from coordinate 6,073 downwards.
CCTGCAGAACCGGCTGAGGCCTGGATGAATGTTCCGGAGAAGTCTGTGCCCGCGGCATCCAGACCGGAGACGGTGCTGCCTTCGCGGGTCTGCCCAGCGCAGCCGTGGATCTGCCCATTTTCCAGAGTGGTGAGGCGGTAATTGGCCGCGCGCGCCGGTGGGTTCGTGCCTTCATTGCCGCCATCGAAATACACAATGACATCGTAATTTTTGAAGCTGGAGGGCAGGCCCGCTACCTGGACAGTATTTGGCTGCACGTTGTTGTTATCGAGGTAGCCCTTCATCATGCGGTTGTTTCCGGGCTGGTCAGGAATAGCGGTGGAGTATGTGTTGGGCGAGGTCCAGGTGACGGATGCAGTGGTGGCGTTGCCGTTCTGGTCCACAAGTCCGGTGAGAGTGCCGGAGTTGGTGTTGCCTAATGCCTGGTTCCAGTTGGGCTGGGGAACGACCCCTGCTACTTCGGTTGAGGCCATAGGAGTGACGGCGTAGCTGACGAAATTCACGGCGATGGAAGATGAATAGGCGGGCGGATGCGTGGCGTAGTTGATGGCCAGGACGGGTACTGTTTCAGAACGTGTTTTTACGCCCGCAGCAGTCACAGCTTCTGCCTGTATCTGATAGCTTCCTGGAGCGATGTTCTGCCACGTGATGGAATATGGTGCTGTGGTGGTGGCCCCGATGAGGTTGCCGTTGGCATAGAAATTCACTTTGGTAATAGAGTCACTACTGCCTGAGCGCAATGCTGCATTGGCGCTGAGGGCAAGCGGATATCCTGAAGCGATCGTTGTTCCGGGCAGCGGCTGTGTGATGGTAATGACCGGCGGATAGGATGCGAGCAGCTTTGGCCCCTGATTGGGCGCCATGATGGGCTGCATGACGCCCAATGTGTTGATGGCCGGAGGCGGATTTAACTCTGAAGGAGTGTTCGGGGAGTTCCAGTAAGGATTGAGCATACCGTAGCCTTCTTCTCCGTTGTAGGTACGCCCTTGTCCACTGGCTTCCGTGCCGTTCAGCGGCCAGTAGGACCAATCAATGTCATTCTGGTCGAGGTAAGTGCGAAAGCTCTGGAACCAGAAGCCGCCGGAGCCATCGCCAGGATTGTTGTCGCTTAGGCAGATGGACTGATTGTGGCAGTTTCCAAATTCGCCGATCCAAACCGGAGTGGTCGTCAATAAACAGCCCCACTGCTGGTCCCACGATTGTTTGAGGGCAGCGTAGGTGGTTGCGCCGTTGTGGTCGAAGGGATAATCGTGAGCGGAGTAGACGAGTCTGTTGGCCACATTCAACTGAATGGGGAGATTGGCTGCGCCAGTGAGATCGAGCGCGTAGTTGACTCCTTCCACGATGATGAGCAGGTTGGGGTTAACGGAAAGGACGGCGTTGCCTCCGCGTTCGGCTGCGGCGTGCCAGTCGGTGGCGGGGTCACCTCCCCAGGTGGCGGAGATGCGCGGCTCATTGCGGAGGTCGGCGCCGATGACCTGGGGCACATCTTTAAAGCGCGCGACCATGGCTTTCCAGTCGGCGATCCAGCTTGATTCGGGGTACTGCGAGTTATACCAGAGCTGGTTGCCATCGTTTCCGCAGCACCATTCGGCGTTGCTGTTGTGGTTGTCGAGGATGACGAGAATTCCCTGGCGGGCAAGCTCGCGGACGACGATATCGAAGACCTGGAGGGCATGCTTGCCTTTGAGTTGTGGATTGGCAGCAAGGGCATAGTCAGGCACGATGGGATTGCTTTCGTACATCTCGTTCGACCAGAGCATGCGGACCGTATTGATGCCCATGCAGCGAATGTGGCGCACGATGGCGGCAAGCGGCTCCACTTGTAATCCGGCGACAACAAAGTCGGTGCCTTCTGCGCCGTACCATGCTGCGCCGCTGAGTTTGAAGCGCCTGCCGGTGCTGTCCACGATGTAGCGTCCGCTGGTTTGAAGAGGAAGCACGGGAGCGGACTGCTGCTGGACGCAAACGTCAGATGCCGTGTTTGCGGCCGTGGAGGTTGCGGTCTGCGCCCCGGATGCGAGTGGGGCCGCAGCCAGAATGAGAACAGCCATCAGAATGCGTCGCATATGTTCTCCCGTGCTTTTTTGTCAGAAGTAATACTTTAATGCCAATTGGATGAACCTTGCATTTGGCGTGAACAAACCAAGATTACGTGTTCCTGTGATTTGCCCGCCATTCGGATTAATGCTGCCGCTCGGATCGCCGAATGCAGGGGTGTTGAAGAGGTTAAAGACATCTGCACGGAACTGTAGATACTGGCCTTCAAAGGTGTCGAAGTTTTTGAAGACGCTCGCGTTGATGCGTTCGTATCCAGGGCCGTGGATCTGGTTGCGGGCGCTTCCGGTGTATGCGAGGACCTGAGCAAGTCCACGGATGGGATTCCCCAGCGGATTCTGTGCAGTTTGCGTATTCGGAATATCTCCGCCGGAGAGGGGGTTGGCAAAGGCACAGGGATTAAACCAGTGCTGTATGTTTTTTGTGTTGGTAGCGCAGGTGGTGCCCGGATTGGTGGGGTCCTGCGATCCCCCGCTTGCGAACGGGTCGCGTTTGAGGAGTGCCCGCCGGGATGCTCCGTTGACGCCTGGGTTGTTGGGGCTTACGGTAAATGGGGTCCCGGTTTGGGCGACGAAAACAAGATCCGTGGCCCAGCCGCCTACAAGCGTATTCAGAACGCCGCCCTGGTTCAGGTAGCGGCGTCCTCTGCCGAACGGAAGCTGATAGTTGCCATTGAAGGTGAAGCGGTGGCGCACGTCCCAATCCGAACTGGCCAACTCATAGCCCATAGGAATCAGCAAGGCATTGCGATAAGTATTTGAGCCACCCCTTAGCGGAGTCGCTGTGTCATCCAGGGCGTGGCCATAGGTATAGGTGGCGAGGAAATACAGGCCATTCGACATGCGCTTTTCCAGAGTGGCCTGTCCTGAGTTGTAGCTGCCTACGCCTTCAAACGCATTAAATTGCGACCCGCCGAAATCAGGAAAGGGACGAATGCGCTGCGCGTTGTCCTTCGGGCCAAGCAGTCCATAAGGAGCATTCTGATCAGGAAACGCCTGCAACCGGCGCGAGAGATTGCCTACATAAGCAAGCGTGAGACTGAGCGACGGCGAGAAAGCGTATTGGGTTGAAAGATTAAATTGCTCTGTATAAGAAGAGTGGAATTTTGGCTGGCTTCCAACCAGGCTGGGCGTGGAAAGGAAGTTCTGAATGCCCTGCGCCAGGGCCTGCGAGAATCCGGCTTCGAGTGTCAGACCGTTCGTGGGGCAATTGGTTGCGCTGCACCCTGGTGCCGTGAAATTCGACGAGAACTGGAACGGATAGTTGAAGCCCGGGTTGGGCGCGCCTCCTATGCTTTCCAGTCCCCCATAGAAGATGCCATAGCCTCCGCGAATCACAAAACGGCTGAAAGGAGTGTAGGCGAACCCGACCCGTGGGCTTATATCGGTGTATTCCGGTTTCAGGATGGAGCGGTCTCCCGTATAGACAAGATTGATATTGTCTTTGGCAATCAGGTTCAGGAAGATGGGCGCAAGAGGCAGGTCCTGCTTGCTCTTCGCCATGACATAGTTCGCCGTTCCAGAGCCAGGTGCGGTGATGGCAGTGGGATACCAGACGGCCTGATTGTCATGCCGTTCTTCCGGTGGCTGATAGTAGTCGTAACGGACGCCGAGGTTCAGCGTCAGGTTGGGCAGGACCTTCCAGTCGTCCTGGAAGTAGCCTGAGTTGTACCAGCGCACATTATCAATATTGAAGAAATTGGTGATGCTTGCGCTGTTCATCTGGTCGGCCATGAAGTCGGCCACACCGGATCCAGTATTGGTGACGCCGGGCTTACTGGTATAAAAACCATTGAAAGTATAACTGCCATGCGGGCTGGTAGGAGCAGTGGTCGAGTAGCGAACATGCTGGAAGGCCACTCCCATTTTCAGCGTGTGGTTTCCGGTAATTTTCGTCACGTTATCGAGGACCTGAAAGACATTTTCATATTCAATGGCTGGATAGAACCCCGGTGATCCAAAGCTGCTGATTCCGGAAACACCAGTGCTTGGCAGGCCGCCATTGTTCTTCTGGTACGGAATGCCGCCCAGTCCGAGCGTGGGCGCAATGTTGTTGTTTGCGTTTGGTTGCAGAAACTGGAAGTGTCCCCAGTTATAGCCGAAGCGAAACTCATTGGCCAAAGCATTGTTGAACTCATGCGTTTCGCTCAATGCATAATTTTCGCCCATATTGATGGTCGGTCCATCAGAGCCATAACTGCCGCCATCGAGAATGGGGCCTAACGGCGGAGCATAATTGCCACGCTCGTTGTAATAGCTCATACGGAAGAACGCCTGGTCATTCGCAGTGGCATTCCAGTCAAGGCGGCCGTCCCATGAAACTGTGTTGTCTGCATTTTTGCGGTTAATGATGTAGTTGTTGTAAGTCTTCCCGCCATTCGCGTTTGGCTGCGGATATAAGTTGAGGATGCGCTGCGCAATCGGGTTGATCTGGTTGGCGCAGAAGACATTCTGCTGGCCATTACAGGCCAGCAAAGCAGTCCCGGCAGAACCAGGCTGATACAAAGTGATGGGTCCTGTGGCCCCTGTGAGTGCGGGATTGAGCAGTTCTCTGAAGTCCCCATTCCTCATACTCTGCGTCGGCACCGTATACGTGCCTGTCTGCCCGATAATGATACGGGTGGCTTCCACATCGCCAAAGAAGAAGAGATGGTTCCTGATGATGGGTCCGCCAAGGGTGCCACCAAACTGGTTCTGCCGGTATTCCGGAGTGGTCTGGGCAAAAAAGTCTTTCGCTGTGAGCGCGTCATTGCGCCAGTATTCCCAGACATCGCCATGCAGGGAGTTGGTGCCGCCTTTAATGGAAGCATTGAGCACCGCGCCTGCCGAGTGGCCAAATTCTGCGTCATAGGTGCTGGTCTGCACTTTGAATTCAGCCAGCGCGTCTGGCGGAGGCTTTACTACAAAACTTGCGCCGTTCAGGAAGTCTACGGCATTCGAGTTGTTGTCTACTCCATCGAGGATGAAGTTGTTCTGTTCGGCGCGAAGGCCATTTGCGCTGAAGTCGCCTTTACCGAGTCCGCGCGACCCGTTCGACTGTGCAACACCGGCGGTAAGCTGTGCGATGAAGACATAGTTGCGTCCAGCGAGCGGCGTGTCGTTAATCACCTGTGCGCTGACGACCTGTCCGGTAGAAGACTGCTGTGTCTGCAATAGTTGCTCCACGCCCGAGTTCACAGTGACGGTCTGCGAAACATTTCCTGGTTGCAGCTTCAAATCAGCGGCAAGGCGCTGGTTTACGTTCAGCACCAGGCCGGAAATGTTGCTCGTGGCAAATCCCGCAGCAGATGCTGAAACAGAGTAATTTCCGATCTTCAGGGGAGAGAAGACATAGACGCCGCTCTGATTTGTCGTGGTCTTCAGTACAAGTCCGGTATCTGTGCTGATCAGTGTGACCTCCGCGCCGGGAACGACAGCACCGGTCGCATCTGTCACTGTGCCGGTGATAGTGCCCTGGTCCATCTGCGCACAGGCAGGCAGGACGCAAAGAACACATAGCACCATCAGAATTGCGCTCCATCCGGTAAAGCGAATGGTCCGCAGACTGGGACCCCCATAAAGCAAACGCAGCATAATCTTTCTCCTCGTAAATCGTGAAGTAATAATATCGTGTACGTTCACGAAATTTTCTCTTGAGTCGTACACGGTACGCTCCCATAAAAATAATTGTCAAGACATTATTTCCATATTTTTATAGGGAAAACAGGGACATTTACGCTGAAGCCTGGGGCCGCCGGATAGACTGCGTGTACGTTTGCTAGATATTTGCTTCTTTTTTCTCCGAAGAAAGCGTTTCTGGCGCGGCTAAAATGGATACACGTCGTGAAACAAAAAAGCACAAAGCCGGCAGGCATCAAGGAAATTGCGGCAGCGCTGAACATTTCCATTGGCACGGTGGACCGGGCGCTCCATGACAGGCCGGGGGTCAGCCCCAAGACCCGCGCCAAAGTCATGAAAATGGCCGAGAAGCTGAATTACCGGCCCAATGTTGCGGCGCGCAGCCTGAAGCTGAACCG
>DASRBV010000082.1:0-13800 GCA_035653455.1 Pseudacidobacterium sp. | reverse complement strand
TGCGCAAGCTCCTGGAAAAATGTGCTCGTGGTGCGTCCGCAACCAGGGCAGGCGGTGACCTGCGGGGTGAAGCTGCGGATGCCAAGCGATTGCAGAATCTGCTGCGCGGTCAGAACCTCTTCCGTGCGGTCGCCCCCCGGTTTGGGCGTGAGCGAAACACGAATCGTATCGCCTATGCCCTTGAGCAAAAGTGGAGCAAGCCCGGCGGTCGAGGCGACGATGCCCTTCATGCCCATTCCCGCTTCGGTCAGGCCCAGGTGCAGCGGATAATCGCAGCGCGCGGCGAGCATCTGGTACACATCAATCAGGTCGCGTACGCCGCTCACCTTTCCGCTGATGATGATCTTGTCGTGACCGAGGCCGTAACGTTCAGCGGCAGCAGCAGAATCGAGCGCGCTGCGGCACATGGCTTCCATCATCACGTCGCGGGCGTCCAGCGGATCGGGGCGCTTTGAATTCTCGTCCATCAGGCGCGTCAGCAGGGCCTGATCGAGCGAACCCCAGTTGACCCCGATGCGCACAGGCTTGTTGTTTTCAACAGCGCACTCAATCATGGTGCGAAAGTTTTCGTCGTCTTTGCGTCCAATCGAAACATTGCCCGGATTGATGCGGTACTTCGCCAGCGCTTTGGCGCAGTCAGGATACTTCTTGAGGAGAATGTGACCGTTGTAATGGAAGTCGCCGATGATGGGAACGTGAATACCCATCTTTGCCAGACCTTCAACGATATAAGGGATGGCCTTCGCAGCATCATCATTGTTCACCGTTACGCGCACCAGCTCTGATCCGGCGGCTGCAAGCGCGGCCACCTGCTGGATGGTCGCCTGCACGTCGGAGGTGTCAGTGTTGGTCATGGATTGGACAACAACAGGGGCTTCCGAGCCGACACGAACATTCCCAATCCTGACAGTAACAGTCTTTCTGCGTTGTATTTCGGGCATAAGTTTCTCAATACTAGTTTACACTTTGGCCTGAAAACAATGGGTAGCGCTGAGCACGATTTGCGCGCAGACGTTCATGGTTCCTATTGTGAATTACGGACCAGCACCACATCCAGAAAGCGCGGGCCATGCACGCCTCGTATGCGGGTCATTTCGATGTCGGCTGTAGCTGAAGGGCCGGAGATAAACGTGAGCGGTTCGGATGCGAAAGGCTGCAAGCGGGCAAAGGCTTCAGGAACGGTCTCGACAACCTGGTCTTCATACACTACACACAACAGGCGGTCTGGAAGCAGCGTGAGTCTTCGCGCGTTTCGAATGACGATGGTGCCGGTATGTGCAATCGCTACCTCGCATGCGCAGATTGCTCCTTCCGCGGTGTTGAGCTGCTCTGTCGTGGCGCTGGATTCCTGCTGCCAGAGAAACCCTTCAGGCAGGAGCTGCTGCGGGAAGCCGCTGGCAACGATAGCGGATTTTTGGTTGTTGCGGCGAAGACTTTCGGCAATGGCAGCAGACAGTGTTTCCGCGGTGGCTTCTGTAACGTGCGCGTCATATTCATGCAGACGTTCGGCGAATGCCTTCTGGATTTCCGCACGGTCCATACCGGCCTTTTGCCGATAGGTGCGCTCGATGACCGAGTACTCGGATGGAGCTGCATCAGCATTCGCATGGCGGATGCGGTCGAGGATGACTTCGCGTGCGTTTGTTTCTGGCATTGTGACTTTCTGGTCCATTACCCCGCACAAGCCAACACCAGGCTTGTATGGGCCATGAAATTTTATGTTTTCTTTCGTTCCTGCCACCAACTGCGGAATGTCTGCTTCGGCATGGGGCGAAGGTCGCGTACGGCAGTCCAGTTTCCCAGCATTCCTGGAAGATGCCTGACCCAGCCATCGGAAACGAATGGCCATTGGCCGATACGGCCCAGGCGCTGTGCTGCTTCAAAGCTGCGGCGGCTCAGGAAAATGCGCGACATCGCCTTCATCCCCAGGGCTTCGAGGTTTGCACTGGACTGCTGTTCACGGACAACGCGTCCGCGCAGGTGAATCAGCACTTCGGGAATATTGATCTTCACCGGGCACACTTCATAGCAAGCCCCGCAGAGTGAGGATGCGTAAGGCAAAGTCTGCGCGTGCTGCATGTCAAAGAGCTGCGGTGTAAGGATCGCGCCGATCGGCCCGGCATAGATGGAGCCGTAGGCCAGACCGCTGGTCTGGCGGTAGACCGGGCAGGCGTTCTGGCAGGCTCCACAGCGAATGCAGCGTAAGGTCTGCCGTGATTCGTGGTCAGAGAGGATGCGCGTGCGGCCATTATCGAGCAGGATGACATGAAACTCCTGCGGGCCTTCGCCTTTATGCACGCCAGTCCAGAGGGAGTTGTACGGGTTCATGCGCTCGCCGGTTGCGGAGCGCGGCAGCAGTTGCAGGAACACTTCGAGGTCGCGGAATGTGGGAATGACTTTTTCGATTCCGGCAATGGTGATAAGTGTGTCCGGCAGTGTGAGACACATGCGCCCGTTGCCTTCGGACTCGACAACGCAGACTCCTCCGGTTTCCGCAATGAGATAATTCGCTCCGCTGAAGCCGATCTTCACTTTCAGGAATTTTTCTCGCAGATAATTGCGGGCAGCGGTGGTCAGGTCCTCGGGCCGGTCGCCAAGCTCCTTTAAGCCCATGGCCTGCATGAAAATCTCGCGCACCTGCTGGCGGTTTTTGTGCAGCGCAGGCACAACAATGTGCGAGGGTTTGTCGTGCCCCAGCTGGATGATCATGTCGGCAAGGTCGGTTTCATGCGGATGGATGCCATTCGCTTCCAGCGCGCGGTTCAGGCCGATCTCGTCTGAGGTCATGGTCTTGACCTTGATGATCTCTTTGCCGCCATGCTGCCTGATCAGGTCCACGATGATGCGGTTGGCTTCGTCGGCATCGGCGGCCCAGTGGACATGGCCTCCCGCAGCAGTACAGTTTTTCTCAAACTGTTCGAGATAGTGGTCGAGATGGCGCAGCGTGTGCTCTTTTATGGCGCTGGCCGATGCGCGCAGTTGTTGCCAGTCCTGCTGCTCGCCTACAACCACGGCGCGTTTGCGTGTGATGACATTCGTGGCATGACGTACGTTTTTGCGGAGCTGTGTGTCATCGAGCAGCGGCAGGGCGGCCTTCTGAAAGGGCGGCGCTTCGGAAGCTTGTCCGACGCGAATGCTCATCGCGCCATCCCTTCTTCAGTGGACGCCAGAATCTCAGCCAGATGCACAGTCTTCACTCCGGCGCGCAGGCGGTGCAGTCCGCCAAAGATGTGCATGAGGCAGGAATTGTCCACGGCCGTGCACACCTCGGCGCCGGTATCTTCAACACTGCGGATTTTGTCAGCCAGCATAGCGGCGGAGACATCGCCCATCTTCACTGCGAAGGTGCCGCCAAAACCGCAGCACTGGTCTATATCCTGAAGCTCCACTAAATCTATGCCGCGCACGTTGCGAAGCAGTCTCAGTGGCAGATCGCCAAGATGGAGGCTGCGTAGCGAGTGGCAGCTTGCATGGTACGTCACACGATGCGGGTAGTACGCGCCGACGTCTTCCAGCCCCAGCTTGTTTACCAGCAACTCAGAAAGCTCATAGACGCGCGGCAGCAGGTCTTCGACCGCTTTGATCAGCGCGGCATTGCCTGTTGCTTCGGCCATCTTCGGATAGTGATCACGAATCATGGCCACACATGATGAAGATGGAATGCAGACAACTTCAGCGTCCCCGAAAATTTCAACGAAGCGCCGCATCAGCGGCATGGCTTCCTGCTGATATCCGGTGTTGTAGTGCATTTGCCCGCAGCAGGTCTGCTCCAGCGCGAACTCCACTTCATGGCCGAGCCGTTCAAGCAATTGGACGACCGCCTTTCCCGTCTCAGGGAAGAGGGTGTCGTTGTAACAGGTGATGAAGAGTGAAATTCGCACTACAATTGCCTCGCCTGGTTGCCCTGATGGTAATTTAATAGAAACATTATTTCAAATCAGAAACAAAGAAAATCGCTTTTGTACACTGTTGCAGGATTCCTATGAAGGCCACAAAACTCTGTCTCTCTGCTACCGTCGCTTTGATGTCCGCTCTCTCCGGTTTCTGCCAGTCTAACGCACAGAAGCCGCTCTATCTTGACCCGTCTCAGCCAGCGGAACGCCGTGCGGCAGATCTGGTTTCGCGCATGACGCTGGAAGAAAAAGTTTCGCAGATGCAGAACCATGCAGTGGCCATTCCGCGGCTGGGTGTTCCGGAATACGACTGGTGGAGCGAGGCGCTGCACGGAGTGGCGCGCGCGGGCTATGCCACGGTCTTCCCCCAGGCCATCGGGCTGGCCGCCACATGGGACACGGACCTGGAACACCGCATCGCAAGCGTCATTTCGACCGAAGCACGAGCAAAGTTCAACGAGGCGCAGGCCGAGGGCGACCACAGCATCTATCGCGGACTGGATTTCTGGTCGCCTAACATCAATATCTTTCGCGATCCCCGCTGGGGACGAGGACAAGAGACCTATGGCGAAGATCCTTTTCTGACCGGGCAGATGGGCGCGGCCTTCATTCGTGGAATGCAGGGCGACGATCCGCGCATCTTCAAGACCATCGCAACGGCCAAGCATTACGCGGTGCACAGCGGGCCGGAATCCACGAGGCATGAAGCCAATATTGATCCTTTGCCGCACGATGTTGAAGATACCTACTTGCCTGCCTTTCGCATGGCTATGGTGGATGCGAAGGCCGGCTCCATAATGTGCGCCTACAATAGCGTGAATGGCGAGCCTGCCTGCGCGAACAAGTTTCTGCTGGATGAGACGCTGCGAAAGAAATGGGGCTTTCAGGGCTATGTGGTTTCCGACTGCGGGGCCATCAGCGACTTCTTTAGTGCGAATGGGCACCACTTCTCACCGGATGCGGCCCACGCTTCAGCCGCTGCTGTAAAAGCGGGCGATGACCTGAGTTGTGGCACAGAATACGCTGCGCTGGTGGATGCGGTGCATCAGCACCTGATTGATGAAAAGGCCATAGATCAGGCAGTGGAGCGGCTCTTTACAGCGCGCTTCAAGCTGGGATTGTTTGATCCGCCGGGGTCGGATCCTTATTCACGTATTTCGCCGGGCGAAAATGCCACTCCGGAACATGCCGAACTGGCGCTGAAGGCGGCGCAGGAATCCATTGTGCTGCTGAAGAACGAGCACAACACGCTGCCGCTCTCGAACGCTGTCAAGACCATTGCCGTAGTAGGCCCGAATGCCGAGTCGCTGATCACTCTGGAAGGAAACTACAACGGGGCGCCGCTGCATCCCGTGACTCCGCTCGAAGGCATCGAACAGAAGTTCAAATCCGCGAAGGTGCTCTATTCGCAGGGAGCACCGTTAGTAGCAGAGCTTCCTGTGGTTGTGCCAAGCAATGTTTTCCGCGATAAGGATGGTCAACCGGGCGCGCTGACCGCGGAATATTTTTCGAATGCGGATTTCAGCGGCACTCCGGTAACACAGCGTGATGCGCAGATTGATTTTGACTGGAACCGCGTGGCGCCAGTCCCCGTACGCAGTGCGAAGCAATTCAGCGTGCGCTGGAGCGGCAGCTTTCAGCCGCTTGCTCCCGGAGACGTGACCTTCACCGTGCAACCGGCAAGGTGCGAGCCTTACTGTGCCGCTCCGTATGCGTACAGCGTTTCCGTAGACGGCAAGCAGGTTGCGAGTGTTACGAATGACAATCCCCGCCACAACAACAGGCCGCTCAGCTTCACTGTGCATTTCGGCGATGCGAAGCCACATCCGTTTGAGATGAAGTACTCGCGCAAGGGCACGGACTACGGCGCGGGCATCACCCTCAAGTGGAAACCCGATGAAACACAGTTGCGTCAGCAGGCTGTCGAAGCCGCAAAGCAGGCCGATGTGGTTGTGGCTTTCGTGGGGCTCTCCTCTGAGGTGGAAGGCGAAGAGATGCCGGTGCACATTCCCGGGTTTTCCGGAGGCGACCGCACAGACATCGCCCTGCCCGCGGCGCAGCGCGCTCTGTTGGAAGCTGTGGCAGCTACCAGCAAGCCACTCATTGTCGTTCTGCTCAACGGTAGCGCGCTGGCCGTAGACTGGGCACAGGAACATGCAGCTGCAATTGTGGAGGCGTGGTATCCAGGCCAGGCCGGAGGCACGGCGATTGCTGATGTTCTTAGCGGCGATGCCAATCCGGCAGGAAGGCTTCCGGTGACCTTTTACAAGTCCGTTGACCAGCTGCCTCCCTTTGACGACTACAAAATGGAAGGCCGCACCTACCGCTACTTTCGCCAGAAGCCACTGTATGGATTCGGCTACGGACTGAGTTATTCCAGCTTCACTTACAAAAATCTGCGCTTCTCGTGGCAGCCCATGAATGCAGGCGCTCTGCTGCATGTGACAGCAGATGTAGAGAACACAAGTTCCGTTCCTGGAGATGAGGTGGCCGAGCTGTACATCACTCCGCCTGCTGCTCCCGGTGCGCCGAATCATTGGCTCGCCGGATTCAGGCGCGTGCATATCGGGCCGCACGAAACAGCACACGTCGCATTTGATCTCGACGCGCGCAATCTGAGCATGGTAGATGCAAAGGGCGAGCGGGCCATGGCCGCGGGCACTTACAAAGTGTTCATTGGCGCGGCACAACCCGGCGAGACGTCTTCCGGTGTGGAGCAAAAGCTGACGATTGCTGGCCCGCAAAACGTCAGTGAAGACGCCTTGGGGGCCTCAACTGCGAAATAACCGAAATTGGTTGCGGGGCGCGTCAGGTATTCTGTAGGTCTTTTTTATACCCGTGCCCGCGGCTCTTTTTAAGGAAGACCTCGCGGCAGGTAAGGCATTCCCAGGGATAGAGACCCAGTTTGGGGAAGACCTGCTGTTGTAAGAAGCCGTGGCGATGGACGCGGACCATCGTCATACTCTTGCACTTGGGACACATCTGTTTGGTTTTGCCCATGGATATGTTAAGTTCCGAAACAAGAAAACCACTTACAGGCTTACCCAAAATCCTGAAACAACAGGACTTTCGGGCGGGTCCAAAATTCTTAAAAAGCTAGTGTTAGACCTGGGGCGGGAAATGGTCAAGAAAAAACAGTATTTCTTTGTACTGATATGGGTATTTTTCTGAATTCTATCAGGCAGTGCGGCTTAAACGTTGTCGCGATCCAAGAATCGTTTGCGTAAGCAGGATCAAATCCGTAGGTGAAAAGGGTTTTACCCGGTGCATCACATCAAGACCGTTGTATTCCGGTTCGACTCCAGGCATACCGCTTAGAACGAGAACAGGCATGGAAGGGTCTTTTTTGCGCAGTTCCGAGACAAACTGCGGGCCGTTCATTCCCGGCATGAAGTGGTCAGTAATTACCAGGCCAATTTGGGAATTTGGGTCATCCAGAATAGAGAGGGCTTCGCGAGGGTCTTTTACAACAACAACGGTATTGCCAGCACTTGCGAGAATGGCTCTTCTGGTGGCGGCCTGAACGGGATCATCCTCCAAAAGCAAGATTGTTGTACACATTGTTATCGGTTGCAGCCCCCAACAGAAATACAACTCTAACCTGAGATGCAGGACTCCCCAATAGGGTTTTCCTGAATGCTCTGGAAAAAAACGAGATTATTTCAGGCTGGGCCTGCGCGCAAGGGCAGCGTCTCTCTGAAATATTCCAGGCTCAGTCTCAGGCCGGTTTCCAGATCAACCTTCGGTTCCCATCCCAGAAGCTTTCTGGCGCGGCTGATATCAGGTTTACGCTGCATTGGATCATCCACCGGAAGTGGCTCAAAGACGATCTTGCTTGTTGCTCCCGTCACACGAAGGACGGTCTTTGCGCACTCAAGGATGGTCCATTCATGTGGGTTGCCGATATTGACGGGTAAATGCATGTCAGAGCGCGAGAGCCGCAGGATGCCGTCAATCTCGTCCGAGACATAGCAGAAGCTGCGCGTCTGCGAGCCATCGCCATAGACCGTCAGGTCCTGGCCCTGCAATGCCTGTACCAGGAAATTGGAGATCACTCGGCCATCATTGGCCTGAAGCCGCGGACCATAAGTATTGAAGATGCGGACCAGGCGCGTGTCCACTTTGCGATAACGATGATAGGCCATGACAAGCGCTTCAGAAAACCGCTTGGCTTCGTCATATACGGAACGCGGTCCAATAGGGTTTACATTGCCCCAATATTCTTCCGTCTGCGGATGGACCGCCGGATCGCCGTAGCACTCTGAAGTGGACGCATGGAGAAACCCTGCCCGATATTTCTCCGCCAGTTCAAGAGTATTGCGCGTGCCATCTGAGCCTACGGCCAGCGTTTCGATTCCCAGGCGGCTGTAGTCCTGCGGACTGGCTGGCGAAGCAAAGTTGAAGATGTAATCTATCTTGCCAAAGTCAAAGGGCAGGCAGATGTCGTGTTTCTGAAACTCAAAGCGCGGCTCATTCTTCAGATGTCTTATATTCTCAAGCGAGCCGGTGCATAGATTGTCCACGCCGAGAACAGAATGGCCTTCGCTGAGGAGAGCATCAGTAAGGTGAGATCCAAGAAAGCCGGCTGCGCCAGTAACAAGAATTCGCATCGTTATAAGTGCCTTAAATGAGATATGAAGAAGTTAATGTAAACTTACGGACCGCGATGGCATACAGGAAAATCTCTGATCAGGCCGGGTAAGCGATCTATGCTTGCGGCGCTTCAAGCCCAGACGAAATCAGTGTCTCATGATTGAAGTAAATGAGCTATCTCTAAGATAGCAGGGATGGAATGAAATGTTGCTCCCGCCCTCTGATTTTCATATGCGTTCCTGTATGATGCGGCTTTCAGGAGAAGCCGCATGAATGCTGTTCGCAGATGTCTCATATTGTTTTTCTGGACAGTCGCACCCGGTGTTTTCGCGCAGAGTTTCACCCTCCAACAGGCCATGAGCGCGCCTTTCCATTCGCAATTAACGGCGGCGCCTGCAAAAGATGAATTTGCCTGGGTCAGCGATCAGCAGGGACACCGCAATGTCTGGATTGCCGTTAAGCGGGGCGATGGATTTTCTGCAAGCCAGATAACCAAATACACCGAAGACGACGGACAGGAGATCAGCGGAGTCACATTCACTCCGGACGCCGAATCCGTGGTTTATGTTCGCGGAGGCGACTCGGAATTTCCGGAAAAGCCTGCGCCGAATCCGGCATTAATTTCCGAAGGCGTGGAGCAGCAGATATGGATTGTGCCTGCGGCGGGTGGCGCTCCGCGCAAGCTGGCCGATGGGGCCGCGCCTGCCGTTTCACCGGCAGGAGACAGTGTGGCATACATCCTGAAAGGGCAGATATGGGGCGTCCCGCTGAGGGATATGAATGCAAAGCCGGAACAATGGTTGCATACGCGGGGAAGGGCGTCGTCGCTGCTGTGGTCGCCGGACGGGAAATATCTTGCCTTTGTGAGCCATCGCGGAGACCACGATTTTATTGGAGTGTATGTGCGCGAGACGAAGACTCTGCACTATCTCGACCCCGGGACAGACCATGATGGACATCCGGTGTGGTCGCCGGACAGTAAGCAGGTTGCGTTCATTCGCGTTCCGTACAACAAGAAAGAAGAAATTTTTGCGCCTGTGCGCACAGGTTACCCATGGTCTATCCGCGTGGCCGATGTGGAGACGGGCAAAGGCCGCGAGATTTGGCGCGCGCAGGAAGGAATGGGCAGCGTCTTCCAGGGGACAGAAAGCGAGCACCAGCTTTTCTGGTCCGCACACACGATTGTCTTTCCGTGGGAGCGCGACGGATGGCTGCATCTGTATGCCGTTCCCGCGGACGGAGACGAAGCAAAATTGCTGACTCCGGGTGAATTTGAAGTAGATGCCGTCACCAGCAGCCCAGACAAAAAGAGCATTGTTTACTCCTCGAACCAGGACGATATAGACCGCAGGCATATCTGGAAGGTGGATGTGGCTTCCGGAAAGGTCACGCAGTTGACGCGAGGAGAGGGAATTGAGACTTCTCCGGCAGTGGCCAGTGATAACCAGACCATTGTTGTGCTGCGCTCGGATGCGCGTGTCCCAATTCGTCCGGCAGTGGTGGAAGCCAATGGAGTGTTGCGCGACCTTGCGCCGCAATCTATTCCGGCTGATTTTCCCGCAAAAAGCTTCGTAGTCCCGCAGCAGGTGATTTTTTCTGCGGCGGATGGACTCCGCATTCATGGGCAGCTTTTTCTTCCTTCAAATGCAGGCGATGGGAAGCGTCACCCGGCGGTAGTCTTCTTTCATGGAGGATCGCGCCGCCAGATGCTTCTGGGCTGGCACTACATGCAGTACTACTCGAATGCGTATGCGATGAACCAGTATCTCGCCAGCCTGGGTTATGTGGTGTTGTCAGTGAATTATCGCAGCGGCATCGGCTATGGCGAACAGTTCCGCGAAGCTCTGAACTATGGTGCAACCGGAGCAAGCGAATTCAATGACGTTCTGGGCGCAGGATTGTATCTGCGCGGGCGTCCAGATGTTGACCCAGCGCACATCGGCGTGTGGGGCGGAAGCTACGGCGGCTACCTGACGGCACTGGCTCTGGCACGCGCTTCCGACCTGTTTGCCGCAGGTGTAGACCTGCACGGTGTCCATGACTGGAACCTGGAGCTGGGCAACTGGCTTCCGGCGTATGATCCGGCGGCGGACCCGGAGGCGGCGCGCATAGCGTGGAATTCTTCGCCGATGGCTTCGCTGAGCACATGGCGCTCGCCTGTACTGCTGATTCAGGGTGATGATGACCGCAACGTCCAGTTTTCACAGACCGTGCAGTTGGCGGCTGCTCTGCGCAGGCAGAAAGTAGATGTGGAAGAACTTGTTTTCCCGGATGAGATACACGATTTTCTACTGCACAGAGACTGGGTTGCAGCATATTCGGCTGGCGCGGAGTTCTTTGGGAAGCATTTGAAGTGAGAGGGAAAGGATCATCCCTACGTGAGCCGATGGCCCTGATTCAACGGTCTGAACTCCGGGGGGCTGCCCAATCAGGCTTGTGGAACCGGCTTTATAAAGCTGCGTCGTTTCTTGCGTATGGGTGAAGGCTACCGTCCCACATTTTTTCAAGATGTGGGACACCCGTTCCAGCAGAATTCCTGTCGCATCTTGTTTTCAGCACTTTCAGCCCGCAACTTCTGCATGCGGTTCCGTGTCTGTTGGGAACGTGAAAGGAAAGAGCATGAAAAGATTCTGCAACAAAGTTATTGCGATGATGTTTGCACTGTTTTTGGGTGCTGCGTGCGCACAGGCGCAGTACGGTCCACCTCCGCCCCCGCCGCCTCCGCGTCCCGCGCATCCGCCTATGATTTTCCTGGGAATGGCTCATGTGGATGGTCTGACCGACCACGATGACATTAAAGTTGGCCCCTATGCAGGGCGCTATCACTCGATTGTGCTGCGCGTAAGATATGCTCCGATCCAGTTTGAGCAGGTTGTCATCCACTACGGGAATGGCACGGCGCAGACGCTTCCGGTGAAGGCTTTTGTCCGCGCCGGAGGGCAGAGCAACCCGGTTGTCCTGCCTGGCGGCGACCGCGTGATTGCCAGCCTGGAGCTGTGGTATTCGCGCGCGAACCCGAACAATCCAAATAGGCCAGAGGTGCGGCTGTTTGGGATGCCGTAAAGCTATGCGGCTACCCGCTCAAATCAGAAAACCTGGAGCGGGTGGCCCCGGACGCGAAGTTTTCCCTCTGGACGACCTCTTATGAAAGCGTGTACATTGCAGTGAGAACAGCCTCCGTAGCCGCTGCTCAGATTTGCCTTGGTGCTGCGGGCACGGCTGCGTGCATTACCCTCAATACCTTTATCTGAAATAGAAGGGAAGAACCGGGCACGTGGACCTGACACTCATAGACTGGCTCATCATGCTGCTGTATTTCGCTTTTGTGCTGGGCATCGGCTTTGCGCTTAAGCGGTTTATGCGGACGAGCAAGGACTTCTTCCAGGCCGGCCGCTCACTGCCTGCCTGGATTTGCGGACTCGCCTTCATCTCAGCCAATCTTGGCGCGCAGGAAGTGATCGGGATGGGCGCTTCCGGCGCAAAGTATGGCATTGCCACAAGCCACTTCTACTGGATAGGCGCGATTCCGGCGATGATCTTCGTGGGCGTCTTTATGATGCCGTTCTATTACGGCTCAAAGGCCCGCTCCGTGCCTGAATTTTTGCGGCTGCGCTTCGATGAAAAGACGCGCGCCTATAACGCCTGCTCTTTTGCTGTAATGACGGTCTTCTCTTCAGGCATTTCGATGTATGCCATGGCGCGGCTGATTCAGACGCTGCACGTCTTCGATTCGCTCTTCATCAGGCTAAACATGCCTGTGGAGTGGATCTTCCATTTCGCGATTTTCGTCTCGGCCATCATTGTGCTCGGGTACATCTTTGCCGGCGGTCTGACGAGCGCCATCTACAACGAAGTGCTGCAATTCTTTCTGATTGTTGCCGGGTTCCTGCCGTTGGTCTGGGTAGGGCTTAAGAATATTGGTGGGTGGAGCGGTCTGAAAGCGGCACTCCCTGCGGCCTACACGCATTCGTGGCATGGCATGACCAATCCCAATCACAACCCGCTGGGCGTGGAATGGTTTGGTTTGGCCATGGGCCTGGGGTTTGTGCTTTCGTTCGGCTACTGGTGTACGGATTTCCTCGTGATTCAGACAGCGATGGCGTCCGACTCAGAAGAATCGGCGCGGCGCGTTCCGCTTATTGCGGCGATTCCGAAGATGTTTTTCCCATTTCTGGTCATCCTGCCGGGACTGATTGCCATCGCTACACCCACAGTCACGCAGCACGCCATGCTGCAAACAGCGCCGGCGGCTACGGCCAGCGTGAGCACTGATGTTTCAAGCACACACTACAGCAAGGGACTGATTCCCGCCAAGATCAATCCCGTCACAGGCAAGGTGATGACCGATGAGCACGGAAATCCGGTGCTTGACTACGACCTTGCCATTCCGAACATGCTGCTGCACTATTTCCCGACGGGCATTCTGGGCCTGGGGCTGACCGCGCTGCTGGCGAGCTTCATGTCCGGCATGGCAGGAAACGTGACAGCCTTCAATACTGTCTGGACCTATGACCTGTACCAGTCCTATATCAAAAAAGACGCTCCAGACACGCACTACCTGAAGATGGGCCGATGGACGACAGTGGTGGGCATCCTGATTTCGATCGGGACAGCGTATATTGCCACCTCGTTCAACAACATCATGGACACGCTCCAGCTCGTCTTTTCGTTCGTGAACGCTCCGCTGTTTGCGACCTTCCTGCTGGGCATGTTCTGGAAGCGCACGACCGGGCATGGCGCGTTTACAGGACTGGTAAGTGGAACAGTTGCCGCTGTGCTGCACCACGGGCTGACGCTTCCGGTGACGGCGCATCCTGGCATTCACGGTGGATGGATTGCCATTCTGCATACCTATCCCAGCGAAATGGCGCAGAACTTCTGGACCGCCATCTGGGCGTTTTCGACCAACTTTGTTCTGACGGTGATTGTGAGCCTGATGACAAAGCCGCGTCCTGAGGGCGAGCTGGTTGGGTTGGTATATTCGCTGACTCCAAAGCCAGTCGAGCATCACATGGCCTGGTATGCACGTCCAAAAGTAATTGCCGTTGGATTGCTGGTGCTGCTGGTAGCGTTGAATATGATCTTCCGGTAGAGAAATGCAGCTTGGAGAAAAGCAATGAGTCTTGATTTGCGCATTCCCATGGGCCTGATGTTTACGATTGTCGGCCTGATTCTTTCGCTGTATGGGCTGTTTACGCGCAGCAGCGCCATCTATGAGCGCTCAGCCGGGATGAATATCAATCTCATCTGGGGTATCGTGATGCTGGTTTTTGGAGTGACTATGTTCCTGCTGGGACGCGCCAGCGACCGCCGG
>DASRBV010000081.1:0-13090 GCA_035653455.1 Pseudacidobacterium sp. | reverse complement strand
GCACCAGCGTCTCCAGTTTGAGAAAGAGGTGCTTGGGTTCTTTGTCTCCGGACATCCGCTGGACAAATATTACGAGAAACTGCGCAATTTGCCGGGCGTGATTGACACAGCAACGGCGCTTGAGATGAAACCTGCCCCCAGCAATGGCCGCCGTGGGCAGACCCCGGAAAACGACACAGCCATTGCGGGAATCATTGCAGGGCTGAAGGTCGCCAAATCCAAGCGTTCCGGCGAACTCTATGCCCAGGCTTCGCTCGAAGACATAACGGGAAAGATTGACCTCATCTGCTTCCCGAAAGACTACGAGCGCCTGAAGGAAGTCCTGAAGATCGAAGTGCCGGTGCTTGTCCGCGGGCAGCTTCGCGCCGAAGAAGATGCTGCCCCTAAGTTGTGTGTTTCATCCATCCAGGCACTCGAAGATGTCAAGGTAAAGCTGCCGCAGAATGTTCGCATTCGCATTCCACTGGAGCGGGCCAGTGACGCCACTCTGCAGGAGTTAAAGCAAGCGATTGCTGCGTCTCCAGGTCCGGGAAAACTGATGCTGAACCTGGAGCAGGCGGGAGAATTCTGCGTAATGCTGGAGCCTGTGGGGTTCAGTGTGGCCGCAGACCGCGCGTTTATTGAGCGATGCGAGGAACTGCTCGGCAGGGGCATGGTGCAGGCGATTGATTGATGAGCGATTTCTTCGAGGTATGCCCCGGGTGTTTTTACTTTTTGTAAATTCCTGCAAGAATTGGTTTTATAAGCCGTGCGGTTAGTTTGGACACCCGGATTCCTTTCTGGAAGCTGCTCTCACTCAAGCTTCGGCTTGAATAACCCCCTACCCCCCCCCGGGCTTTTGTACGGGAATCCTTTGTTTTCAATAAGTTACAGGTGGCTGTCTGTACGGGAACCGTTTGTTTTCAATAACTTACGTGGCATGGTTCGGATTATGTGAAAAGCAAGATCCAAAAATAGCCCCCATAGATAATCTATGGATACATAGAAACGAGTGTAATTTAAGTTAAATTCCTGAAAACAAATGCTCTACGGCATTTTTCACAGATTCTGTACACTCCATTTGCACTGTACGGCTTCGCCGACTCGTTGTTGGTCGCGGCGGCTGTAGTTTCGTGCAGGCTCCAGGCTATCTGTGAAATGCAATAGCCGGAGAAATTTTCATAGATGATCTATGGGTAGATAAATGAGGCTTAATTTTTATTAAATTCCTGAAAACAAAACATTTGCGTGTATTTTTGCAGCGGTCCATCTCTGGATTGTCTACTTATGCCGTCTCTCATCTCAGGGTTCAGTGCAGAAGAAGACGTCCGCGGCTTTGCGGGCGTTCCGATTGCAAACTAAGAAGTTTGTCCCTCGCTCAAAAGCCAATGTCAAACCCAAAGGGCTGATGTTCATGGCTTGCGGGAGTTTTCTGGAAGATTTGCCTCTATATTCAGGATAACAAACCGGGCCGAAAGAAATGGACATCTATTTTGCGAAATCAGACCTTTGTTTTGTGTGAGTTATGTCCAAAAAGGACAGGGCAGACTTGACAGGGATTTTCCCGGTGGAAACGACATTCATCGGGAGGGTGTCTGCAACGGCACGGTGGCCGTTAACCCAGCGCAATTCGTGCGACTCGCCCTGTCAGCTCTACGGAGTACTTCAAATGCTTGATGGATTCTATCGTTCGGACGGGGTGTAATTTTCAGACTGGTGAGTCAGGAATCAAAGCCCTTTAAGCGGCCGAGAATTTCAGAGTACCTAAGTTTTTCCATGTCTTTAGTTAGCCGTTCTACGAAGCATGCCGCGGGGCCGTCCAGAGAAACGTCTCAGGACACAGTTAATCCCTGGCATTTCGCCCTATGCTCCTTCCAGATATCGAGAAAATCCTGAAAGCACGTCTGGAGCGGTTCGTTCAGCACGCTCAGCCCGAAGAATTTCTTCTGCAAATCCAGAACTCCGAGAATGACATGGTGAGCCGTCATCAACGCACGATCAGCTTCCTTGGGCTGCGAATCAGGATTAAAGCCGATACTTCCGTTTATCTCTTCGAGGCGGGTAATGATGGCGTTGACCGTACTGTGGGCGTGCATCATCGGCTCGTAATAACCAGGCACGATGAGCTCGCCGAAAATCGTTTTTTTAGCCATTGACACCATATCCAATTTGCTCCACGTGTGGTTTACCCGCTTCTTGTCGCATTTTGAGCAGATAGTTACGAGATAGTCCTCCTTGTGCTTCGCGTATTCTCGTTCAGTTTGCTCGATGACCTGTTCTGGCAGGACGCCAGAACCGAAACTGTTCTTCAGCGCCTCCAACAGTCGGTGTTGGGCGATCCAGTGATAATTCAGGAAGGCGTCGACTTCCGAAGGGTTATCGCACAGATACGCCATCGTGACGGCCAGTTCATAGAGCGAGCGCAATAGCTTCAGGGCGCCAAACCCATAACCATTAGCGCAGAGCAAAGCAATCTCCCAAAAGTCCTCGGCGCACAGTCTTCCCATCGTGAAGATCACGCGATCCTCGGGACTGCTTGAGCTATACGAACGAGTGAATGCGACCTCCAACGCGGTCTTCAAATGTCCCAAGCGTTGCAGAAATGTCGCGTGGCGCAGCTGAAACGCACTCCATTGATCCGGGTATCCGCAGATCAGCGGTTCGGGGTGTATCTCCATAGCGTCATGATAAAAAGTCCTGAGCGGGAAATAGGTCCCCGCAAATGGCATCGCTTTAGTGAAGGTGCACTGGACGAGTGTCAAATCGCCAAGTCGATCGTCCAGCGGCATTCAGCACAGGAAAATCAGGTGTATGCCACCGCCGCAGCCAACAGCCACCAATGATTTTGGCCTCAAGAGGGGCCAAAATCAATCTAAATCTTAGTTTTGCTGGTGCCGGGAGGGGGGGTCGAACCCCCATGGCCGCAAGGGCCGGCGGATTTTGAGTCCGCTGCGTCTGCCAGTTCCGCCATCCCGGCTTGTAGGAGTGGTGGGATTTTCCGGAACGTCTTGTTCAGTATGACATAAGCATGGATTTTCAAGCGAGCAGGGCGGAATTCCGCAGACATAGCAGGTGCATATGGGTTTCGTTTGGATCTACCAGAAGCGGTCTCATATAGTCTTGAAGCGAAGGCCAGGGCTGAAGTGCCTTATGATTTGAGTTTTTTCACCGGCCATCATTCGTGGGAGCGCGGAAAATCTTAGAAGGATGGCTAACTAAACCCTACATCGTTAAGAATCTTCCTCCCTGCGGACGTCAGAATGACGGACTTATATCGATCGGTCGTCAGGATGACGGACTCTACATATGAAATGCTATAAAGCAACAGGACATTTCAACTGCTAAGAAAAACCGGACATATCACTTGCTACGAACACCCCTATCGTCATCGTTGCGAAATAGGCATAATCTCCGTAAAATAAAGAGATTGCAGGGAAAGGTTTTTTGAATCATGCCGAAACAAGGTATTCATCCTAACTATCACGAAATTCGAGTGGTTTGCGCGTGCGGAAACACATTTACGACCCGCTCCACTCATAAGGGCGACATTCACCTGGAAATCTGCTCGAATTGCCATCCGTTCTTTACAGGCAAGCAGAAGCTGGTGGACACTGCAGGCCGCGTTGAGCGCTTCCGTCGCAAGTATGCAAAGGCGGAGACTGCCGCGAAGTAACCAACCGGTTAAGGGCGTTGCACGAAAGAAGCCTCCGCTCGCCGGAGGCTTTGCTATGAAGAAGCACTGGGACAATCCGCGCGAACATGCCATGCCGGAAGGCGTGCGTGTGCCTGCGTTTGTCCAGATTGGGAATGTTACGGTTGCTCCTGCGACGGTGCTTGCGCCGATGGCCGGGGTGACGGACACGGTCTTTCGCCGCTTTATCCGCAACGCCAGTGTTTTCTCAGCAGAGGCGGATTTCACAGCCGCGGTGGAATCTGAGATAAGCAATCAGCAGTCCGGCTGCGGGCTTATTATGACGGAGTTCACCTCGGCGGACGGTCTGACGCGGATGCGAGAATCCAAGCGCAAGAGGTATCTGACATTTTATGACGACGAGCACCCGATCTCGGCGCAGCTGTTCGGCTCGAATCCGGAGACACTGGCGGATGCCGCGCGCATTGTTGAGGACACCGGCTTTGACATGGTGGACCTGAACCTCGGTTGTCCTGCGAAGCGCGTTGTCTCGTGCAACGGAGGCAGCGGCCTGCTGCGCGATCTTCCGCTGATTGCAAAGATTTTTGAGGCGGTGCGGGCGGCAGTGACGATTCCGTTTACGGTGAAGTTTCGTCTCGGCTGGAACGATGGACATATCATCTGCGTGGAGCTGGCGCGTTTGGCTCAGGAGTGCGGCCTGCAGGCAGTGGCGCTCCATGCGAGGACGCGCGAGCAGGGCTACTCGGGACAGGCGCGATGGGAATACATTGCCGCAGTAAAAGATGCGGTGCGTATCCCGGTGATCGGCAATGGCGATGTGCGCACACCGGAAGATGCCTGTGCGCTGGTTGCGCAGACCCGTTGCGATGCCGTCATGATTGGACGCGCCGCTCCGGCGAACCCCTGGATTTTTCGCCAGATTGCGCAGTACACAGCCACGGGACGCTATGACCAGCCAACAGACCTGGACCGCTACCGGATGATCCGCACGTATTTCCAGATGCTGCTCGAGGACGGCCATCCGGAAGCGCAGGGAAAGATGAAGCAGTTCGCTTCATGGTTTACGCATGGAGTTCCGGGCGGAGCTTCTCTGCGTAAATCTATTTATGAATCAAAGACAGGCGCGGCGATTCTGGATGCGGTGGAACGCTTCTTTGAGCCACAATTAGCGGCTTTGGTGTAGGCCGTTTTCAATGACTCTGGTTGGTGTAAGCGACGTGTTCCATTCTTCGTTCATGAGCAGGAATGCTCCGAGACCATGAAAGTCGTTCGTGTTACGTTTGCGATTGAAATAATAATTCAAGTCGCCGACGTTTGTGCCTTCGCATATGTCTGAGAGATTTGCGAGACCATCCGTGCCAATGGAAATTTTGCTCAGGACGCCTTGATGGCCCTTCTCGGCAACCTTCTTATATTTTTTGTTGATGTATCCGCGTTTTACCGAAACATCGAGGATGTAGGTATACATTGCTGAACTCGATGTCTCGGGCCAGTTGCCGCTTACGTTTGGCTTATCAACGATCTGATACCAAAGCCCTGTTGATGGGTCCTGATATTTCGCCAGGTCCTTCGCTAGGCGGTCCAGGATTTTGATCAGTTCTTTTCTGCCCGGATGGTCCTTCGGCAATACCTCCAGAACATCTACGATGGCCATGCCATACCATCCTATGGCGCGGCACCAGAAATACGATGAGTGATGCGTAACGGGAGCGGCCCAGGGCTGCTTCCCGCTCTCATCGTATGCGTGGTAGAGCAGGCCTCCGTGTGGGTCCTGCAAATGCTTGTGATAAATGAGGATCTGTTTCACGGCTTCATCTTCTGTATATTTTTTATCGCCGAATATCTGCCCATAGTGCACCAGAAAAGGCTGAGACATATAGATGCCATCGAGCCATAACTGCCACTGGCGCGATGGAACCGTGGCGTGCCAGAAACCACCGTCCGTTGTTCGCGGATAATCATCGAAGCGGTGGCGGAATTTTTCTGCTGCCAGTTTGTACTTTTCTTCGTGTGTCTCCTGATACAGAATGAGCACTAAATTGGCGGGCAGAACATAGTCCAGCGCATCTATCTGCCGGTCAAGATTGCCATTGTCATCTATATGTGTGTCAACCCAATCCTTGATGAACGTAAGATAGCGAGGCTCGTGCGTCCGCATGTAGACCTCATATTGTCCAAACAGATAGAGTGCTTTGGCGTAACCCCAACCGCCGAATTGCTTTGGATCCGGATTGCGCGCAAGGGTGGAGTCCACAACTGCTTTGGACAAATCAACAGGCGTCGCAGGAGTGGTCTGAGCAAAGCAGGTGCCCGTGAGCACAGCCACCAGAGAAAGTTGTACAAGGATTTTCATCGTTTCTGCTCTATGACGTACAACTGTACGCATTCCTTTTGCGGCTTGCACCACAGGAGTACCGCTATTTGAGACTGGACACGTCCAGATGTTTGCAATGCGCCCATGTTCCCGCTATTCGGGACGATGGCGAAGATAGGCATTGACCACGCTGCTTTCGCCCGCCTACGCTGAAAAATCCAACTGAGGGCCAGTGCATTGAAAGAGCATTCACCTGAAGACGTGCTCGTCCCCGAGCGGTTGACTCGCCGACAGTGGCTTGGCCGCGTACCCGTGCCTGTGATTGCGGCAACACTTGGAGCAGGGCTGATGCAGGAGCGGACCGCTGAAGGGCAATCCAATGATGCCGCAGCGGACCGTGGCGTGCGCGTGTACAACATTCGCAACTATGGCGCCAAAGGCAATGGAATCACTCTTGACACAACAGCCGTCCAATTGGCGATTAATGCCTGTTTCAACGATGGCGGGGGCACAGTCCTGGTGCCAGCAGGGACCTTCGTCATAGGGACGGTCGAAATCAAGAGCAACGTCACGCTTCACATTTCTGCAGGCGGAAAATTACTTGGCAGCGTGGACGGCAAGCAATATCATGCCGTGGAAGCAATTCCGCTGCACGGCGATTCGACGCTGGAAGATGGAAACTGGGCATTGCTGTTTGCTGTCAATGCAAAGAATGTGACGATAGAAGGCCCTGGCGCAATAGATGGACAGGGAATTCAGTTTCATTCGCCTGAGCATGGAGTTCTTCCGCCCAGCGGCCTTGGAGGAAACCGCAGACCATACCATCTGCTCTGTTACCGCTGCGAAAACCTGACGGTCCGCAACATTGACATGCTGGAGAGCGCTTATCACAGCGTCCGTGTAATTCAGAGTAAGCGCGTCCATATGGACAGTATCTATATTCATAACCGTGTGAACGGAAATAACGATGGCTTTCACTTCATCAGTTGCGAGTATGTGACCGTAAGCAATTGCATCATCCAATCGCAGGACGACGCCTGCGCCCTCTTTGGCAGTTGCAAATACATTACGATTACCAATTCGTCTTTCAGCACGCGCTGGTCTGTTTTCCGCTTTGGAGGAGGCGTAGCAGAGAACATCACCGTATCGAACTGTGTGCTTTATCAGGTTTATGGATGTCCGATTAAATTTCACGGTTCTCCCGGGTCCCGCTTTGAAAACATGTTGTTCTCAAATCTGGTCCTGGATGACGTGACTGGGCCCATCCATATCAGCATTGGCCCCTCCAACCGCACAACTACCGACGATGCAGCAGTAGAAGCCAAAAAAGGGCCCGCAATTGCGCGCAATATCTCATTCAGCAATATTCATGGAACGGTCACGACAAGCCCGTCGCAGTTGCCAGATTTTCCATTTCATAGCGGATATCGCCCCGGCGAAGGCCATTCCTGTATCACTCTGAATTGTGTAGGCGATGCGGTGCTTGAAAACATTTCTTTCGACGATGTTCACATTACCTTCGGTGGCGGGGGCACCGCAGAAGAAGCGGCCCGGCGCGAGCTTCCGCAGATTGCAGGCGAGTATTTCATGCTTGGTCCAATGCCGGCTTACGGCTTCTATGCGCGCAATGCAAAGGGAATCACGCTTCAGAATGTCCGTTTTCAGGTAAGCGCGCCGGACTTGCGACCTGCCGTGATTCTTGATCACGTTGAAGACGCCGCCATCAGCGGCCTCAGCGTGCAGGGAAATACTCAGGCAGAATCCGTTCTGCGTCTTATTGATTCAAAACAGGTGCTGCTGACCGCAGCGCGTCTTCTGACTCCGGCAGCAGTATTTCTTCAGATGGAAGGCCGGGAAAACGAGGCCATCAAAATAGATGGAGGTGACTTTTCCAAAGCCTCCAGATTACTGGCCTTTAAGAATGGGGCAACAGAAGGCGCCATAAAGGTAAAGGATGAATGAAGAGTAGAGGCGGCCTGGAGACCGCCTCCTGTTCAAAAGTTGATGCGTGCTGCCAGTTGCAGGACGCGCGGGCCGTTACTGCCGTTGATCTGGCCGAAGGTTGCGTTGACCTGATTGCCGCCGGGGTCGAATTTTGCGCCTTCATCCACTGCATTAAATTCAGGATGGTTCAGGGTGTTGTATGACTCCAGACGAAGCTGTACTGCGAACTTCTCTTTGATGGGAAAGTTTTTAAACAACGCTGTATCGAAGTTGTAGTATCCAGGCTCAACGACCGGAGCAAAGGGCGACACACCATTCGACGGGACCAATGTGCCCGATGAGCTTACAGTGGCTGTTGAGGGACGGTGCACAACGCTTGTGTCAAACCATTCCGCAAATTTATGCGGAGCGCCGCGCATGGGATCGCCCGTGAGATAAACGCGCGCACCATCGCCACCGGCAGAGATGTCCGCGGCGTCTGTGGTGGAGAGAGTAAACGAAGCCGGGGCCCCGCTGATGTAATAGGCGATTCCGGAGATTTGCCAGTTGTCCAGAACGGCCCGCGTGGCAAAGTTGTCCCACATGCGGCTCCCCTTGGGTAAGCTCCAGAGATAGTTCACAACCAGGTTATTTCTGCGGTCCCATCCTGCAGGCCCATAATTCCAGACGCGGAGGTCCTGATATGTTGCTACGCTGCCGTCATAGCTGTCGGTGAAATCCATTGCTTTGGACCAGGTGTAAGCCACTCCGAACTCCAGCCCTTGTTTAAAGCGGCGAGTTACCTGCACCTGAAGTGAGTTGTAATTTGATGTCAGGTCAGTGGTGCGATAGGTAATTGTGGCGTATCCCGGGAAGGGCCGGAAGAAGTTATCAGGCAGCACGCCTCCAGCCGGATTGGCATGGGAAGGATAGAGCTGAGTGAGATGAGCGCCGTAGGGGACTTCATTGATATTGCGTTGTCCGGTCAGATGACGCGCAAAGTTGCCGACATATCCAACGCTCAAGACCGTGCCAAACCCTATGTCCTGCTGGACCCCGAGGCTTGTGCCGTAAACTTTCATTTCTTTCGGATGCAGCACGAAAGACGCGCCGAAATTCGGCGGTCCAATTACTGTTCCTGCGTTGAGGAAGTCGTCTACATTTCCGTAATATTGCTGCGGTACGAATTCCACCGGCGGATTATGGGTCATGTCGCCTTCCTGCCCAATCTGCGTGGCAGGATTGATGAAGACGCCGAAGCCGCCGCGGATTGCTGTCTTGCCATCGCCTCGAGGATCATAGGCAAACCCAAAGCGCGGTCCCACCTGAATACCGGTGCCATAAACAAGACCTGCAGGATAGCCTTTGCTTTGCTTCGTGATGGCCCCATTGGACAGATTGCCTGTATTGGGTACGAACAATCCAACATAAGCGCCAGGATAAGTTTTTCCAGTTGTAGGATCCACGGCCACGGTTGTCTTTTTGCCATTGATAGTTTTCACTTCCGGCTGATAAAGAATCGGGGCTTCCGCCGGATTGTAAAGGGCGGGGACAAAATTCGCGCCTGTTTCCAGTGTGGGTGGCTTCACCCATGCGAAGCGTACACCATAATCGAGGGTCAACTTAGGAGTTACACGCCACTGGTCCTGTCCGTACCATTCGATGATGTAAATGCGAGGATTGTAATCGGAGCGGGCGGTAGGTTCGCTGTAACTGTTAAACAGCCCCTGCAGGGCATTGGCAAAAGCGTAATTGCTATCGTTCGGATTATTTACATTGCGGTCGAAGGCAAAAGAGCCTTCCGGTATGCCGGAAGAAGAGTGCGCCTGCAGGTAATGGTCTGTTGCCAGATTGATGCCGAACTTAAGATTGTGTGCTCCCAGGACCTTTGTCAGACTGTCTGTAAGACTGTATTGCCGGGTGCGATCATACATGGGGAAGCGCGAATCCCATCCAAAGGTCGCAGCATTGGAAATGCCTCCGAAGCTGACAGCCGGAAACAGATTCATGGGATTATTGCCGGGATAGAGCTGGCCAATGTTGTAGCCATTGCTGCTTTTAGTGGCCTTGAGCAGGTCACTTTTGTTGTATAGCTGCGTCTCGCCAAATCCTGAAGTTCCAACTGTAATTTCATTCAGCAGCGTTGGGCTGAATGCATAGGTCATGTCATAAGCAAGATTAGGATGCGTTGTCTGATAATTGACCCGCATCAGCCAGGGAAGTTTATTGGCCGGTGAAGAATAGGAATCATCATTCACCGTCATAAACTCTCCGCGGAAGAACATATGTATTTTGTCGGAAGGATTGTAGTCAATGCGAAAGATTTCCTGGTTTACAGGATTGTTTCCTGTGTAATTCGTGATGTAGTTGTAGTTGCCTCCGCTGACTGCGCGGTTATTGAAATTGGGCAGAGGCATAACATTCAGCAACGCCTGTATCTGCCTGTTGATTACGTTTGCCGGAAGCACATTGCCTGGATAGCAGCCACTATGGTTACCGCCTGTTCCCGATGCAGGGCAGGTGCCCGGATCAGCGCCGGGCTTTTTGATATTGATGTAGTCGGTGGCGGGATTGGGGCTGACTTTGCCCTGGACGGGAGTTTGCGAGAAATCGCCTTGTCTCTCCAGCGCTGTAGGGACCATGTATTTCTTCAATCCATCCGGCGTCTTATTCGGCAGATATTCCATCGAGAAGAAGAAAAAGAGCTTGTTTCTGTTTGTATTGAAGTGTCCGGGCCAGTAGATGGGGCCGCCAATGTTGCCGCCAACATCGTTGTAGCGGTATTGCGGACGCGGCAGGTTGTTGTAATTGTTAAACCAGTTGTTCGCATTAAAGGCTTCATTGCGGACGTAGTAATACGCAGTCCCATGAAACTGCTGCGTGCCGCTTTTGGTAACAAGATTAATGACCGGCCCCGCAGTCCCCGCTCCATATTCGGCCTGATAATTCGCCGTAAGGACCTTGACTTCCTGAATGGCATCGAGGTTTGGCGGAGTATCAATCTTGTCGCCGCCGCGCGGACTACCGTTTACGCCATCAATGTTCCCTGAGTTATTGACGTTGCGCAGGCCATTGATGGTAGGAGTTCCAGATGTTCCCAGACTATTGGCTCCTCCGCCCACTACACCGGGAATCGTGCGCACCATGCTCATAAAATCGCGCCCGACGGCAAGCAGATTATCGAGCTGCTGCGTGTCAAGAAGGCCGGAAACTTCCGCGCTTTGTGTCTGGACAGGAGTCGTAGCAGCCGTGACGGTGACGTTCTGAGAAACAGAACCTATCTCCAGTACAAGAGTGCCTGCGGAGAGGCGCTCTGCCGAGCTAAGAACGAGGTCTTTCTTCAGGTACTCCTTATATCCATTAGCGCGAACGTCTACTGTAAATGTGCCCGGCTGCACGTCGGGAAAGGTAAATCCGCCATCAGGTTGTACAGTTGCCCGGACCATCGTGCCAGTCCATTGATTGATCAGCCGTACATCTGCGGTTGTCACTGCACCGCCACTCTGGTCTACGACTCTTCCGCTGATTGTGCCGCTTGATGTCTGGGGCAATATCGCCTCCGTGCCGCTGCACAGAAACAGAACAGCGGCAAAAAGCCAGCAGAAGTGTGTTTTGCAAAGATGGTGATTGCAAAGTTTTTTGCTCATTCCGAAGAGTTTCATGTTTTACCTGGCCTCGAAGTTGTTACAGGAAAAGGACACTATCTTTAATTGGTCCTTTGCCGGAGACCCAAGTTAGGGAGCAGAAGCCAGCAGTGTCAACGATTATTTTTTTGAATAAAAATAATGATTCACTGAAGAATGGGTCCAGATTTGGCATACAGGGCTGGAAATGATTGCAATTGCTGCGCGTTTGGTGCGAAAGGTCAGCACGTATGCTGAATTTTGCTCAAAGAAAAACGTACCGGATTACGGTATCACCCATATGGCTCCCATTAGGACTGAAGCAGAAGTACGTTATGCCGCGATTGAAGGGCGCTTACGGCATTTTCACAGATTCTGTACACTCCATTTGCATTGTGCAGTGTCGCCGGCTCCCTGTTGGTCGCGGCGACTGTAGTTTCGCGGCATGGTTCAGACTATCTGTGAAAATGCTATATAGCAGGTCGTGGCCATTTTTATCATAGGAGGCCTGTGCGCAATATTACTATCAGTTCCGTTAGTCCGTTGGCGGCCCGGGTAGTTCGAGGCAGTGCGGAATCCCTCAGACTATGAAATGGTTCTACTCGCCATCGTGAAGGCGCGAAATCTCTTTTGCATCAGAGATAGTTACATTCATTTCCGGCATGGCTGTGCCTGGACGGCAATATTGCGGGTGTATTTCCCCTGTTCTCCGGTGAATTTTAAGCCTGTTTCGGAACCTATCTTTATTCGCTCGCAGCAGCCAGTACGTTTGCTGTCCACGCCTGATAGACCAGCCTGGATTTTTGTTCCTGAAATTCCTGATCAGTAAACACATTGAGTTGTGTGCGCGGCACATTCGGAACATCAGATCCAAGCGCCATGATTCCGCCTTCTTTGTCTTCTGAAAGATAAGCCCTGTCCATATCTACATGGTTCTTTGCGGCCCATTCGCTGATGTGGGTCTCTGGCATGGCCATGATGGTTTTTGCAGTCCAATTCGGAAAGTGCAGTTTGCTTTGAAGCCACAGAGCGGCGCGCCGCGTTACCCAGTTGGGGCGGTGACTTGCGTCCGGTATGAAATACGTTTCAAAGATGTTCTTTCGTGTTCCGGTGATGGCCTCTGTGCGGTGTGCCAGATCATCGAAAAAGGATTGCTCATGTTTGCCGGGGATGTCTACGACGGTATCTTTTGTTCCGTTCATGATAAAGGTCGGGCCCCGAAGCTGGTTTAAGGCATAGACCACGGCGGCCTTGTCGCCCAGAACGGAGAGGGACTTCCAGGGGACGGACTGGCACATGGGCTTGCCGCTGTTTTCCCAGTAACCTCCCGGGCCATCGAGGTCGCCTCCGCCCGAGAGGACAAGAACTTTGATGCGGGGGTCCACAGCGCCGGCAAGGGCGGACACAAATGAACCCATCGAATACCCGAGGACCGCGATGCGCGAAGGATCCACATCCGGGCGTGTCCGCAGATAACTCACTGCCTGCATGACGTCAGTAATCATGAAGCCGCTCAGTTTCTGCGGGTAATTTGGCGCGTTCACGATGCGGTCGTGCAGCCGCGTTCCGGATTTACGTTCCGGATTGCGTTCGCCTTCT
>DASRBV010000080.1:0-12038 GCA_035653455.1 Pseudacidobacterium sp. | reverse complement strand
CGCGAAGGCACTCGAAGCCGTCCGCCGCGCGCGCCGCAATGGGCTGCACGTCACCTGCGAGGTCGCACCGCACCATTTTGTGCTGAATGAGGAAGCGGTCGGCGAATACAACACGCATGCCAAGATGAACCCGCCTCTGCGTTGTGAGGCCGACCGTCAGGCCATGCTCCAGGGCATCCTCGAAGGATCGGTGGACGCCATTGCTACAGACCATGCTCCTCATGCCGCGCATGAGAAAGAGCAGGAGTTCGAGCGCGCCCCCAACGGCATCACCGGACTTGAAACGGCACTGGGCCTCACCATCGCTTACCTGCACGAAAAGCACAAGTTGCCGCTCTCACGCGTAATTGCGCTGCTGAGTACGCAGCCCGCTGCCGTCCTTAACCTGAAGGGCCGCGGCAGCCTCGCTGTTGGTTCGTTTGCCGATGTAGTGATCTTCGACCCGAAGAAGCAGTGGACCTTCCACGCCGCTGATTCAAAATCAAAATCAAAGAACACGCCCTTCGATGGCTGGAAGCTGACAGGAAAAGTGGCTGTCACCATCAGTGAAGGCCGGATTGCCTACCGCGGCTGATCAGAAAATTCCCTTTAAAAGCTCTCCTGTACATGTCGCGACATGTCAATCACTGCAAAGTGGCAGTGGAGCAGGAAGTACTAGGGTAGGTGGAACTGATCCGCTATCTTGGAGCTATACATGGTGTTCAAGCATGGCTCGCGTACTTCAACAGCGATTTGTCATTTGCGAAAAGCTTCAACGTAACCGAGCATCAGAACATTCAGTTCCGTGTCTCGGCTTTCAACTTCCTCAATCACCCGCTGCCCCAGTTGGGTCAGGGACAGGATGTAAATCTGCATATGAGCTGCGTACAAAGCTCGTCAAGCGCTATGGGCTGCGATGAGGGCGGCACAAACGTGAATACATCCACAACGGGCAATGTACTGTATAAAGCAGCGCAACAGCACCGCTATATGGAACTGTCTCTCAAATACAACTTTTAGGGGGTTTGCTTGCCTCCCGAACTGGGGACCCGAAGGGGTCCCCTTTTTTTTTTTTGAAGGACACAGCAGGGAAAACAACAGCAGGTTCCGGACGCAAAAAAGCCCCGCTTTTTGCAGGGCTCTTTTGCTTGCCTGGTGCAGCTTGTTACTTCTTTTTCGCTGCTTTTTTCGTTGCCTTTTTTACAGCCTTCTTCGTTGCCTTCTTGGCTGCTTTCTTTGCAGGGGCCTTCTTGGCCGCTGCCTTCTTTGCTGCTTTCTTCACTGCCAAATTAGTTTTACCTCGTTTGGTTGATTTTTTACTGCTGGCGCTCTTTTTTCTGACCACGGACTTTTTCGTGGCCTTGCTGCCGCCGCGAGCGCCCCTGCTGGGTTTGGCGGCAGATTTCTTTGCGGCCTTCTTGGCCGGAGCTTTCTTCGCAGCTTTTTTCGCTGGCGCTTTCTTTGCAGCTTTTTTGGCTGCCTTCTTCGGAGCGGCCTTCTTTTTCGCTGCCGGGAGTGCAGATCCAGGTGCAGCAGCCTCGCCCCTCTCTACTTCTTCGGCAGTGGCAGCCGGTTCTTCAGTGAGCGGTCGCTCCTCTTCTTCGTCTTCAAGGTCGTCATCATCAGAAGAAATCGAGATGCTTACTTCCTCTTCTTCATCTTCACCAAAACCGTCGTCTACTTCTTCCGGTTCGTTGTGGTCAAAGTCGTTGTCGTCCTGCGCGAAAAGTTTGCGGTCATCCTGCATGAAATGTCCTCCGGCTGCGGCGCCTGAATTTTCAGTTCTATCACAGAGGGCGCGCAAAGTATCCGCTTTCCCTGTGCGCGGATTATAGCAACAGGATGCAACGCATTTCCAATGAAAGCAAGTATTTATTCAGCTTCACCTGCTCGTTTTTGCATGATGGTGCGCCGGCGTTGCAGCCTTCGTGTCCGCATGCACTTCTTTTGCACCCTTGCCTGTACGCTGTGATGCGGTCCTCTCACTGCGTGACGATGCTTTCTTATGCCGCGAAGAGCTCGCGATGTGCGCGGGTTCTGCGACATAAAGCCTGCGGCCTGCCGTTACTGTGTTTCCGCGCAGGTGGTTCCAGCGCCGCAACTGGTCTACGGTGACTCCAAAGCGGTCGGCAACTGTTACGAGCGTGTCTCCGCGCTGCGTCTTGTAAGTGCTGCTGCGCAATGATGAAGGCGCGGCAGCCGGAGCTACTGGAATGACGAGCGAATCCACCCCGCTGAGGTCGCTGCCGGAATCAAGCTGGTTCACAAATGCAATCTCAGAGGCAGAGACATGATATTGCCTTGCGACCTGCTCCAACGACTCTCCGGGTGTAAGGACGCGGAAGCGCCAGTAACGTCGCTTGTCTTCAGGCACCTCAGCGATGCGTTTCTCAAACAGCGCCTTGGTTCCCGGCGGCAGATGCAGATCATACGGCTCATCTGGAGGCGTAGTCATGCGCAGCAGACTTGGGTTCAGCGCAACAATCTCCTGCAACGGAGCATTCACTATATCGGCAACAAGACGAAGATCAATCGCGTAGTTTGTCGTAACGGTATCATCCATCAGCGGCGGGTCCGGCGTGAGATCGGTCAGTCCGTATTGCTTTGGGTTTTTCGCCATGATGGTAACAGCAAGAATAATCGGAACATAGTTCTTCGTCTCGGCGGGGAGATTATTGCGACGGTAAAGCTCCCAGAAATCGGCATACCCGGTGCGTTCCACAGCGCGCTGGATATTTCCTGCACCCCAGTCATACGCAGCCATGGCCAGATACCAGTCGCCCAGTTGATCATAGAGTTGCTTGATCCAGCGGGCATAGGCCCGTGTGGCCTTCTCCGGATCAAAGCGCTCGTCGTACCATCCGGTGCGGGAAAGCCCATAAGGCCCATATGGCATGAACTGCCACATGCCTCCTGCTCCCGAGTGCGGATTGACGGCCTGCGGGCGGAAGCCGGATTCAGCAACGGCCTGGTAGATCAGGTCCTGCGGCACGCCTTCCTCTTTCAGGATGCGCTCGATCATGTTTTTGTAGCGGCCCGCACGTGTGAGTGCGCCGACGATCGTGTTATGGCCTTTGGCGGTGTTGCTGAAAAAGTTAATGTAGCTGGCAACGTAGTCATTGATGACCAGTGGAAGGTCAGACTGCGTGGTCTTCAACTCGGCTTCAGCCTGGGCGCGGACCTTGGGGTCCACAGGAAAGGTCACATCGTTGGCGACATCCACCGGAGCATCTTCCGGATGCTGCTGCGCCATTTGCGGACCGTTTTCGCGCAGAGCGTCCATCTCCAGGGTATTGATGGAGTCTACGATGTGGTCGAATTCTTCGCTGATGGCCGGATCGCCCTTGATATCAATGCCGCTGCGGAGAATCAGGTCCACGGCGTAGTCGAAATTGGAGCGCGCGGCAGTGGTATGTCCGTCGCGATAATTGCTTAACCCTGCCTGATAGGCCTTTTCCACGCTCTCAATCAGCGTCTGGTCGCGCTGAGAGATGGCTGGAAGCGAAGGAGATTTTTGCACGCCACTTCCCTGCTGCGCCAACGCGCTGCCGCCGTGACCCGCAATGCAAATGATGGCCGCAATTAGAGCGGCAGATGAAGACCTGAAAACAGCCATGTAAATGTACTGCTTTATTGTAGTGGCTCGCCACGGGATGCGTCATATTCTTCTATTCATTGCGCAGCGCCTCCACTGGATTGACCGATGCAGCGCGGCGGGCAGGCAGGGCGGCCGCGAGGACCAGCATCACTCCTGCTAAGGCAACGGCAGATGCCAGTGTGACTGGGTCAAAGGTGGTAACTCCATAAAGCTGGCTGCGAAAGAGCCGCGCCAGGGCCGCCGTGGAAGGCACTGCAATGAGGATGGCAAGCACCGTAATCCAGGCCATTTCGCGCACCACCAGAAGAATGACCGTTCGCCGTTGCGCGCCCAGGGCCAGCCGGACACCGATCTCGCGCGTGCGGCTCTGGGTGGAGTAAGCCAGCACTCCATACAAACCGACGGCGGCCAGCATCATCGCCAACACTGCAAAACTAATGGCAAGCATCGCCAGCGCGCGCTCGGTAAAGGCGCTGATGTCCACCTGCACGTCCATGGTGCGCATGTCGCCGACCACGAGCGTGGAATCGAGATTGTGGATGGCTTGCCGGATGGAGGCTTCAACCTTTTCCGGCTCCAGCGTCGTCCGGATGTAAATCTGCACACCCGCCGGATGACCTTTCTGGAAATACGGCGTGTAAACTGCCGGTCCCATATCTTCGCGCAGGTTCTGATGCTTTATGTCACCCACCACGCCTACGATGGTGATATCGAAATGAGGATGATCATCGGCCGCGCCGAGCATGCGCCCCAGCGCATTTTGTGCAGAGCCATAGAACCGTTTGGCAAATGCCAGATTCACAATCGCCACCTTCGGTGCCCCATTCGCGTCCAGCAGAGTGAAATCGCGGCCTGCCAGCAGCGGCTGCTTTAAAGTCGCAAAATAGCCGGGTGTGATCCACGGATTTTCAAAGTCTGTCCGTTCGCCCTCAACGTGCTTGTGCCCCTGGATGGCATACCCGTTCCATTCCTGATCTCCGGCAAGCTCAGGATCGGTTGTTGCCGCGGCCATTTCTACTCCGGGGACCTTGCGTATTGTATCCAGCGCAGTAGTGACGATGGGCGAAGTATGGGCCTCATCGTAGCCAGACTCAGTCGGATTAAGGCCAAAGGTCACCAGATGCTTTGTGTCGAAACCGACATTCTGCTGACGGAGATGATTCAGGGTGCGGACAAAGAGTCCCGCGCCACCAAGCAGCAGAACGCTGAGCGCAATCTGCACACCGACGGCAATTTTGCGGAAAATCTGTGGGCCTTTGGTGGCCGTGCCTGTACTCTGGCGCAAAGCATTCGCCAGATTGGGCCGCAGGAAATGCAGCACAGGAGCAATGCTGAAGAGCAGACTGACCACCAATGAAAGCGCAAGGGTAAAGAGCAGCACGCGAATATCCACGGCAGCGGAGTACGGCTCGCTGCCAGGTTCGGAGTTGGTCATCAGCCGGACTAAAATCCGGGCAACAAGTGGAGTCAGAACGAGGCCAGACACCGCCCCGCAAATGCCCAACAGGCCGCCTTCCACCAGCAGTTGAGCAGCAATCCGCGCAAGCTTTGCGCCGAGCGCGTAGCGCATAGACATTTCCCTTGCACGCGCCGCGGCACGCAACAGCAGCAGCGTGGCCACATTGAGTGCGCACATGGCAGTCAGCAGTCCTGCCATGCTCATCAAAATCATAAGCGGCATTTTCAAATCTATGCGGTTTGGCGAAAAGCCAAGTGAATCATCCTTCACCATGAGACGGGATTTTTCGGCATAGCGCTCTTTGAAGCTTTGGGACGCTGACTTGTACAGAGTGAGTTCCTGAGCACGCAGTGAATGCCACAGCGGAGCAAGTCCTGCCTCTGCACGTGCAATACTCATTCCCGGTTTCAGCCGTGCCACCACCGTAATCCAGATGGACAAGTGATTTTCCAGACTATTGGAGGAAGCCCTCCAGGGCATGGCAATGTCTGACATGGTTACCGGCACAAAGAGGCCTGGACGATAGCCGCCAATAGCGCTCTGAAAATTTTCTGGCGCTACGCCGATAATCGTGAACGGGTGCCCATTGATGAGCAGTGTCTGACCAATCACATCGCGGGAGGCGGTGAAACGTGTCCGCCAGTAGTTATAGCTGAGGACAACGACCGCATTGGCGTTCTTTTGTGTTTCATCCGCGGATGTAAATAATCTGCCCAGAGAGGGCCTCAGCTCCAGGACCTGGAAATAATTGCCACTGACGATCTCAGCGTCCTTTTCTTCTGCCTGACCATGCCATGCCACACCGATGCTTGTGCGCATAGCAGCCAGCATTCCGCTGAAGACCTGATTGCGCTCACGAAGGTCCTTATACATGGGATACGAGAAGTAGTTGCTGACGTCGCCGCCGAAGCCGCTCGCCGAGCCGGAGAAAGAGCCGCGCCACTCCAGTCGCACCAGTTCCTTCGGACGCTCGACCGGCAACATGCGCAACAGCACCTGATCGAAGAGCGTAAAGATGGCCGATGTTGCCCCGATGCCCAATGCCAGCGTCAGCACTGCGGTCGCGGTGAATCCAGGCCTTCTTACAAGCTGACGAACTCCATAGCGAAGATCGCGCCAGAGGCTTTCAAGTATGAGTGGAACATCCATGGCAGTAACGCGCTCCTTTGTAACGACGGGATTACCAAACCGCAGCAGAGCGTCGCGCCGCGCCTCTTCCTCGGACATGCCTGCGGCCATGTTGTCTTCCATGCGCATCTCAATGTGCGACTGAAGTTCGGCCTCCGTATCACGCTCTAACCGCAGACGCGAGAAGAGATTGGCGATGCGTCGAAAAATGGGCATCATTCACCTTCACACGTAGCGGAGCACGGCCCGCACTCCTCTGACCAGTTGCTCGAAGCTCTTT
Source organism: Pseudacidobacterium sp. (assembly GCA_035653455.1). Classification (GTDB taxonomy): domain Bacteria; phylum Acidobacteriota; class Terriglobia; order Terriglobales; family Acidobacteriaceae; genus Pseudacidobacterium. The sequence goes on along the minus strand of DASRBV010000080.1, from coordinate 5,594 downwards.
TCCGCTTCTTCCAACTGCTTACGCCCAGAGGGAGTGAGCTTGTAATACTTCGCCTTGCGGCCGGTTTCAGTTGTCGCCCACTCGGAGCGCAGCCATCCGCTTTGCTCCATACGGTGCAGCGCCGGATAGAGCGAGCCTTCTTCAACGTTCAGCAATGCGTCAGAGGCCCTCTCGATGTGCAGCACGATGCCGTACCCATGCAGCGGGCCTGTTTGCGAGAGCGTCTTGAGAACAAGGAGATCGAGGCTTCCCTGAAGGTCGTTTTTTGCCATGCTTATACCTATACGTCTTGGTATAGAGAGAGAGACTATACCTAGACAAACAGGTATGTCAATGCAAAAAACTGCTGCCGAAACAGGCTTTCATGATGTTGTCACAGAAAATTCACCACTTGTTCATGAGCGTCCGTTATTCCTGTTCATTGCCTTTCTTCCATTTCAGGCGAGGCAGGAGACGAAAACAATGAAAAACATTGCACTTGCAGCACTTCTTGCATCTGCGTTTGTGTGCGCGTCGGCCCAGGACGGGCATGTCCATTGGACGCGCAACGGAGCACCCACCGAAACCACGATTACAGGCGGCCCCTGGACACTGGAACAGTCCGGCGCCGCCGTTGGACTCAAGTCGGCAGGCTATTGCGACGCCAATGGCAACCAGGCAGGCAATCCTGGAACAGAACGAATGCAGCCCTATTATTTCCCGGTTGTGCGTGGACACGGAAAGTATCTCCAGGGCTACTTTGACTGGCGTCCGAAGGACATAGACGAAGCCGTGGTCGCCGCCTACTCCAATGATGCGGGCCAAAGCTGGTATTTCCAGCAGAAGGCACTCGAACTGCGCACCACCTGCCCCGACCAGGTACAGAAATATCCCAATGGGCAGAAAGAGCCTGGTCCTGACCCGAACAATAGCGATAACGGCGATGATGACGGACAAGGCCATCAATTCGTGATCTCCATCGGAGGCCACACTTATCTCTACACGCTGGACCGCGCCAACAATCACATTGATTCCGATGACCTGTACATTCACGAACTCGACCCGCAGCCCGGATTGCCTCTGAATGGCGCCCCTGCCATAAACGACGGGCCAACCGATGAGACCAGCAGCGAACCGGAAATCGCCTTCCATACCACAGGTCTGCTGAATCCTGACGGTATTCTTGGCGTTGTGCCTGGGAGCTGGCCGTTGAAGATCATCTACGAGCAGAAAATCCTGAACGGCGACATCACGGGCAATACCGCGCTTCCCGCTTCACAGCTTTGCAGCACGTACTGGTCGAACTACTATGCGAACAACCCGTATGGAACGAAGACCAACGATGACATCACCTATCTGCGCCTCGCGGAAACCTCCGATGGAATCCACTTTAAGGATCTCGGCATCCTACAGGGACTGAATAATCCAGGAGATGTGGGCCTGACGGGTACGCGCTGGCTGGCGACTGCGGGCACCATCCTCAAGCTCGATCACGACCGTTACGGCCTGTTCTTCTCTGGTGGCGGTTGCGTGGACGGCGACTCTGATGCTTTCCACTACATTGGTTATGCCGAATCGCACGACCTGTTGCATTGGAACGTGGTCTATGGAATCAATAATCCGGTCCTTTCGACTACGCCCATCACCATGACGGTAGGCTCCAACGGCACACCGCTAACTTCGTCTGGCCCAGGCACCACGATCACAGTTCCGGCGAACACTCCGGTTGCCGGGAACACGCTGGGGTTCTTTGCAGGCCGCGTTTATGCGCCCAGTGGGGCCATCTACAACCATGACACACTAACAATTATCTTTGCCGGATATCACACCCAGAAACCAAAGTACGGACTGGGCGATTATCGTACCATTGGCCGTCTCAGCCTGCATGCATCCCAACCGCTCACGCACGATGATGACAACTGGCGCGACAACGATGATCGCTAAGGTCTGTCCTTTTCAACTCCACGTTCTTGATGAGATGAGTTGATAGCTGCTTTCACCCTGTTGTACCGGAACCGTGCAACAGGGTGAAAATGCAAGACCCGGATTCGGTACCGCTTTTCCGATGTTCAGCCCGTCTGCTCTCTGCCGCATTTCTCAATCGCGAAATATGAGATGAGAATACCTACCCATAGTAGAGCGTATGCACCATCGAATATGATTCAGCGCGAATTGGGGGTGCCCCTTGCAACGACGGGTTTTTCGCCTTGTCCTTGCAGCAGCCGCAGGGCTCGTATGCGTTCTTGCTGCTCAACCTTCATTTAGTCAAACATCCTTTCCTAAGCAATTTGTAACACCGCAGTATCTGAATCTCCCTAATCCTGCATACAACAACCTGGTTGGGGTAGGGGACCTGAATGGCGATGGCCGCCCAGATATCCTTTATGCCTATAGTGAATTGCTTGCCACGGGGAATGGTACATTCCAGACAATTGCACTTCCATCGAATCAATACCTTGGCGGTGGCCAATTAGCGGATGTGAATGGGGACGGTAAGCTCGATGTTGTCATTCCGGTCCCGGCAGACGTGGAATGCGATCAGTATCCTGATGGTACCTGGTACTGCAATTACAACAGCTATGCTGGCCTGAATGTCTATTTCGGAAATGGAGATGGCACATTCCGAAGCGGTCCAATTCTTAATCTGAACGAGTATGCAAGTGGAACCTATACCATGGCCATTTCGGATGTAAATGGAGATGGCAAGCCGGATGTATTGCTGAGTTTCCAGGGGGTGCCTGAGGCGGATGGAACGGAACAGAGTTTTGTTCTGCTTAACAATGGTGATGGGAGCTTTCATTCGGTATCGAACCCCTTTTTCTCCAGTGTGCTGACCACCGGAGACTTTAATGGGGACGGCAAGACAGACTTTGTTGCCGGGCTTAACAGCGTAACCATTTATTTCGGCAAAGGCGATGGGACATTTACTGCCGGACCACTGAACGGTAATGGCGATTTTTATGACCTTACATCTGCAACAGCAGCGGACTTTAACCACGATGGTCATCTGGATTTGGCAATAGCATCGCCTCAATCTGGAGTCTATCTGCTCCTGGGGGATGGCTCAGGCCGGTTCACGATACAGCACACTTCAACGTTGTCAGCAACCCAGGTCACTGCTGCTGATCTGAATCATGATGGTTATGAAGATATCATCGCAGGTTTGCGAGGATTCATAGCGATATTCACCAACCATAACGGCACATTGTCCTATCCGCAGGTGTTCGATATGGTGCAACCTGCACAGCCTCTTTCCTTCGGCATTGCGGACTTTAATCATGATGGTTATCTCGATGTGGTGGCAGGAAACAGTATTGCTTATGGGGCTCCCGGCGCGATGTTCCACGCGCCTGTTATTACTCAGTCTGCGGGAGCGCATTCAGTCGTGACGGGCGATTTCAACCGTGATGGCATTCAGGATGTTGCTGTGACCAGCAATGATGGGTGGGTCACGATTCTTCCAGGCTCAGGCAAAGGATACCTCAATGGAGGCCCTCGATATTACACAGGAATACGAGCTGGCCTGATTACAGCAGGAGATGTGAATGGAGATGGCATTGCAGACCTGCTCGTGGTCCGAGATGGTTATTACAGCCCATAGTATCCCAGTGACTTGAGTGTCCTGCTTGGCAATGGGGACGGAACATTCCGTAATTCCATTAACTCGAAGGTATTGGGCGAGCCTGCCAATAATACATTGAACAAGCAGGTTTACGCTGTGGATGTGAACCATGATGGCAAAGCCGACCTTATTGGTGATTGGGGCGTGGCCATCGGACATGGAGACGGAACATTTTCAAAGCCGGTTCCTTTTCCCTCGTCGGTTTTACCCATTGCACAGTTAGCGGTAGGGGACATCAACCTTGATGGGAACCTGGATATTGTGACAGGAAATTTCCTGCAAGGTACGATCTATACCTTTCTTGGAGATGGCACAGGAAAATTCAGCCTGACCCATACCGAAAAGCTCAACTACACCACGCCATGGCTCCAGGCACTGACTCTTGCTGACATGAATGGGGACCATATTCCTGACCTCGTGTACGTATATTCAGCAACGCCATCCAGCGGATCTTACGATCGCGTTGTGGTTGAGCTGGGCAATGGCTCAGGGACCTTTACCTTTGCGTCAGGAGTACGCATTGACTATAACGGCTATGGCTATAACTTTCTTCTGGTAGATGACTTCAATCGTGACGGAAAACCCGACGTAATGGTCCTTACCCTCTCCAGTTCTGGAAAATCAGCCCTTCTGCGAGGCACGGGAGAAGGGGCACTCAGCACAGCTCAGGACGTGTCATTACAGTTGTACCCCGGCGCGGCCATAGACCTGAACGGAGATGGCGCGCCTGATATCGTTGGGGCCAATGGTCCAGGCGTAGATCGCGTGCTGAATACCGGAGCGCATTGAAGAATGTTCCGCTTTCATCCAGTGTGGCGAAGGGCCCATCTGCGGTTGTTGGGCCTTCGCCTACCTGGACCTCTCAATTCGGCTTTTTGGTCCGTCCAAAGCGCTCATCCACGGGCTGGCGCCCACGGAAACCCGCGTCTACTGTGTGCCAGAAGTCAATACGGGATTCGCCCATCTTCCAGCACAGCAGGACGATCTCATCCTGCAACATGCAGGGAAAGTCGAGCAGTCCGGTGTCGAGGTCTTTCACCTGCACGCCGATAGCATCCATCTCAGCAACGGCGTCCTTTGCCTGACGCACAAATTTTTCTGCTTCCGCCTTCTGCCGCACGACCGAGAGGATGTCTACCATCATGCCACCGGAAAGAAAAATGCGATGGCGCAGTTGCTGAAGCTGTGCTTCGATCTCCTCTGCTGCCTTCTTGCCTTCAATGGCACGCTTGAGCAGCGATTCGAGAACAGGTAGCAACGACTGCGCCTCATCCAGGGTGAACGTCTTCATACTTCCAGCATACGGTCGAGCGCTACGCGCGCCCAGTGTTTCACGTCATCGCGGACCCTGATCTGGTTTACAACGCGGCCTTCGACAAGATTTTCAAGCGCCCAAGCCAGATGCTGCGGGCTGATGCGGTACATCGTAGTGCAGAGACAGCCCGTGTCGTCGAGAGTGATAATTTTTTTGTTCTTCGGCGCGAACTCCTTTGCCAGGCGGTTCACCAGATGGATTTCCGTCCCGATGGCAAACATTGTGCCTTCCGGAGCATCGCTGACCAGGCTGATCAAACGCTCTGTCGAGCCAAGCGCATCGGCCTTCTGGCAGACCTCCCAGCGGCACTCGGGATGCACAATCACCTGAATTCCGGGGTACTTTGCGCGTACTTTGTCCACGTGCTCAGGAAGAAAGCGTTGATGCACAGAGCAGTGGCCTTTCCAGAGAATGATTTTCGCTCTGCGCAGACGGTCAGGCGTAAGTCCGCCGTTGATCTGGTACGGGTCCCACACAGCCATTTCGTTCAGCGGAATCCCCATGGCATATGCCGTATTGCGTCCCAGGTGCTGATCGGGCAGAAACAGGATCTTCTCCGCCCGCGCAAACGCCCACTCAAAGGCGCGTCCAGCATTGGAAGAGGTGCAGACCAGTCCACCGCGCTCGCCACAGAATGCTTTGATGGCCGCAGTCGAATTCATATAAGTGAGCGGCAGA
>DASRBV010000079.1:0-6046 GCA_035653455.1 Pseudacidobacterium sp. | reverse complement strand
TGCCAGGATGTACCACTCCTCCGGAATGTGGGTTCGCAGGCCCTCGCTTGAAAGACCACAAACACCTGACTCATTTACCAAAAATTCATAAAGATTTCCCTCGCATTTTTACACATACTCTCCACCGGCCCTGATAGGTTGCTCTCACACGTGCCCTATCGGAGCCGAGAACTATGGATGAAACAACCTCTGCCGTCATTTCCCCCGGATTGTCTCCTGCAGAAACCCTTCTCGACCGGAAAATCAAAAAATCGCCAGGCCTCATTGGTTCGCTGATTTTCGGCGGAGTTCTGCTTGCCGGACTTGGCTATGCCGGGTTCCATCTCGCCAGTGACATCTCCGGTGTGCACGTCGTCAGCGCCTGGCCATACGTGCTGCTTGGCCTTGCACTGCTCATCGCGTTGGGGTTCGAGTTCGTCAATGGATTCCACGACACCGCAAACGCTGTCGCCACCGTCATCTATACGCATTCACTGGAGCCGCACGTCGCCGTCGTCTGGTCTGGAACATGGAACCTGATTGGCGTGCTCACTTCCTCCGGCGGCGTGGCCTTTTCGGTCCTCTCGCTGCTGCCCGTCGAACTGGTCCTTCAGGTAGGCCGTGGCGCGGGTTTCGCCATGGTTTTTGCGCTGCTGATTGCCGCCATTCTGTGGAACCTGGGCACCTGGGCGCTGGGGCTTCCTGCCTCCAGTTCGCATACGCTCATCGGGTCCATTATCGGCGTGGGCATTGCCAACCAGTTAATGAATGGCCGCAACGGCACCAGTGGAGTGGACTGGGGCCAGGTCTCGAATGTCTTTCGCGCATTGCTGATCTCGCCGCTCGTTGGATTTGTCTGCGCGGCCTTGCTGCTTGTGGTCCTCAAATTTCTTATCAAAGACAAAGCGCTCTACGAATCACCAAAGGGCGATGCGCCTCCTCCGTTCTGGATTCGCGCGCTGCTCATCCTCACCTGCACAGGCGTGAGCTTCGGTCACGGCTCCAATGACGGACAGAAGGGCATGGGACTCATCATGCTCATTCTCATCGGCGTGGTGCCCACCGCCTATGCCCTCAACCACGCTGTCGGCTTCAATCAGGTGCAGGATTTCGCCGCCGTCTCAGAACAGGCAGCCAATGTGCTGAGTCATTATGTCTCGCCCGATGCAGTCATGGGCGATGCCCGCAGCGACCTCACTGAATATATCCGCACAAAAGAGTACACTTCGAACACGCCTCTGGCTGCGCGCCAACTGGCCATTGATATTTCGCACGAAGTCCAGCTCTATAAGTCGCTCGCCCGGGTCCCCGCCAGCCAGCAGCAGAACGTGCGCAACGATATGTATGTGGAAGGCGAGGCCCTGCGTCTGATGGCGAAGAGCGCGCAACCCGGCTTCACTCCTCAGGAAACCGCCGTCATCACAAACTACAGGAAGCATCTTGATACTTCTACGAAATTCATCCCAGGCTGGGTAAAAGTGGCTGTGGCCCTGGCTCTGGGATTAGGCACCATGGTCGGTTGGAAGCGCATCGTGGTGACCGTAGGCGAGAAGATCGGCAAAGAGCACCTGACGTATGCGCAGGGCGCTTCGGCAGAGATCATCACCGCCGCTACGATTATCGCCGCTGACCAATTCAAGATGCCCGTGTCTACTACGCACGTCCTCTCATCAGGCGTTGCCGGAACGATGATGGCCAACGGCAGCGGCCTGCAACTCTCCACGGTCCGGAACATCGCCCTGGCCTGGGTCTTTACGCTTCCGGCAGCGGCCTTACTCGCCGGTTGCCTCTTCTGGATGCTGCGCCAGTTCATCCACTGATGTCTGAAGGGCCTGGCTTTTACAGAATATTGTGGCTTGTGCTGGGCCGCCTTCCCGATCGCTTGCATCTTTTCCATTTTCTGTGGTGTATTGGCGAGCATGAAAGTTTTCATTGCGGTTGCTCTTGAATTTCTCTGCACCTTTGCCGGCCAGGCCCAGACACAGACGACACCCCCTTCCACTCCCCAGGCCGTTCCAGCTAATGTCCCCCAGATAAACACCAGCTATATTGACGCGCAGGGAACAGCCCACATTACGCGCGTGGTCCCGGTACCTCAGACGGTCAGCACCGAGGCGCAGAAGTTTCTCGCGCGGCCCATTTCCGACGTGGCCCAGTCCCCGCCTGTGGCCCAGCAGCGCGCCATGACGGATGCATGGCAGGCCAAGGCCGGAGAAGCCTACCGCCAGGTCTATCCCGCCACCGTTTCGAGCGCCACCATGGCCGGAGTACCCGTGCGCATCATCACTCCCCCTGTCATCGGGGCAGGGAAGAGCGACCGTGTGCTCCTCAATCTGCATGGCGGCGGCTTTATGGTGGACTCCGGCTCCCTGACCGAAACCATTCCCATTGCCAACATCACGCAGACGAAAATCGTGGCTGCGCTCTATCGTCTTGCGCCGGAAAACCCGTTTCCCGCCGCAGTGGACGACGCCATTGCCGTCTACAAAGAGTTGCTTAAGACCTATAAGCCAAAGAACATTGCGATTTACGGAACCTCGGCAGGCGCCATCCTCACCGCGGAAACAGTGGCAAAAATCAAACAGCTCGGACTACCCATGCCCGGCGCGCTCGGCATCTTTTCCGGCATGGGCGACTTCAGCAGGCCCGGTGACTCGCAGGCCATCTTCGGCCTCGAAGGGCTTTCAGGACATCTTGCCGTCCCGGCCCAGGGCGTGCAGCTTCCGGAATACGTCGCCAAAACCGATGCCAAAGACCCCGTGCTCTCCCCTGTTTATTCTGATCTCCGGGGACTGCCCCCAACCCTCTTCGTCACCAGCACCCGCGACCTGCTCCTGAGTGGAACCTCCATTCTGCATCAGGCCTTCCTGAAGGCAGGAGTGGACGCCCAACTCATTGTCTTCGAGGGACTGCCCCACGCTTTCTGGAACAACGTGGACCTGCCCGAGTCGCGCGACGCAGACGAAATCATGGCGCACTTCTTTGACACGCATCTCGGAAAGTAGCGCGGACTGGATATGCACACCACGCCCTGCGATACTGGTTCCAGAGCAATGACCGAAGTTTGTGCGAAATGTGATGGAATGGGCATGCGCGTCATCACGCGCCCTGATGGAAGCAGCGCCGCCGAGCCTTGCGAGTGCCAGCAGGAGCGCCGCATCGCCCGGCTCGTAGACCGCGCAAAGGTGCCTCCCCGCTACAGGCATTGCACTCTGCAGAGCTTTGAAGTCGGGCGGCATTCGCATGAGTCATTGCGTGCAGCATTCCTGATGGCCGACAAATTTGTCACCGCCTACCCTCTGGAAACCGACGGCAAAGGTCTGTTGTTTACAGGGTCCATGGGAGTAGGGAAGACCCACCTCGCCATCGGCCTTCTGCTGGCGCTGATTACCGAGCGCGGCGCGCAGGGCCTCTTTTGCGACTACCGCGAATTGCTGAAGCAGATCCAGGAGTCCTACAATCCCTCGACCCACATCACAGAGCTTCAGGTGCTCAAACCCATCTTTGATGCCGAAGTCCTGCTCATTGACGACCTCGGATACATCAAACCGACCGAATGGGTGTGGGACACGGTGGCCCTCATCCTGAACGCCCGCTACAACGCCAAACGCACCACGCTCATCACGACAAACTACCCCAATCTTCCCGCTGCCGGCGTTCAGGAAGGACAGGAAGCCATACCCGTCAGCCGCGAGCGCAGAATGGCCGTGTCGGCCATGCGCGAAGAAACACTGGGTGACCGCATCGGCGAACGCATGAGGTCGCGCCTGATGGAAATGTGCGTCGAAGTAAAGATGGAAGGCAAAGACCTGCGCCAATCCGTAAAGCGGGCGCGCTTTTCCTGAAGCGCATCCCGGGAAATCCATCAGGCTGGTTTCGCCAGTTCTTTCTCAATCACTGACGTCAGTCCCGTGTCATCTGGTTTGGTGTCCGGCGAAAAACGCGCAACGACCTCTCCGCTTCGTCCAATGACGAACTTTTCAAAGTTCCACAGAATTTCCGGCTCCGGATTCGGCTGAATGCCATATTTCATCAGGTCCTGCGCGAACGGAACAATCGCAGTGCTGCGGGCCTTGGGTCGTGCTTCAATCAAGGCCTGATATAGCGGATGCTTCGCCGCGCCCACAACCGTGATCTTCTCAAAAAGCGGGAAATCCACGTTGTAATTCAGCGAGCAGAACTGCTGGATCTCTTCATTCGTGCCCGGCTCCTGTCCGGCGAAGTCATTGGAGGGAAATCCGGCAACCACAAAGCCGCGCTCACGGTATTTCCGGTACAGGTTCTCCAGCCCCGCATACTGCGGTGTCAGTCCGCATTTGGAAGCTACATTGACCACCAGGACCACTTTGCCCGCAAACTCTGCCAAAGTGGTTTCTTCTCCGTTGATGCGGCGGACCGGGATGTTTTGAATCGGTGTGCTCATTGGATGCAATTGTAACGTGAAGGGGCCCGGGACTACCTGTTCCCGGACCCTTTCCGCCGCACGGTCTTATGCCCTCCCGATGGCCATGTGATGGCCCTCCAGCGGTACTCCGGCGCGGCTGGTGACCTCGAACGTCATCTTGCCGGTGCGCGTGTCCGCGTCTATCTTCACTTCGTCGCCGTGCAGAATCTCGCCGTCGAGGATCTTCATCGCCAGCGGGTCCTGGACCAGCTTCTGCATCGCGCGCTTCAGCGGACGCGCTCCATATGCGCGGTCATAGCCCTGCGTAAAGAGCATGTGCCGTGCCGCATCGGTAAGCGTGATAGAGATGTGGCGGTCAGCCAGCAGCTTTTTCAAATCAGCAAGCCGCAGGTCAATGATGTGCGTCAACTGTTCTTCGCCCAGCGGGCGGAAGATCACGATGTCATCCACGCGGTTCAGAAACTCCGGACGGAAGCTCTGCCGCAGAACATCCATCACCTGCTGCCGCGCCTTTTCAAAGCCAACATCGTTTGACAGCGATTCCGCGTTGAGAATATGCGCGCCTAGATTTGACGTCATGATAATGACCGTGTTTTTAAAGTCCACCGTGCGGCCCTTTGAGTCCGTCAGACGGCCATCATCGAGCACTTGCAGCAACACGTTGAACACGTCCGGATGCGCCTTCTCAATTTCATCGAAGAGCACCACCGAGTACGGACGCCGCCGCACCGCCTCCGTCAACTGGCCGCCTTCATCAAAGCCAATGTAGCCCGGAGGCGCGCCAATCAGCCGCGCGACAGCGTGCTTCTCCATGTACTCAGACATATCAATGCGCACCATCGCCTGTTCATCATCAAACAGAAACTCGGCCAGCGCGCGCGCGGTTTCCGTCTTACCCACGCCCGTCGGCCCCAGAAAGATGAACGAGCCAATCGGCCGCTTCGGATCGCTCAGTCCTGCGCGTGAACGGCGAATCGCATTCGCCACAATCGCCAGCGCTTCGTCCTGCCCAATCACGCGCTCGCGCAGCCGAGCTTCCATCTGGATGAGCTTTTTTACCTCGCCTTCCAGCATCTTGGAGACGGGAATTCCGGTCCACTTCGACACAATGCGGGCAATGTCCTCCTCATCCACTTCTTCTTTCAACATGCGTTGTGCGTTTGCATTGCCGTCCTGCGCAGCGTTCAGCTGCTTCAGCTCCGCTTCAAGCTTCGGCAACTCGCCGTACTGGATCTGCGCCGCACGCTCCAGATTGCCCTGCCGCGTCTGTTCTTCAGCCTCGAAGCGCAGTGCCTCGACTTTTTTCTTCAATTCAGCAAGACGCGTAATCGCGTCCCGCTCTTTTTGCCAGCGCGCGCGCAGTCCGGTGACCTTCTCGCGCAGGGCGGCGAGTTCGCGCTCGACCTCTTCGAGACGCTTCTTTGAATTCTCATCGTTCTCGCGCTTGAGCGCGGCCTTTTCAATCTCAAGCGAAGTGGCTTCGCGCTCCAGTTGGTCAATCTCTGTCGGTACCGAGCCAATCTGGATGGCCAGCGATGCTGCCGCCTCGTCCACCAGGTCAATCGCCTTGTCCGGCAGAAAGCGGTCTGAGATGTAGCGGTGCGACAACTCCGCCGCCGCAATGATGGCCGAGTCCTTGATGCGCACATTGTGGTGCGCCTC
>DASRBV010000078.1:0-6635 GCA_035653455.1 Pseudacidobacterium sp. | reverse complement strand
AGCGCTCTCGCTGCCGCAAAGCTACCTGGACGACCGCCTGAAGGAATATCGTGAGAGACGAGACCTTCTGGTAAAGGGGTTGAATGATCTGGGGCTCGAATGCGACCCTCCCGCGGGCGCGTTTTACGCCATGCCCAATGTTACGAAAATCCACAAGGAAAGCCGGAAAGCTGCTGCGCTGCTTCTTGAAAAAGCGCATGTGGCCACCATTCCCGGCGTGGTTTTCGGCGCGCAGGGTGAAGGATACGTGCGTTTCGGTTATTCAGTGCCTAAGCCCGCCATTGAAGCAGGATTAGAGGCGCTGTCAAAATTCCTGAAATAGCCATGTGAAGGGCAAATTCTCTGCACCCGAACACTGCCGGGTATCGTCTAAACTTCATGCACTTTTTTGCATGGATAAAGAAAATTACAGCAGGAATTTTTGTCTTTTCTTTGGCAGGCCTCGCACAAGGACAGGTCGCACCGGGCCCGAATGTCCTTCCCGATGCACCCGACGCGCAGACGCAACAGCAGCAGGCTTCCGGCAGCATGGAAGGTAAGCAGACCAAGCGCATCCTGGGAGTCATCCCCAATTTTCGTTCTGTTTCCGCCGATGAGAAGCTGCCTCCGCAGTCGGCAAAAGAAAAATTTATTACGGCAACACAGGACAGCTTCGATTACTCCGCATTCATTTTTGCCGGAGCATTGGCCGGAATCAGCATGGCGCAGAATTCTTACCCTGAGTTTCGCCAGGGGGCAGTTGGATACGGCCGCTACTACTGGCACACCCTGGCTGATCAGGCAGTAGAAAATTATATGGTGGAGGCCGCTTTCCCGGCCGCCCTGCATCAGGATTCGCGCTACTACACGCTGGGTCGCGGCGGCATCGTAAAGCGGACAGCTTACTCGTTTTCACGCATCCTGATTACACGCACCGATGCGGGGGGCGAGACGTTTAATGCCTCAGAAGTGATTGGCGCGGGCGCGGCCTCCGGCATTTCCAGCCTGTATTATCCGGCCAGAGAGCGCACCTGGACAAAAGTAGGCCAGCACTGGCTTACCAACGTCGGTCTGGATGGAATGACCTTCATCTTCAAGGAATTCTGGCCAGACATCAACAACGCGATCTTCCATCAGAAACAATAGAAACTACAGTCTTGTCGCGGTCAGAGGACGGATCCGGCTGCACGGTCACAGAGATTCGTTGGCCAAATATGCAGTCTTTCTTGCCCTCGCACAGAATTGGAAGCAGCGGTTCCATGATCTGGAAGTGAGCACAGCGGGTAAATGGTGCTTTTCCCCTTTTCCATTACATCAAGCAGACAAAAGAATGACCTCCGCGCGCTCCTGATTGCCTCTAATCTTGAACAGGAGGTCCTGTCCATTGCGCATCGCCGCCACGTCTGCCGTCTATCCTCCGCATTACTATACACAGCAGCAGGTAGTCGGTGCGCTGCTCGAGTTCTGGGGGAGCAGCCCGGAAAAGGCGCAGGTATTGGAGCGCCTGCACTCGCGCACAGGCGTGGAAGGCAGATATTTCTCGCGCAGGCTGGAAGAGTATCGCGCGCTGGATACGTGGGGTAAAGCCAACGATGTCTGGATAGAAGTTGCGGGGCAGCTTGGCGAACAGTCCCTGGACTGCGTGCTGAAAGCTGCCGGACTAGCCCGCGAACAACTCCATGCCATCTTCTTTGTGTCTGTCACCGGCATTGCCAGTCCTTCGATAGATGCTCTGCTGGTCAATCGCATGGGGCTTTCACCGAATATCAAGCGCAATCCCATTTTTGGCCTGGGTTGTGTTGCCGGCGCAGCAGGACTGGCCCGGGCGGCCGATTACGTCCGCGCTTATCCTGATCAGGTTGCCGTGCTGCTTTCTGTCGAGTTGTGCTCGCTCACCTGGCAGCGCGATGACATTTCTGTCGCCAACCTGATTTCGTCAGGGCTCTTCGGCGACGGCGCGGCCGCTGTTTTGATTGCAGGCGAGAAGACCAAACTCGCCGGGCCGCGGATCATAGCGAACCATCAGGTCTTTTATCCCGGTACGAAAGATGTGATGGGCTGGAAGATCTCTGAAAAGGGCTTCACCATTGTGCTGTCGCCCGATGTTCCCAAAGTGGTTGAGGAGAATCTGGGACGCGATGTGGACGTATTTCTTGCGGCGCATGGGCTTACCCGCAAAGATATCGGCTCATGGATCATGCACACAGGAGGGCCGAAGATTCTGGAAGCAACGGCAAACTCGCTCGGCCTGAAAAACGGCGAGCTTGCTGTTTCATGGGAAATGCTGCGCCGCGTTGGTAACCTGTCTTCCGCATCGGTGCTGGTGGTGCTGGATGAGGTGATGAAACGCCAGCGCCCTCCCGCTGGGACACGAAGTATTCTGGCCGCCATGGGGCCAGGGTTTTGCGCAGAGATGCTGCTGCTGGAGTGGTAGGAAGAAAGCCGGAGCGCCGGGACATCTGGGCGCTCCGGAAATCAACAGGAACACACTTTACTGGAACTGCTTGATAGCGTCCCAGACATATACGCCGATAATGGTTGCGGACAGAATACAGGTTGCGCCCGTGGCGATGCGCACAAGCGGCTGAATGCGGTTGACCTTCTGCACAATTTCATTTTGCTGCTGCTCTTCATGGCTCCCTGCCGGGTCGAGAAAGAGCTGGTCTTCCTCATAGCGGGTCAGTGTTCCCCGATAAGCAAGGAGGACTAAGAGGAAGGCGGTGACGACGGCCCAGACGATCCACAGAACAAGCATGATGCTCATGGAGCACCTCAAGGATTCGATTTAGAGCCGGTCCCAGGTACGAGCGGGCCGAACGGAAGGCCCGGGGTAAGTGAGGCCGTTCGCAAATCATATTAGCCCTAAATACCTGAGTTGAATAGTACCTTTTTCCGTGACGTGAAGTTGATTTGGCAACCTCTTGCGCTGGAACAGATTCCATATTGCTGATTATGATCGCCTCCCGTAAACTGGCCCCCGCGCAATGGATAGCAACCCTGCTTGCCTTTGTTGCCCTGCTGTGGTTCGCCGGATGCACCTCCCGGCCCCAGTCTGACGAGCAGTTGAAAGAACAGGCGGCAAAGACCACTGAACAAGTAAAGCAAGGTGCAAAGCAGGCCGCCGCCGATGCGAAAGTCGCTGCTGCCAACGCCGAGCGCAAGATCAACGATGTGGCCGCCGGAGTGAAAGAGGGCCTGAAAAACGGCAGTCCTGTTGACACGTCCATCAATATCAATTCGGCTTCAGCCGGGCAGCTTGAAACTCTGCCCGGAATCACGCGGTCACGCGCAGAGCGCATCATCAAAGGCCGCCCTTACAGTGATCCGCAGGACCTGGTGAGCAAGGGCATTCTGACCCAGGTGCAACTGGACAGGATCTCGGGCCAGATTACTGCAAAATAAGCCGGATGCGGTCCGTTCGGGCGCGATGAATCCCCTGGGCAAGGGGATTCATCCAATTGTGGAGAGGTTTTCACGGACACAAGCAAACTGGGCCCTCATTGATGCCACCTGTGAAAATGCCGTAAACTTAAAGCAGCAGCAACGCTCAAGGAGAACCGCATGGCAACCACAACGGTAACGCCCGAAACCACGGATGTGAAAAAGGCGCCGATTACGCTCACCGGCAAGGCGGTCGAAAAAGTCCGCGAGATCATGGCGACCCAGGATCCGCTTCCGGCAGGATTGCGCATTGGCGTGGTGGGCGGCGGATGTTCCGGCTTCCAGTATTCCATGTCGTTTGAGAACCAGTCGGGCATGATGGACAAGGTCTTCAACTTTGACGGCCTGAAGGTCTTTGTGGACGCGACATCGCTCATGTACCTGAACGGCTGCACCGTGGATTATGTGGAGACGCTGGAAGCAGCCGGCTTCAAGTTCGACAACCCGAACACCAAGAGCACCTGCGGCTGTGGCTCGTCTTTCAACGTGTAAGTATCACCCGGCATGGGAGAATAAAAGGGCGTGAATCACTCACGCCCTTTCTGCTTTCATCGGACTGTTTTTACGCCAGCAATTCCCGCACCGGCTTCCAGCTTTTCTTCTGCGACACGGCGACGGGTTCGCAGGTCAGTGTGCCTTCGTAGGTATTCACGCCGTCGCGAATGCCGTCATCGGCCAGGATGGCCTTCCTTGCGCCCATTTGCGCCAATCGCATCACGTACGGGAAGGTAGCATTGGTCAGCGCCAGCGTGGATGTGTTCGGAACAGCGGCAGGCATGTTCGTGACGCAGTAATGAACAACACCGTTGACCTCATACGCAGGGTTGCTGTGCGTCGTGGGCTTTGCCGTTTCAATGCAGCCGCCCTGGTCAATGGCCACGTCTACAATCACTGCGCCCTTTTTCATCTTCGAGACCATCTCTCGGGTGACGATCTTGGGCGCGGCCGCTCCAGGAATGAGCACACCGCCGATGACCAGATCGGCCTCCTGCACAGCGCGGGAAATATTGTAGGAGTTCGAGGCGAGGGTAAAGACCTTTCCGTTGAAGATATCGTCAAGCTCGCGCAGGCGGTTCAGGTTCAGGTCCACGATGGTCACCTTCGCTCCCATGCCGATGGCAATCTTCGCTGCGTTGGTGCCGACGATACCTCCGCCGATAATGCACACGTTGGCAGGCGGCACGCCGGGAACGCCGCCCAGCAGCAGTCCACGCCCGCCCTTTTCTTTTTCGAGATAGGACGCTCCCACCTGGACGGACATGCGCCCTGCGACTTCGGACATGGGCGTAAGCAGCGGCAGTGTACCTGCCTTGTCGCGGATGGTCTCATAAGCGATGGCGACCACCTTCTTTTCCAGAAGCTTTTCTGTAAGCACGGGAATGGGGGCCAGGTGCAGATAGGTAAACAGCACAAGTCCTTCGCGGAAAAACCCATATTCTTTCTCGATTGGCTCTTTGACCTTGACGACCATGTCGGCCTGGCCCCATACGTTGTGGGCCGAGCCGGCAATCTCTGCGCCCGCGGACTGGTACTCGTCGTCCGTAAAGGCAGAAAGCTCGCCCGCGTGGGTCTCGACGAGGACTTTGTGCCCTGCTTCGGTCAGAGCTTTCACTCCGGCAGGCGTGATGCCGACGCGGCTCTCGTGGTCTTTTACTTCTTTTGGTACTCCGATGATCATCTCTTGCTACTCTCCTTAATCAATCTGCGCCCGTTGCAGTTTGTCTGAATAATCCACGTAGACGGCCTTCCATGTCGTATAGAAATCGAGTGCTCCGGTACCGCCCTCGCGGTGGCCATTGCCGGTCTGCTTTACACCGCCAAAGGGCAGATGCACCTCGGCCCCAATGGTCGGCGCGTTGATGTACGTAATGCCTGCTTCAAGGTCGCGCATCGCGCGGTAGGCGTTGTTGACGTTGCGCGAATAGAGCGCCGTCGAAAGCCCGTATCGGATGCCGTTGGCGATTTCAATCGCTTCGTCAAAGCTGCCGCATTCGATCAGCGCCACCACCGGGCCAAAGATCTCTTCCTGCGCAATGCGCATATTTGGCTTCACGCCGGAGAAGACGGTCGGTGCAAAGAATGTCCCGTTGGCATACGCGCCTTCGGTCAGACGTTTACCGCCGCAGAGCAGCTTTGCGCCTTCCTGCTGCGCAATCTCGCAGTATTTGGTGGAGGTCTCAATCTGCTGCTCGTTGATCTGCGGCCCCATCTCGACCGACTCGTCCAGCCCATCGCCTATTTTCAGCGCCTTCGCGCGCGTGACGAGCTTTTCCGTAAATTCAGCGGCAATATTTTTGTGCAGGATAATGCGGCTGGTTGCCGTGCAGCGCTGTCCGGTGGTGCCGAAGGCCCCCCAGACGGCGCCATCGAGCGCCAGGTCGAGGTTCGCATCATCAAGGACGATCATGGCATTTTTGCCGCCCATTTCGAGCGAGCACGGCTTGAAGTGGGCGGCGGCCGTCTGGCCCACGATGCGGCCCACTTCGCTCGATCCGGTGAAGGAGATCGCGCGGACCCCGGGATGCTCGACCAGCGGCGCTCCGGCATCAGGGCCATACCCGGTGATGATGTTGACCACGCCTTTCGGGAGGCCTGCATCCATCAGTGTCTGGACCAGATTGAAGGTCGAAAGCGGAGTGTCTTCCGCGGGCTTGATGACGCAGGTGTTCCCACAGACCAGCGCCGGGAAGAGCTTCCACGAAGGGATGGCCATGGGGAAGTTCCACGGTGCAATCATTCCGCAGACGCCCACCGGCATACGCACCGACATGGCGAACTTGCTGGGCAGCTCAGACGGAGTGGTCTGGCCAAAGAGGCGGCGGCCCTCGCCGGCCATGTAGTAGGCAGTATCAATGGCCTCCTGCACATCGCCGCGCGTCTCGGCCAGGACCTTGCCCATCTCGCGGGTCATCTCTTTGGCATACTGTTCTTTGCGCTGTTCAAGCAGGTGTCCGGTGCGGTAGAGGATTTCGGCCCGCTTGGGTGCGGGGACCAGCCGCCATGTTTTGAAGGCCTCTGCGGCGGCGCGGACTGCCGCGTCCACGTCGTCAGCACCCGAGGACTGAAACTCGCCGACCACATCATTTTTGTTGGCAGGATTGGTATTCAGAAAAGTCTTGCCGGTCCTTGCCGCGACCCACTCGCCGCCGATCAGGTTCCTGTAAAGCTTGTGTGACATAAAATTCGCCTTGAGAGATGCCGAAATAAGCCAAACC
>DASRBV010000077.1:0-4460 GCA_035653455.1 Pseudacidobacterium sp. | reverse complement strand
GAAGAACTGCGCATCGAGCTTTATAAGAAAGTGAACGAGCTGGGCATCGGCGCGCAGGGGCTGGGCGGACTGACGACGGTGCTCGACGTGAAGGTCCGCGACTACCCGACGCATGCAGCCAACCTGCCGGTTGCGATGATTCCCAACTGCGCAGCAACACGGCACGCGCACTTTGTGCTGGACGGCTCAGGTCCAGTCGCACTAGAGCCGCCTTCGCTCGATGACTGGCCAAAGCTGACCTATGATGCTTCCTCGGCGCGACGGGTAAATCTCGACACAGTCACGCGCGAAGAAGTGGCGGCGTGGAAGCCGGGCGAGGTCCTGCTGCTGAACGGCAAGCTGCTGACCGGACGCGACGCCGCGCACAAGCGCCTTACGGACATGCTCAACCGCGGCGAAAAGCTGCCCGTGGATTTTACCAATCGCTTTATCTACTACGTTGGCCCTGTGGATCCCGTGCGGGACGAGGTCGTTGGCCCTGCTGGGCCAACGACAGCGACGCGTATGGACAAGTTTACGCGCCAGATGCTGGAGCAAACCGGTCTTCTGGGCATGGTTGGCAAGGCCGAGCGCGGTCCGGCGGCAGTAGAGGCCATCCGAGACAATGGTGCCGTATACCTGATGGCCGTTGGCGGGGCGGCCTATCTTGTCTCGAAGGCCATCCAGTCATCGCGCGTGCTGGCCTTTGAAGACCTCGGCATGGAGGCCATCTACGAATTTGAGGTCAAAGACATGCCGGTGACCGTCGCAGTGGATTCCAATGGAACCTCGGTCCATGAGACCGGGCCGAAGGAGTGGCGGGCAAAGATACAGTCACAGCTTGCGGGTGTGCCTATCCTGGCCTGAAAGCGCGACATCGGGATGCTTCATCCTTCGCGCCTCAGGATGTCGAGTGTTGATCCTGATATGTTTCAGGGCATCTAATATCTGCTATGCCCGAAACACGCCAGGAAAAAGACTCTCTCGGATTAGTAGAAGTACCAGTCCGCGCTTACTACGGTGCGCAGACGGCGCGGGCTGTTGAGAACTATCCCGTCTCAGGGATGCGCGCCCATCCTGTGCTCATCCGCGCCTTCGGGATGGTGAAGCGAGCGGCGGCCGAGGCCAACAAAGAGCTTGGTCTTCTGGATACAAAACGGGCCGATGCCATCATCCAGGCGGCGCAGGAAGTCATCGCAGGGAAATGGAATGCTGAGTTTGTCGTAGATGTCTTTCAGGCGGGAGCGGGTGTCAGCTTCCACATGAATACGAACGAAGTCATCGCCAACCGCGCGAATGAGATTCTGGGCGGTAAGCTGGGTGAATATGCCTTTATTCATCCCAACGACCACGTAAATTACGGCCAGTCCACGAATGACGTCTTCCCGACCGGGATGCGTCTGGCCACTCTGCTGAATCTGGAGACGCTCTATCCGGTGCTCGACGCGCTGGCAGCATCTTTCGCAGCCAAAGGCAAAGAGTTTGACAGCGTGATGAAGTCCGGCCGCACGCACATGCAGGACGCGGTGCCCATTCGTTTAGGGCAGGAATTCGCGGCCTATGGCGTGGCCATTGCGAAAGGCAAGCAGGCTTTGCAGCGGGCTGCCGATTCACTGCACGAACTAGGGCTGGGTGGAAGCGCCGTAGGCACGGGCATCAATACACATCCCGATTACCGTGCCAAAGCCATTGCGAACTTGTCGCGCATCTCCGGCCAGAGGCTCGTTCCTGCCGAAGACATGCGCTGGGCGATGCAGTCGAATGCCTGTATGGGCGAGGTTAGCGCCGCGCTGCGCGGCATCGCGCTCGAGGTCATCCGCATCTCGAATGACCTGCGGCTCATGTCCTCGGGGCCGAATACAGGATTCAACGAGATCCATCTACCGAGCTTGCAGCCAGGGTCGTCCATTATGCCGGGGAAGATCAATCCCGTCATGCCCGAGCTGGCGGCGATGGTCAGTTTTCAGGTCATCGGCAACGACACCGCCGTAGCGTATGCCGTGCAGGCCGGACAGCTTGAGCTGAACGTGATGATGCCGACAATGGCCTACAACGTCCTGCAGAGTACGACGATCCTCGCCAACATGCTGCGCCAGTTCAATGACCGCTGCGTTTCCGGAATCACAGCTAATGTGGCCCGCTGCAATTTCTATGCGCAGAGCACAGTTTCACTGGCTACAGCGCTGAATCCTTACATTGGGTACGCGAAAGCGGCAGAGATTGTGAAGGAGTCCATCTCTACGGGAAAATCCATTATTGAGATTGCGCGCTCAAAGAAGCTATTGAGCGAGAAAGAGATTGCAGAGATTCTCGATCCGGTAAAGATGACTGAACCGCAGCCTCCGCTGGAAGCAGCGAAGAAGCGAGACAGACGCTAGTTGGCTCTGTTGACATCCTTTGCGAGCTCTCTGTGCCCTTTGCGATGATCTGAGTCAATTCCTGCAGTTTTTGCCTACTCAGCGGAGGGTCAATTCCCTGTCTCTTAAAAAAACCTGAGGCAGATCCCGGACATGCTGCACAGCCTCGATAAGCGTTTTGCGATCTTCATGCGGTAGCCTATCCAGATCCCCGCCATGGAAGTATACCAACGCCTTTAATGCTTCGCTCGGCTGAAATGCGGGACCGTACATTGCTCTGGCTGATGAAAGCCCACGTTCCAGGGTTACACCATATCTGAGCATTGCTGCTATATCCTGATAGTCTTTGGCTTCAATACGTTGCAGAATGACCTTTAGCTTTGTACCGATCAGATCATCTAAGGATGCTACTTCCATAACCCCATCATTCGTGGTCTGAGGAATTCCAACCCGGCCAAAGCTGATTCCGCCAAAGAACGATACTTTGACCGGTTCTGCGTTCTTGATCGGCACAGTAACAACAGTTAAGGTATTTGGGCGCTCTTGCAGCGTCTTTGCTCCGGTCAGGAACGGAAAGTGCGCCAGCATCGCTTCCCGGCCAGGCAGGTCACCTGATTTAAAGAAGTCGAAATCAACCGATGTGCGATGACCTAGCCGGAGTGCGATTGCAGTGCCGCCATAAAGGACCATCCCAAACTTGCGGCTTCCAGCCAATGAGGGCCACAGCGCTCGTTGGCTGGAAGGGAGTATATCCAACACGGGTTGGAAACTGCTCACGGGAAAACCCTCATAGGAAGAGGCGGGACTGTACCCAGCTCTGCCAGGTGCAGGCGGTAATGCCAGTAATGCCACGACCTCTCATTGAATTGTCCCGGTTCTGCTTGCGCGATGACCCGGCGAAGATAGTCATCTCCGAGCGAGTGGACAACAATTTGCAAATCCTCCCAATCTCCCAACTCCATTACCTGTGCCACTATTCTTTCAGGCCGTTCGAGAGCATCTGCTGCATTCATCCACCAGATATAGCGGTATGCCATCTCTTTGAGAACCTGCAGTTGTTCATCTGTCAGGGGGAGATTGGTTGGATTGACGCTCCTCATAGACTTGCAGCTTACCTCAGCGGCCGAAGTCAAACTAATTTTTAACTCTTTACCGCCTGGCTGAAGCCTTTACCCCAATTGAGAGTTTTTACAGCAGCCAATATGTTATCGCCCTTAAGCTACTGCCGTCCCCAACGATAAACCACGCTTCCCTGCCATCCCAGATTGTTCTGGGTGGAGCTGCCGTATCTCGTCATCAGATAGCTGGGGGTAAGGCGTAATGCAAGGGCCGGGCTCAGGTTATAGTCCACAGATGCGCCTGCGGCCAGGTTGAACGAATTTCCGTCCGGATAAAGGTTGATCAGCGTTGGAGGCAGCCCGCCGGTCCCGGTGCCGAAGTTTCCGTGTCCAACACCTGCCAGGACATGGGCGGTCCAGCCCCAATGCACACCTTCAAAAAAGCGGACGGTCGGGCCAGCCATGAAGGTGTACTGGCTGATGCTGGGCTGGTAGACCCCATATGGATTGCGGCCCGTGTAGGCCGTTCCATAGTAGCCGCGGACATCGGCAGTCAGACCGATCTTGCCGTAAGCATAGTCGGTGATGCCCACGTTCCAGGCGGCTTCATTGATGTGCTGAAGAACGTTGCCTGGCCGGAAGCGCAGATAACCTCCGCCAAAGTAGACTTCGTATTTGTGGCTGTAGGTGTCTTTAATCGTTTGCTGGTCGCGCAGACGGCGGCGGGCCTTCACGCGTTCCTGTGCCTGCCGGAGCACCTCGGCGCGCTCCTGCGGGGTCTGCTGCTGGGGAGCAGTCTGAGCTGGCTGCTGGTCCACAATGGGTGGTGTCTGCTGCGCCCGTAATTCAAATGCCGCGGAAAAAACAAGTGCGAATGCCAGAACCGGATAAAAGCGGTTGGATCGAAACATGAACCTCAAATGCCTCCACTGCCGGAGAAAACAAAAATTCTGGGGCACCGCATCGGGCCAACAAGGCAGACCGGTTTTCCAGATGTAAAGCTCCTTCTATTCTATGGCCTTAGACGGGTTTGCAGGAAAATGGAAATCGGGAAATCGCTTGCGCA
>DASRBV010000076.1:0-10674 GCA_035653455.1 Pseudacidobacterium sp. | reverse complement strand
ATCTGCCGGGGCGCGCGCAGTGGCCCGGAAACAGACACCAACCCGGCAATCGAGGAGTGTCCCTGCACCCCTTCCACCTCGAACATCTTCAGAAACGGGTCAATGTCCAGGTTCGTAAGCTGTGCCTGTGCTTGGGTCTGGAAATCGCCGGTGATTGCAGTCTGCCCGTTAATTTGTAACAGTGCCTGTCCTAAATGTCCTGTAGTTGTGTAAAGAAGCGCGCCATGGCCCGTATGCGCATCCAGGTCCACTGCTCCGTTGATTTCGTTGCCGACGGTGATATGAGTAAGATGTGCGTTCACCTGCAAATTGGGCGATTCCAGAGTCCCTGATCCGCTCGCGGTAAAGACGAGTTGGCCTGTTACAGGAATGCGCTTGTTCTGCAGCCGCTCTATGTGCGACAGATCGAAGCCTTTTCCCTGCGCATGAAAATGAAATTGCTTATCGCGAACATGGTAGCCGCCTTCTGCTGTGAGTTGACCGCCATTTTCCAGAAATGTAAGTTTCGTCGCGCCAACCTCATCGCCTGTAAACCGCAGATCGGCATTCAGGCTGCGGTATGGCTCACCATAAATTTTTCCGCCTGCGATGGAAATATGCCCGCCGCCATTCAGGTTTGAGAGTGAACCGCCAGCATGGGCATTCAGAGTCACTGTACCGGAAGTGTCCGGAAGATTCCTGCCAGAAATAGCAATCACATCAGCCAACTCGGCGTTCTGCACCCGAAGATCTGCCTGGATTGCCGATTCATCATCAAACGCATAATGCCGCTCACTCAAACGGTGCGCCTGGAGTTGACCTGATGCATGGACTGTCGTTGTGCCATGCGTCAGCGTCGCCTGCTGGACCGCGATCCGTTGCGGCGAATACTCAGCGTCCGTTACAAGCGAGTCCCAGTGGATCGTGCGTCCAGCCAGCAGCAGATCGAAATTGCCTGCGGTCAGGTGGCCTTTCGCATCCGGGCTGCTCAGCGTTCCTGAAACTGTACCGTGGAACTCTGCTTGCCCTTGAAGCCGCACAGGCAATGCCTGGACACCACTCTTTCCATGTGAGGCCACTCCCAACGTCGAGAGAGCCTTGTCAAACTCTGCCAGGTTCGTGGTCTGAACATTCACCTGAAGTGCAGAAGGACGGCTGAGTGGATACACTCCCAGCCCGCCCGAAACATCAAAGCGCGTTGCCGGAGTCTGCGCCTGCAATTGCTTCACAACCACAGTGCCGTTTTTCTGGAAATGAGTAGCATCTACAATTCCCGAAAGCGGCACTTCGCCATTCGGTGTTTGTCTTGAAGGTGTAAGCGTCACATTTGCCCTGCCGCTCAGATCAGACGCATTTCCCGTCCAGTCCACGAATGTATCGCCCGCAACCCATGTATCAAAGCCCAGGTCCTCATAATGCGGAGGCGCAACCATCGCCATCACTGAACGCAGAGAAAAACCGCCAATCCTGGCGCGAATGCTGCCCTTGCGCGCAGGTTCCAGCCAACGCGCGATGCGCATCTCCGCATCCACAGCGCCGCCGCGATTGAGTTTTACGCGAATGCCTGTGAGTGCCAGATCATCGTGTGTCATATGCAGGGCCATGTCCGCGTTCGCGCCCGTAATGTGGACCGCGCCCGTGTGATAGGCCGCCCCGGCTACGCGAACAAGTCCGTCCATCAGAAACTGCGTCTTTGTTCCCTGCCCCTTCAGATCGAGCGTGGCAACGCCGCTGTCAACACCTTCAACAGGCTCCAGGACCATCACCTCACGCACATCTACTTTGCCGCGCGCTATCAATGTCCAGTGAGGATTGGCAAAGTCCTTCACCGCAGCCGTAGCTTCCAGCGACGACGGGCCTGTCCGCAGCTCAAATTTCGTCAAATCAAGTGTGTTACGGCCAATATCAGCGGCAAGATCGAGCCGGGATCGCAGCGGTGGACGCACTCCACGTTGCGCAACCATATCGGTCGCCTGCAACGTTGCCAGATAATGGTCATTCGCAGGCGTATACGTCACAACAACGCCAAGATCATTTGCGGCAAAATTGAACGGTATCGCCCGTTCATTGATCAGAGCAACGCCATCGCGGATTTCCGTCCTGCCCGCCTGAAGGTCAAAAATCTCATCTTTTACAGATTTCCCCTGATGTTGTGTCTTTGGCTTTGGCTGGTTCGTCGAGCCATCGGGATAAATAATCAGGTGAATGGCGGGCTTGTCTGCTTCCAGATAATTCAGATCAATCTTTTTGGGTCCCAACAATGACAGAATCCTGACCCGCACATAAATGCGTTCCACATGCACATAAGGAGCTTCGTTTGCAGCTTCAAGGCCATGGATGGTCAGACCGTCAGCCTCAAAAGCAAGGTGCCGGAGCGACCATCGAAATGCCTGCAACTCTACACGCCCGCCCGTGGACTGCTCCAGAACGGCAACCAGCTTCTCCCGGACCAGGTTTTCAAACTGCGGCGTAGACGCATACCAGATAAGCCCGCCAATCACAGCCAGGAGCACCACAACAACGACCAATCCGGCACGCAGCCAAAGGCGTCGCGCAGTAGCAGGTAGAGCGGGCTGTGTGCTCATGCTCCGCCTCCCGTATCGTCATCATTCCCAGTACTCTGGCCATATTTCGGATCAAGGATCTGCACGCTTCCCTGCTCCCGCAGGCTCTGGAGCCAGTCCCGCAGTTGCGAATTCACCTGTTGTTGCAGCAATATTTCGCGGATACGAGGAGCAACGCTCTCCAGTGTCGGAGGCTTCTGTTTTGTCTTTGCAAAGGCAGGTAGAAAATTTTTCCTGTAATAATTTTCGATGTCCTGACGGCTGATGTGGATACTCACGCCGAAACGCTGGTCAATAAATTTCAGTATCTCCAGCCGCTCCTTCCATCGCGCATCCACCTCCTGCTCGGTCAGTCCGTTTTTCTGCAGGAATGCCTGCCATCCTGCTTCCGTTGCGCAGTGCATAGGCCCACATCCAGGAATCTGCCGCCGCAGTTCCTCCAGACTCTTGCGCACATCTTCATCGCTCACGGAATAGTTGATCGCCTCTTGTTCTTTCATCTGCCGCAGAATCAGCGTTCGTGTAATCAGCCGCTGGGCCGCGCGGATTTCCGTGTTCTGGTTTGCCGGTACTGAGATAGGCTGAAGCACAGAAAGACGCATCTCTTCGCGGACATCGCTTTCCAGCAAAACATCCCCATTAATAATGGCAATTACGCGATCAAGAACAACCGGGCTTGCAGAAGCAGAGGAAGTCTGTGGCCAGACAGGGGTGCAGAGGCATACACACAGTATGGCGCATGCTGTCCGTTGCCCGAACTGTGTGCGCCATGCCATCAGAATGCCTGCCCGATGCTGAAGAAGAAATTGAAATGCGGTGCCTGGCCTATGCGCGGAACCGGCCCTCCGGAATAATCAATCAGAATCGGATAAATCGGAGGGTTCAGGTTGTAGCTGAAATCCAGACGCAATGGCCCTACTGGCGTGTGATAGCGAAGACCCAGTCCAACTGCATGCGAAAAATAGTTGAAGCTGCAGGTACCGGCGCCGCCAGTGCTCGAGTGCTCATGAGGCTTAGATTGGTCAGCTTCATTGGTGTCCTTGCAGGTATAGCTGTGCGGTTGCTTGATGCGAAACATGCTGGGCCAGATATCAGAAGAATTTTCAAAGACGTTGCCCATGTCATGGAACAGCACAAATCCGAGACTGTTGCCTACATATGGCAACGTGGGATTTGGCATGCGCAGCTCGGTGCTGTTTATAAATGCGCCGGCGCCGCCAATGGGAAATCCGGTCAATGAATCGCGCGGCCCAGCGGAGTTGATGCCGAATCCACGATGTGACTGCGCGCCGCCCGCATAGAGGCGCTCAGGCAGCGGAATCAGCTCATACTTGTCTGCTCCATAGGAGCGTTCCACACCAAGCCGCGTGCTGCGCGCCACCACCCATTTGTTCTGTTTTCCAAACACGTAATAGCTGGAGTTAGTCGCATCAATACGGTTGAAGTTTGCCTGCGATCCATAGTGAGAATCTGCCCACGTGTCCTGGACCGTGTTGTACGTGCCCTTCGTCGCATCCAGCGGAGTAGGCACGCGCGTATCGCGGATCCACGTAATGCCCGGGCCACCCACGCGTACCGGCTGTGAAACCAGCGGAATCTCATTCGGGGCCACCTGCACGCTGTTCGGGTCTACTCTGACGCGGCGGTAACTCCAGAGATAAATCAGCGTGTTTGGTTTGTTGACATGGTTTGTTACGCGCATTGAGGCTTCCAGGCGCGACGCAGCATACGTAGTCACGTCCTGCGCATTCGTGTAGCCCCCGGAAAGGATCGCGTCAAACTTTGGATTGTCGAACAAATGCGGATTGGAAAAGATCATCTGCACACGCTGCTCCAGCGTGCCATAAGTCGTATTCAACGAAATGGATTTGTCCGTACCCCGAAGGTTGATGCGTGACACATTGAACAGGAACGCCGGACTCACACCTGTCTTGCCATTGGGACTGCAATGAAAGGTGCTTGGATTAATCCCCAGCTTGATCAGCTCCTCCGCTGTAAGGTCCTTGCACTCTGTCTGCGGATTTCCCGTCTGCGCCTGAAAGCCAAAACCATAATTCAGGTCCCACCGGCGCGCTTCGGAAAACTGCACCAGAACATTCTTGCGCAGTTCATCACCTGTAGGATTTTGCACCGCCGTGTTCACCTGATTAAACAGTGTCAGATCATACAATTTGCGCTGCGTATCCAGCAGCGCCGTCTGGTCTAACGGATCGCCGGGATGCAGTAGTACGCGGTCCTCCACTGTGCTCGGTCGCGTGTAGTGGAGGCCTGAGATCAACACGCGGTTCACGAACACTTGCTCGCCTTCGGTAATGTCCATGGCGACATCCATCGTATTTGGCCTGGCAGATGACCGGCGCTGCGTCACCTGCACCTGCGCTTTATCAAAACCGTGGCTAAGGTAGTAGCTCAACAGCGTGTCGCGATCATTATTTATGTTCGCCGCAGAATACGGCTGCCCGGACTGCGTATTCAGCAACGGGGTCAGTTGTGCAAGCGGAATCTTTTGCGCGCCATGAATTTCATACTCCCCGAGTCGCGTCTGTGGCCCTTCTTCAATCCGGTATGTCACCGTCAGCAGGTCTGTTTTCAGGCGCTGCCCGTTGGGCCCGGTATCTACGTCCTGTATCTCTGGCGTGACTTTCACATCCGTAAATCCGTTGCTCTGGTACAGACCCTCAATACTGCTGGCGTCCGCCTGTGCCAGCGCATAGCTGTACATTCCATGCCGGTTTACAACACTTGCCGGGGTCACGCTCAACCGCTGCCGGATCACATCGCTGTCAAAATACTTATTGCCTTTGATATGCACTGCTTCAACACGGTGCTTGCTCCCCAGGTCCACATGAAAGGTAATCACCGCATGGCGCGGATCTACCTGTTGCTCCGAATGTGTCACCTTCGCATCGAAATAGCTCTGGCGCTGGAAATAGTCCCGGATGCGGCGGTCGGCCTCATTCAGCAGATCTTCATCTACCGTGCCTTCCTCATAGACAGGAACAAGGTTTTTAATCTTCCCTTTGCTCAGGGATGTGCCTTCCACCTGTATTTTCACCAGAGGCCCGCGATTGGCCGTGAATCCATAATCCAGATGGTTCACCGGAGGCCGGTATTCCCGCGAATCTAATTTAATGGCCGCTTCCAACCTGTCGTTCTTCTGATAATTCTTGCGCAGCCGGGTCAGCGCGTTGCTCACCGTGTTCCGTGTAACTTTGGAGCCTTCCTTCAATTTCCCGGTTTTGCGGAATTTTTCCGTACTCATTCCGCTGTCGCCTGTGACCGCCACATTGCCCACGCGGGCCTGCTTGCCCAACTCAATCTGGAAGGCCACATTCACCTGTGAATTTGGCTGGTCAATACTCGTGCTGGCAAAAATCTTTGCTTCGTAATAGCCGTTTTCTTCCAGCGTCTGCCGCAGTTGCGATTCAGCCTGCTGCAATTTGTCATCCGTAAAAACAGTGCCAGGGTTCATACGCGTCGAGCGCTCCAGCACTCCGGAAAGGCGTTCGGCCCTGACCCCTTCCACCGTAATGCGGCCGATAAAGAGGTTTGGCGTACCGTCAAAAATGATGGTGACGGTATTTCCGTGCCTGACTCCCTCTACCTGGATCGTTTTGTACAGGCCGGTTTCGTACAGGCGGCGCAGACTTTGCCTCACCTTGTCCGGATCAAGCGGCTGCCCCGGTTGCTGGGCCAGTTTCTGCGGCAATGGATCCAGCCGTTCGGCTTCTATGCCTTTGAATTGGATGCCATCTATCTGCAGGCCACTCCACGTGCGCAGAGTCACATCGCCTGTTTGTCCGGCTGATTCATTGGCCTGCGCTTTCGCCAGTGCTACTTCACACCATGCAAAGACCAGGAGGCAGATCCAGCAAATTCTCCACCAGGATTTGCAGCGAAAATCCAATCAGCCTCTCTTCACTCCATGCAGTCTTGCGGTGCCCATCAGGTCCATGCTGCAACCAGAGCACACCACCCACTTTTATACTAATCAGGACGCGAGAAATCATCCGATGCTTTTAACGCAATTCACCGAACGTTATTCCCGCCAGGTCCTTTATCCCGGAATCGGCGAAGAAGGCCAGCAGAAGCTGGCCCGCGCCCACGTTGCCATTGTCGGCTGTGGGGCCACCGGCGCAGCGGCGGCCAGTCTTCTTGCCCGTGCCGGAGTGGGCACGCTCACATTGATTGATCGCGACTTTGTGGAAGAAAGCAATCTTCAGCGGCAGGTGCTCTTCGATGAAGCCGATGCCGCACAGTCTCTTCCTAAAGCGGAAGCTGCGCGGCGCAAAATCGCCAGCTTTAATAGTGCGATTACCGTCCACGCGCATGTCGCTGACCTCGTCCCCGCGAACATTCATGACTTACTTTATGATGCTGCCATCGTCCTCGACGCAACTGACAATTTCGAGACCCGCTATTTGCTGAACGATTACGCCGTCGAGCAGAACAGGCCCTGGATTTACGCCGCGGCCATCGGCGCCTACGCCGTCACCATGAATGTGCTTCCAGGCGAGACTGCCTGCCTGGCCTGCATCTTTCCCAGGCCCCCAGGCGGCACAGTCGAGACCTGTGACACCGCCGGTATTCTGAACACTGCCGTCAATCTCGCTGCTTCCGTAGAAGCAACCGAGGCCATCAAGCTGATCGTAGGAGCAAGGGACAAAGTCCGCCGCAGCCTGCTCTCCTTCGATCTCTGGACGAATGAGCGCTCAGAAGTCCCCACCGTCCGCCCGCGGCATGATTGCGAAGTCTGCCAGCATCACAACTTTGCCCACCTTCGCGGAGAAGGCCGCCCGCACATCACGTTATGCGGACGCAACTCCGTGCAGATACACGAGCGCCATCGCCCCGTTGATTTCTCAGAGATGGAAAAGCGCCTTCGCCCTCACGGCACCGTCCGTTACAACAACATGCTTTTGCGCTTTGAACATGGCGATTATGTGCTCACACTCTTCGCAGACGGACGCGCCATCATCCAGGGCACAACCGACGTCACCCAGGCCCGCAGTTTGTACGCGCGCTTTATCGGGTCATAATGCAGGGCAGGCAACCGTTCGCTATTTGCGTACGTCTAATTTACCTTCCAGACCATCTTTTTACGGACAATGCGTCATGAACCTCGCTATGCCATCTGGAACAGGCAGTGGATTGACGGAAGCCTCAAAGTATGGAACTTTCAAGAATGGTAGAGTGCGAATGAACGCAGACCCTCATCCCGCCAAACCAGTACAACATATGCGTCGCAACCCTCCCATTGAGGGAGAAGCAGAGGCAATCTCCCGCGCCCAGGCAGGCGATGCCAGGGCGTTTGAAACTCTGTATGCTCTGCACAAACGCCGCGTCTATTCCCTGTGCCTGCGCATGCTGGGTAATGTAGCCGAGGCAGAAGACCTCACACAGGAAGCCTTCCTTCAGCTCTATCGCAAAATCGGCACCTTCCGCGGCGATTCGGCCTTTTCCACGTGGCTCCACCGGCTTGCCGTGAATGTAGTGCTGATGCACCTGCGCAAAAAGGGCCTGCCCCAGGTATCGCTTGAAGAAACTCTGGAGCCTTCACAGGACGACGGCCCGCGCAAAGACATTGGCGAGCGTGACCTGATGCTCTCTGGCTCTCTGGACCGGGTTGCGCTGGAACGTGCCGTCGAAAATCTGCCTCCAGGGTACAGGCTGGTCTTCGTTCTGCATGATGTGGAAGGCTATGAACACAATGAAATTGCCGAAATGCTCGACTGTTCCATCGGCAACAGCAAGTCCCAACTGCACAAAGCGCGCATGAAACTGCGCGACCTGCTCCGCTCCGGAGAACGCAAGGAGTCGCTGGTATGAGCAGTTGCCGTAACGAGCAAGATAGGGAAACCATGAACTGCGCGGAATTTCAGGAAAAACTACCGGAGTTATTTGAGTCGGGCGTGGATGTCAGCAAAGACCCGCACGTAAAAAGCTGCGAAAACTGCGCCGCACTGGTGCGCGACCTCGAATATATCGCCTCTCAGGCAAAGCTCCTTCTGCCCATCCACGACCCCAGCCCCAAAGTCTGGGAGAACATCCAGTCAGCGATCCGCGGCGATGAAGGCAACAAAGAACCTGTGGGAGCAAGCAAAAGATTGTAAGCGACAGGTATCTCTGTCATTTTTGCCGATGGAACGCATTTTACGTCAGCCAGTGTTTCTTTTCGGAAATTCGCTCGGCGGGTATCTGAGTGTTGCCCTTGCCTTCCGGCGCTCGGAAATTGCAGCCATCAGCGTAGTCAGTTGTGGTAGGCCGGAGGGCCATCTGACGGATAGACCACGTAAACTGCGTGTTCTTATTTCAGAGGGCGCTGATGACACAATCGTGCCTCCATCGGAGGCTGAGGCGCTGGCCCAGTATTGCCGCACATACGGTCTTGCTATCGAGATAGATATGTATGCGGGGGAGAACCACTATCTTTCCCAGGGAATGAAGGCAGAAGTTCTGAACAAAACAGTCCGCCTGTTCAAAACCGTATCCCTACCCCGAAACTGAGCAGGAGGCTCGTCTGCGCCTGTCCCGGCACGCTGTATTTTGTGCCGACCTCAACACCATGCACTGGCACATACTGCCATAGGTCCTTCGGTTGATAAAAAATCGTGGCGCTTCCTGCGTCAAAACGCAGGACCGTGTGGCGGGATGGATAGACTTCCCAGACCCCGCCTACATCCAGGACGGGATTAGTGAACATGCCACGTCTGATGAAAAAAGTTCCGTCTGGCAATAGCCCGATCCGGCGCTCGGCCTCCCCGAAAGTAATGGTTCCGCCGCGCAATTTGGCGAAGTACCCCATGTGGTCACGGCGGAGTCCCATCTTGAGCCCGGTCAGGACCTCCAGCGCGCGCCCTCCTGCCTGAGGAACAGAAAATACATATTGCTCTTTCCGGTAAGGACCGGAATGAATGATGGCGCTGTCCCATGAGACATGCCGGCAGAAGTTCCAGGAAGCCCAGAGGCCGGGGCCGGGATACACATCAAGAATGGAATACAATGCTTCATCTCGGGGTTGAAGAGCAAAACTCGCGCCCAAGTCCCAGGATGCCTTCTCTGGCACACGCTCACTACCAGCATCACGCACGACTCCAAAACTTCTGGTGATTCCGATACGAACATCCAGGTGTTGTAGTGTTCCACCCCCTCGGTAGACTGACCCACCATTCGGGAAGTGCTTTAGCACTTGATCGAATTCCGTGCTAAGCAAGTGCCCTGCATCCATGCGCAGGGCATATCTGCCAAAAAGATGACGTTCAACGACGCCCCCGTATTCTAGTGCGAAATTCGTAATCCGTGAGCACTTACTATATGGATGCGGAGCATAGTCCCAGCCTCCACAACTCCAGCTTGCGATACCTACTTGTGTTTTTCCATAAAATCCCCACTCCCTTCCGCGCCAGCCAGCCTTCACGCCCCCGAGCGCAAGCGTTCCATGCCCTGATTCCAGAGCATTCGTGCGAAAGAATTGCGTCCAGGGTTCAACTGTGCCCTCAACGGCCAATGTGGAAGACAAGTTACGCGTGTAGGTAAAGTACGGAGTCGGATACTGAAGGTAATGATGGTAGGCAAATTCGTTGCTGCTATTAATGTATTTCGTTCCCCAGGTTTGTGCTTGCAGTCCAACCGTCACTTCATTATTTGAGTACCGCTGCGCGTTGGCGGTTCCGGTCAAAAGCATGGGGAGAAAAGTGAAGAGTGCGAAAAGCAAGTACCAAATTTGTGAATGCATTGGTTTCTCAAAAAAGCCTTAGAGTTAGATTGGGAGAAGAAACAAACCGGTTTGACTGCGCCCAGTTCTACACAAGCACCGACTGGGCGCGCCAAATTACATACTCTTAATAAATTAATTAGGGAACCTCTGAGCAACCGGCTGATTTGAGGAACGCGGGAAGCGCGAGCGGATTTTGAGGATGATAGAAACGCTTATGTTTGCTGTTGTGCTCGTTCTATCGGCTTAGAACCCGTTGTTTATGCGGCTTCCAGCGACACTACGCCCCGGCCAGGGCCAGCCGTTTGCGGTGCAGATAGAGATTGACCAGCGCAAAGCAGGCGCACAGCCGGTTGTGGTTCTTGCTCAGTCCCCGGTATCTCACCTTCTCGAACCCGAACACCCGCTTCAGAATCC
>DASRBV010000075.1:0-7583 GCA_035653455.1 Pseudacidobacterium sp. | reverse complement strand
GCGCCGAAAACAGAAAGCAATTCCGGTCGCGTGAGCTGGCTGTTACCGTCAATCTGAATGTTCGTGGCCGACTCGATGCGGAAGTGAGGATCGTGATCGAGAAAATTCCTGACCGCCATCACGATCATGGCGCCCAGGATTACAACGAGAACGGCGGAAAAACCGAGAATGACGCGCCCAGGAATGGTTTTGGTGAGAAACGGAGGCAAAATTCCCTTTCGCACCGGGACGCGCTTGCGCGCGCGCAGGAACACCTCGTCCTCAGCAGGTCCGTCCTCTTCCATACGAGGAATGGGCCGCTGGAGCCGCGTGCGGACCTTGACCGCAGGACGCAGAAATTCGTCCGGCTGTTCATGTTCCGCAATTGCGGGGCCGTCTTGATAGGAACCGATTTTCGCCACGCCCGAGCCGAGTCGTGAGAGTCGCCATGACCACTATAGCGTGCCGCGTGCTGTGGAAAGAGCAAAATTCCCTGAGGGTGAATCTAAGAAGGCAATCTTGAGAGAAAACCGAGTTTACCTGCGGCATCCGGAACCTCAAAAGCCTCCTGCCAGGTTCGGTCTAAGCCGAGAGTAGCTTTCTCCGCAGGGGCGGCACCGCGTTGATGACTCGCATGGCCGTTTTCGCTACAGCAAACATCTTTCTCTCTCCGACAGATTGCTCCATGGATTTCCGGGATGCCTCGACCGCAGCAAATGCGTATTCGCGCATTACGGTTTCGTATTCGTCAATGGCTTCGAGCAGGGATTTTTCTCCGCGATGGGCCTCGGCGAGTTTTGAACACAGCAGTGCTGCATCTTTCAGCGCAATGTTCGCTCCGATGCCGCGATACGGCGTCATGCTGTGAATAGCGTCTCCTAGCAGGGTGATACGGGTCGTTTCCCAGGGCGCTACCGGACGCGATGTGCGCAGGCGATTGACGGAAATACTCCCTGCATCCAACATTTCCACCAGCTTGCGCAGGTCGGGATGCCAGTTCATAACAATGCGGCGCATCGCTTCTTTCCATGCCTGATTGCTGATGGAGTCAGGATTGCCAGTCAGACCGAAATATTCCGGCCTTCCCCCAAAACCGAGAATCAGGTAGTCCTCATCGCCCTGAGGGACCTCATGAATTCCAAGCATACGCAGAGGGCCGCTGGCTTGTGGAGAACGCTTCCAGATCGCCATAAACAGGCTGCAAGGCCCGGGCGGCATTACCATAACCGGACCATTCAGCAGATAATGCGGGGCAAGGGCCATCACCCCATCGGTGAGAGGGACTTTACCGCCAAGACCGACGACACCTGTATCTACTGGCTCGGCATGGGGCAGATATTGCTTGCGAATGCGCGAATTAACTCCATCGGCGGCAATGACAACATCGGCTTCAGCGCGGCTGCCGTCCTCGAAATGCAGCGCGAAGCGGCCATTCGGCATTTCTTCGTAATGCTCAAATCTCTTCTGGAAACGCACACTATTGTCGAGTCCGGCGAGCAGTACGTGCCGCAATGTGATGCGGCTGATGGAGCGGTGGCGCGCAACCGGATCATTCTGGACATCGTCTCCGCGAAACCGGAGGAGTTCCTCAAGCTGCTCAGTCACAATGGTCATGCCTTGCGCATAGTCGCCTCCGGTGGCATCGAAGATCTTCCACAGATGTTCCGGCAGGCATTCATGTAAGGCAGTACTACCCTGTGGATCAATATGGATGCGGAACCCCTGCAGGCGCGATGTGGGTGTCTCATCGCGCTCATAGACAGTGACGTGGATGCCGGCCTTCTTCAATCCCTGTGCAAGACAAAGGCCGCCAATGCCCCCGCCGATAATCGCTACGTCAAATGTATTGCCACTCATTTCTTTGCTCCTGTCCGCCTGGAATGTTTCCTGCTCTTGCTGGAAAGAATCCATGTTTCTGTGACCCGCTCAATTTCACCAATCCTGTCGCCGCCTGTGATGGCAATGCCTGAGAAAATGGACATTAAAATGGCCAGCAACTCCTGTGGCGGGATGTCAGTACGGAAGATGCCGCTGGCCACTCCATCGAGCACCATTTGCTCCAGTCCCTGCCGCCAATAGAAGTGCATCTGGTCTACAACCTTTTGCACCATCGGATCGCGCTTGCCACGCATGGCGAATTCCTGCATCACCAGCAACATCTTTGGCTCGTGGGCGACGTAATATCGCGCGTCAGAAAACTCCTGCCGCAGGCGGTCCAGCGCGGGATGCCCTGATGGCCTGGGCCGAGGCCCATGAATAGACACGAATTTTGCTCCGATAAACTGCGCCAGACCCTCGATGAGATCCTGCTTTGTGGGGAAGTAATAATGCAGGGTTGCAATGTTGACCCCTGCCCGCGCCGCAACCGAGCGGGTACGCAGGCCCTCAAAACCAGCTTCAGCAATGACGTCGAAGGCCGCCTGGAGTAACAGCTGCCGCCTCTTTCCATGCTCGTCCTGCGGGTCGAGCAGGGCGCGGCACCAATCCGGAAGCGGAAACTGGTCCATGAGGAGAAATATAATCAATCAGTTGA
Organism: Pseudacidobacterium sp.; assembly: GCA_035653455.1. GTDB lineage: Bacteria > Acidobacteriota > Terriglobia > Terriglobales > Acidobacteriaceae > Pseudacidobacterium. Next base: position 5,071 of record DASRBV010000075.1, on the reverse strand, counting down.
TTGAATGTCAATCAACTGATTGATTATATAGTAGACACACGAGAAACTTGCGACGTCGGGTAAACGTATCGGTTTCAGAGGGGCATTGCAGGAATTTCCGGGAACAATGATAGATAACGTTATCATATACACTGAAGCTGACATGAGTACCTTCTCGATTGGCGTTGATCTTGGCGGCACAAACCTGCGCATTGCTGCATTTACTCAGGAGTGGGAGCGGCTAAAGGCGGTTTCCATGCCGACACGCGTGAGTGCCGGGCCGCAGGCAGTGCTCGATGATATGTCCTCGGCCATCCGGCAGATTGTTTCTGAATTTGGAACAGAGCGCGAGTTTGCCGGAGTTGGAATCGGATGCCCGGGACCGCTGGAGCTGCCTTCCGGACGCGTGCTGACTCCGCCCAATCTTCCCGGATTTGAAGGGCTTGAATTGAAAACGGAGCTGGAGCGGATACTGGAATGCCCGGTAGTCGTGGAGTGCGACGCGAATGCGGCTGCTCTGGCCGAATGCCATGCCGGCGCGGGGAAAGCGACAGGTCTCCAATCACTCTGTATGCTGACGCTTGGGACCGGCGTCGGCAGTGGCATTATCCTGAACGGGCATGTCTGGCATGGCTTTGCCGGAATGGCTGGCGAGGCCGGGCACGTGCCGGTGTATCACGATGGCCTGCTTTGCGGATGCGGCAGCCGGGGCTGTCTGGAACAGTATGCTTCAGCGACTGCGATTGCGCGTGCAGGCAGAAAGCTTGTGGCCGCGGGCAGCGCCGGCAATGGTCATGATACCGTGACTGCGCGCTCGATCGCAGAGGCTGCGCTGGCGGGCGATGCTGAATCGCAGGAAATTTATGACGAAGTAGGCAGGGCGCTCGGAATCGGACTGGCGGGCCTGGTAAGCACGCTGAACCTGCCTCTGTATGTGATTGGCGGCGGCGTTGCAGCAGCATGGGCGCTGTTCGCTCCGGCGATGTTCGCGGCTTTGGAGGCGGACAGCTATATCTACCGCCTGACGAAGCCCGCGGACCCCAATGTTCCGGAAAAATCGAAGACGAATGTGGTGCCTGCGAGTCTGGGTCCGGATTCAGGGTTGCTTGGGGCCGCCATGCTGCCGTTCTTTGAGCGCTGAGGAATGAAAGACATTACCGCGAAACGCAGAGCTGGATTTTTATATTCAGCGGCGCAGGCGATGTTTTATGCGCATCTAACTCTTCTGAGAGTTGAGAAGGTGCCACATGAAAGATCGCAGAAAAACAGAGCCGCATGATCTTGAAGAACACGCCTCAACGAAGCACAGACCGCCAACAGGCGTCCAGTCCGCTCCTGCCCCGGTTGAGCCGGAAGATGCTTATCTGACAGGCGCCAGCCGCTCCCTGCAACGCCGCCTGCTGGGTTTGAACATTGAGAATGGACAGGCGCAGCGGCATCCGGACACACCTGCGGGAATCCACTCGACAGGGTCGTTCACGGGAAAGCGAAGAAATCCTGAGCCCTATCCCCCACTAAAGACACAAAATGAAGGCTGAAGTGCGCCGAGGGTGTTCTTCGCATTCATCCTTAGTCTGTTTCAGAAAAAAGCTTTTCCACTTCTTCTGGTTTCCAGTCGCTGGCCTTCAGGTCGCGCGTTACGGATTCAAGCCTGGGCATTTCGGGCAGTTCGGCCTGTCCGATGGCCAGTTCATGCAATGTCCGGGCATGGGTAAAGACGCTGCCCCGCCCTTCCAGACACCCTACCAGGTTGTTGTAGTGCTTAACGGCATTCGTGAGGGCGTTTCCCATCTGGGAGAAGTAACGGTGCGCCGTCGCCAGCTTTTCATATAGCTTTTCTCCCGTATCACGGATGATTTGCGCATTCCTCGTAATTTCAAGCTGTTGCCAGCCGTAAGCGACGGCCTTCAGTAGGGCGATGAGCGTGGTCGGAGTAGCCAGAATCACATTCGACGCGCTGCCGAACTCAATCAGGCCTGGGTCCTGTTCAAGCGCGGCGCTGAAAAACACTTCGCTTGAAAGAAAACACACGACAAAATCCGGACTGTCTTTGAACTGTTTCCAGTAGGACTTGGCAGAAAGCTGGCTGAGATGTTCTTTCACCCGCGCAGCATGGGCGGCCAGCTTCACCGAGCGGGTCTGCTCGTCCTGCGCGCTCATCGCCTCGAGAAAAGCGTCAAACGGCGTCTTTACGTCAATCACAATCGTGCGCTCATTGGGCAAATGAATCACGCAATCAGGCCGGATGGCGTTGTCTTCTCCGCGCACAAACACTTCGGTGTCAAACGAGGCGTGCTCCACCATTCCAGCGAACTCAATGCAACGCTTCAGTTGCAATTCTCCCCAGTTGCCGCGTACTTTTGGCGCACGCAGGGCCGAGATAAGCTGCGAGGTCTCGCGTCTGAGGTCGGCCTGAGATACCTGCATTCCTTCGACCAGTTGCTTCAGCGATTGGTATGCGCCCTCGCGCCTGACTTCGAGTTGCTGTGTATTGGCTTCCAGTTTTTCCAGGGTCTCGCGAACAGGCTTCAGCAGTTCTGCGATGGCCTGCTCTTTCCCGGAAAGGACGTGCTCGGCAACCTGCTGCTGCTTGCCTAGTTCCTGCCGGGCCAGTTGCAGAAAGGCCTGGCTGTTTTCATTCAGCACGCGCGATGCCGCGCTGCGGAAGCTTTCCTCCAGCGCCGCTTTTGCCTGCTTCAGGGCCTCCTGTTCGGCGGCCAGGCGTTCTTCCAGACGTGCTTTTTCCAGTCCAAGAGATTCAGCTTTTTCGATTACCTCGCGCAGGGACTTTTCCCGTTCTGCAAGCTGGGCCGTGACCGATTGCAGAGCAGCAGATTTTTCAACCAGCTCAGAGCGCGCCCCCAGATGGCGCATCCAATAACCAATCGCCACTCCCGCCAGGAGGGCGAGGACTACAAACAATGTCACGAGGGGCATAGCGAATATAGTCGCACTGAAAGCGTGGGAGATGAAAGAGGGCAGCAGCATTTCATATTGAGGGAAGCGCGACCACCTGCCAGTCCCCTGAAACGCGATTGCCCGGGCGCGGCCAGTCCTTGCCTGGATGCCCAGTCCTCAGTAGACTTGAAATTTCTGAGTGCGGTATTCGTGTGTGCCGTTCCCGGAAAGTTCTTTCATTTCTTTGCCGTAACATAAGACAGGAGAAACGCATGGCAGCAGTAGAAGACAAGGTAAAACAGATTATTGTTGAGCAGCTCCAGGTGGATGAAGCCGAAGTGACCCCCAGCGCGTCCTTTCAGGAAGACCTGGGCGCAGACTCGCTCGACGTGGTCGAGCTTGTGATGCAGTTTGAAGAGGCCTTCGACCTTGAGATTCCCGACGAAGACGCCGAGAAGATCAAGACCGTGAAGGACGCGATTGATTACATCGAGAAAAACGCGAAAGGTGGCAAGTAACCTTGCAACGGCGCGTCGTAGTCACGGGCATTGGGTTGTTGTGCGGCGTAGGCAACACAACGCCTGAGGTCTGGAACAATCTGCTTGCAGGCAAGAGCGGGATGGCCCCCATCACCGGCTTCGATACGACAGGATTTTCTGTCACCTTCGCTGCCGAGGTGAAGAACTTCGATCCGCTCAATTTTGTGGACAAGAAGGAAGCGCGGAAAATGGCGCGCTTCATCCACTTTGCTCTTGCTGCCACGCATGAGGCCATGGAGATGTCCGGCCTGAAGGTCACCGATGCGATTTCCGACCGTGTCGGTGTCCACATTGGTTCCGGCATCGGCGGGTTTGACATTATCGAGCGCGAGCACAGCGCCATGCTGCAGGGCGGTCCGCGCAAGATATCGCCGTTCTTTATTCCGGCGGCGATCATCAACCTCGCCGCCGGACAGGTCAGCATTAAATACGGCGCCAGAGGCCCCAATGAGGCCACCGCGACCGCCTGCACCACCAGCGCGCACTCCATCGGTGATGCCTATCGCATTATTGAGCGCGGCGATGCTGACGTGATGATCGCCGGCGGAGCAGAAGCCGCCATTACTCCCATGGGCGTCGGCGGATTCGCCGCGATGCGCGCCCTTTCCACGCGCAATGATGAGCCGGAGCGTGCCAGCCGTCCCTTTGACAAAGACCGCGATGGTTTTGTCGTCGGCGAAGGCGCTGGCATCCTCATTCTGGAGGACCTGGAGTTCGCCAAAGCGCGCGGAGCGAAGATACTTGCCGAAATTATCGGCTACGGCATGAGCGCCGATGCCCACCACATCACCAGCATGGCCCCGGAAGGCGAGGGCTGCTACCGTGCCATGAAGCACGCGTTGGACAGCGCCCATGTCCAACCGCATGAGGTGGATTACATCAACGCCCACGCCACTTCCACTCCGGTGGGAGACGTACTCGAAAGCGCGGCACTGCAAAATCTCTTCGGCGAGCACGCCGCCAGCGGCAAGCTGCTCGTCAGCTCCACCAAATCCATGACCGGGCACCTGCTCGGCGGAGCCGGCGGACTGGAAGCAGGCATTACCATCAAGGCCCTGCTGGAACAGGTTGCTCCGCCAACCATCAACCTCGAAAACCCCGATCCGGAATGCCGGCTGAACTACGTTCCCAACAAGCCGCAGCAGGCAAAGATCCATATTGCGTTGTCCAATTCGTTCGGTTTCGGCGGCACCAATGGCTCGCTTATTTTCCGAAAGTGGGAATGACCGCGCGGAGAACACTCCGCGCGCGGCCCATAGCATTTTCCACTTATAGCTGGCTGATTACGAGAAATGGGCGTCCGCAGCATCTTCGTCATTGCCCCTAAGACCGGGAATAAATATCAATACGAAGCCGGGGATTTGACGCAAGTGGAAGCGGCTGGGAATTCAGCGAAGCAAAAGGGGCATATTTTCAAGTTCAGTGAGATTGAGGAGTTTTTGAAATCAACGAGTGTTAAAGCTTGCTGCACCTGATGGACATGCTTAAGCCCCACGCCCTGGTTTTACTCCAGATCATCCCCGGCATCCGCTGCCACAGGCACTCCCCCATTGCGCTTCATCAGAAGATATCCGCGAATAAATGGCTCTAAGTAGCCATCGAGCACGCGGTCTACATCGCCGACTTCGACCTTCGTTCGATGGTCTTTGGCCATG
>DASRBV010000074.1:0-6116 GCA_035653455.1 Pseudacidobacterium sp. | reverse complement strand
CAATCAGCGGCCACCCTGGCCCAAATTGAGCAGGCCTGCAAAGACAAGCAGAAAGAACTGGAAGCGAGTCTAAGCGCAAACAAAGAAGATACAAAAAGCCTTGCTTACCAGCGCCGCCGCGAGGCCGCAAACCGCGCCGTGCAGAACCTTGAGACGCTGCGCCACGTGCTCCACAACTGGTTTGAGTTTTACGACGGCTACGATCCGATGTTTACCTGGTGGGCCGAGGAACCATACAAGACGGCCGATGCCGCGCTCGATGCTTATGGCAAATTTCTCTCAGAAAAAGTAGTCGGTCTGCATCCTGCTCCCGAAGCAAAAAACCTTCCGCCCAGCGGCGAAGGTGATGAGGAAGCCTATCAGCGGTCCATGGCCTCGGCGCATCCGGGAGACAGCAGCGACATCATCGGCCATGCCATTGGCCGCGATGCGCTGATACGCGAACTGAACTTCGCCATGATTCCCTACACCCCGGAAGAACTCATCGCCATCGCAGAAAAAGAGTTCGCCTGGAACGACAACGAGATGATGAAGGCCTCGCGCGAAATGGGCTTTGGCGACGACTGGAAAAAGGCGCTCGAAAAAGTAAAGAACACCTACGTCGAGCCAGGAAAGCAGACAGAACTCGCGCGTAAATATATCTTCCAGGCGCTGGATTTCCTCGACAAGCATGATCTGATTACAGTACCGCCGCTGGCGCGCGAGACATGGCGCATGAGAATGATTCCTCCCCAGCAGCAGCTCATCTCGCCGTTCTTTCTCGGTGGAGAAGTGCTGCAAGTCTCGTATCCGACCAACACGATGTCTTACGAGCAACGCATCACCACGATGCGCGCGAACAACATCGCCATGTCACACGCGACGGTCTTCCATGAAATGCTGCCCGGCCACGAATTGCAGGGCTTTATGGAAGAGCGCTTCCGCGCCTACCGCCAGGCATTCGGAGGCACTCCATTCCTGATCGAAGGCTGGGCGCTTTACTGGGAGATGCTGATGTGGGACCTGGGCTTTGACCGCACTCCGGAAGAGCGCGTAGGCGCGCTGGCATGGCGGCGCCACCGCTGCGGACGCATCATCTTCTCACTCAACTTTCATCTGGGCAAATGGACACCGCAGCAGTGCATTGATCTGCTCGTAGACCGCGTTGGCTTTGAAAAGCAGGCCGCAATCGGAGAAGTGCGCCGCTCGCTTGGCGGGGGATATGGGCCGCTCTATCAGGCCGCATACCTGTTGGGCGGAATGCAGATTTACGCACTGCATAAAGAGCTGGTCGGATCCGGCAAGATGACAAACTGTCAGTTCCACGATGCAGTGCTCAAAGAAAACAGCATTCCGGTTGAGATGATTCGCGCCAGCTTAACGAACCAGAAACTGGCGAAAGACTTCCATACGCAGTGGAAGTTTTACGGGGATGTAAAGACAAGTTAGTAAATATGTAGAGCCACTCATTCTTACGACCGAAGGAAGGAAGAATCTCAGCGATGTGAGGTTTGGCCACAAAAAACCTTTTAAAAATCGCCTTTCCGCCACACCACTTTCCCGCAAGTGCGGCATTTTGATTGTGTTTCAAATTTTATGAAAAGCCTGGTTTCCGCTCATTCATCCTCAATCAAAATTTCTCTTGACAAGCGATTGCTCTTCAATATAGTTTGCGACACGAATTAAATTTGCCTCAGGCCCCACCAGCAAAGTCCTGCTGGCCCTCTGTTCTGAGGTGGTCTGCAACTCCTGCCCCCGGAGGCACACTATGAAGCCAATCACGTCCGCGATGTCTTCACTGCTGTTGCTGTTGTTTGTTGCAACTGCATCCGCCCAGAAAAAAGCCTTTGAGGATCCTGGCATCCCGCTGGTCTACAACGTTGAGAATACCGGCGCGCATTATCATGCTCCGGTCTTCCCGGATTTTGACCATCTCCCCATCCTTCGACCTCTGCCGGACCCTTTCCGTTTTATGGATGGATGGCGCGACACCAGTTTTCAGAGCTGGGAGCGCCATCGCAATGAAATCAAGGCCGCCATAGAAAAGTACGAAATCGGACCCAAGCCGGACTGCTCAGACTGCACCATTACGGCCAGCTATGTTCCTCCTGCCACATCATCGGCCAAAGGCACGCTCACAGTGATTGTCACCCGGAAAGGCAAGTCGCTTACGCTCACTTCAGGCGTCTACATTCCATCCGGAATGGGAAGCGGACCCTTTCCTGCGCTGATTGCCATGACGTTTTTCGCCAGCGCCAGCGGTCCGAATTACGGATTTCTACCCGCGAGTGTTTTTTCCAGCCGTCCGGTGGCCACCGTGGATTTCGTGCACAACCAGGTGGCGGCCTACTCCTTTTCCTCGCCCAGCGACCACACGAAGGACCCCTTTTATCAGCTTTATCCTGAACTCTGCGCCGGAACATGCACCGGGACCAGCAATTCGGGTGAATATGCGGCCTGGGCTTGGGGCGTGAGCCGCCTTATAGATGGCATGGAGATCGCGTCCCATCAGGCCGTCAACCCACTGCCCGTTGATATGTCTCACCTGGCCGTGACGGGGTGCTCGTATGCCGGAAAGATGGCGCTCTTCGCCGGAGCGTTCGACGAGCGTATCGCGCTGACCATTGCCCAGGAAAACGGTGGCGGCGGTGCACCGGCATGGCGCGTCTCGCGTGAGATTGAGCCGCAGGGTTCGGTGGAAGACGTAGACGATACGGATTATGACTGGTTTGCGGGGACAATGAAGCAGTTTGCGGGTGACAACGTCTACAAACTTCCTGCGGACCACCACGAATTGATGGCGATGATTGCACCCCGGGCATTGCTTGAAACCGGAAATACTGATTATTACTGGCTCTCCAACCGTTCCAACTACATCTCTGCGCGGGCGACGCAGCGGATCTACAACATGCTGGGCATCGGTGACCGGTTTGGCTTCTACATTGACGGCGGTCACGTGCACTGCGGCACGCTGCCAGCGGAGGCCCCTTCCATTGCAGCCTTTGTTGACAGATTCATGCTCGGCAAGGCGGTCAGCACCAGTGTTGAAGTCAATCCCTTCCCCACGCTCGATTACAGCCGCTGGACATGGTGGTGGGGCCGGTCTCCCCTGGCTTACTTTCCTGACAACTGGAACACAGGCGGGTCCGTGGTCATGTCTTTGCATCCCGGCTGGGACCTCTTGTGGATCAACTCTGAAAATCCTGTCCAGGCGGGTTATCAGTTCTCTATTCCGGGAGAGCATCCGGCGGCCACTGCATCGCTGACAGGCGGAAATGTGCAGATGGACGTGCTTTGTCTGGACGGAAGCTCCTACACACTGACGGTCCCGCTTCCGGCGGGTCAGTCCTGGTCCATCCCTGCCAACAGCAGCGAATGGGTACCGGGGAAAGGCGTGTATCAGGGTTCGGCTACAGCGCCCGGATGCGGCAATATGGGTCTGCCGGGCATTCTGGTAGACGCCTATCTCTCGGCTTTAGGGACCAGCGCAGGCGTGGGCAATCCACCCTCAGCACCCGGCTTTACCACCAGCGACACAGCAGACCCGCTCCGGGTCCGGTTCAGTTGCAGCGCCAATGGAGACACCGTCCAGAGCCGACCTCTGACGGTGAATTTTCAGCAGTGACAGATGGATTTTTAACGGTTTGGAAATGGGTGTCCTACATCTCAAAAAAATGTAGGACACCCAACACTTATAGAGGTACGCGGTTTAATTCGGCAGCGATTTCCGGCCCGACTCCGTGGAAGGCCCCGGTGATTTCACGCGCACGCGCCAGCGCAGCCTGCACATGCGGAAGAATGTTCTCTCGTCCCAGGAGCCTGACCAATTCTGATCCAGCGAGTAACTCCGCTGGCTGTTCGCGCGCACCGCAAAGCAGCAGCGTGCGGCCCGATTTGTGCAGGCGTTCGGCAAAAGTCTCCAGAGCATGCAGACCAGTGGCATCAAGCGCCGTCATATTGCGCAGGCGCAGGACTACCACAGATGGAAATGCCTTTAAATCTGCCGTGGCTTCGGCCAGCTTTTCCGTTGTGCCAAACAGGAACGGGCCATGAATACGCAGGATGGCCACATCCGGCGGAATCTCCTTGTCCTGCAAGATATGCGCCTGTCCATCGCGCAGGTATTCCTCCGTCACCGGGGCCACCGTGGTCGTTTCTGCAATGCGATAGATGTAGAGCAGGGCCGCCAGCGCCATTCCTACTCCAACTGCCACAGTAAGATCAGCAATGACAGTAAGCGTGAAGGTCACGAGCCAGACCGCGATGTCTGTTTTGGCCAGCCGCAGAATGGAGCCGATTTCGCGCCACTCACCCATGTTCCACGCCACAACAAAAAGCACGGCTGCTAACGTTGCCAGCGGAACGAACTTTGCCAATGGAGCAGCTACAAGCAAGATTGCCAGTAGCGTCAGCGCATGGATGATTCCAGCAACAGGCGTGCCGGCGCCTGAGCGAATATTGGTTGCCGTACGCGCAATGGCCCCGGTTGCCGGAATGCCCCCAAAGAGTGGTGAGGCAAGGTTTGCCACGCCTTGCGCAACCAGCTCAACATTCGAGTTGTGTTTGTCCCCGATCATTCCATCGGCAACCACTGCTGACAGCAAACTTTCTACCGCAGCCAGCATGGCGACCGTGAATGCGGAAGGCAGCAGCGGAAGTATCTGCTCTGCGCGCAGATGTGGCAGTGTTAAAGGCGGAAAACCTTGCGGAATTCCCCCAAAGCGGCTGCCTACTGTTTCAACGGGAAGATGCAGCAGCGGCACGGCAAGTGTTGCCGCAAACAAAGCAAGGATGGAGCCGGGAACTCGCCTGTTCCAGCGTGGCCAGAGAAGAATGATCGCCAGCGAAATGCAGCCCACTGCGGCCGTCTGCCACTGTGTCGTTCCCAGATGTGCAATCAGCATGTGCATCCGCTTCAGAAAATCGCTGGGGACCGGCCCGGTCTTCAGACCGAGAAAGTCCTTCACCTGTGTGGAGGCGATAAGCAGCGCAATCCCGTTCGTAAACCCGATGATGACAGGCCGCGGAATAAACTTTACCGCTGCTCCCAGTCCGGTAGCGCCCATAATCACGAGCAGCACTCCAGCCATCAATGTCACCAGAGAAAGCCCGGAGACCCCGAATTTCGCAACAATTCCTGCCACAATGACGACGAATGCTCCGGTCGGGCCGCCAATCTGAACACGCGAGCCGCCCAGGGCTGAAATCAGGAACCCGGCAACAACCGCCGTATACATGCCAGCCTGCGGAGTCACACCGGATGCAATCCCAAAAGCCATTGCCAACGGGAGAGCAACCAGGCCGACTGTGATTCCGGCAACCAGATCATGCGTGAATTGTGAAAGCGTGTAATTACGAAAGCAGAGAACAGAGCGCGGAAGCCACTCGTCTTTTAATTTCACCGATGGGCCTCCATCTCTTCGAGCATGGCCAGTGCCTCACTCAGGTGCGCATGGAAATACTTCCGCATGAGATCGAGCACTTCGATAATCAGCGGGTCACGCACCGAATAGAACACCTGGTTGCCCGCTTTGCGGTTGACGACAATTTGCTTACCCCGCAGAACAGCAAGATGCTGCGAGACATTCGCCTGCTCCATGCCCAGCTTTTCGATGATGGCCCCGGCAGAAAGTTCGCCGTCGCGAAGCTGCTCCAGGATGGCAATGCGCGTGGGATGGGCCAGGGCCTGGAAGAATTCGGCCTTGAAGCGTCGTAAGGTGTCTGGCATGAGGATATTTTAGCATATTCGATTATTCATATATATGTTGAGCGCCGAAACACTTGCTCCTCTGTAATCCGCAGTGCATGGAAACAACAAAATACAGTCTGCATACAGTCTGCGCACCGAAATGCCAGAAGAAATGGAATGGCGCAACCGTCTGGCAGAAAGAGCGCCGCGAGCGGCAGCACAGCCTGCACATGCGGAAGAATGTTCTCTCGTTCCTGGAATCTCTGAACACTACCTCTTGGATTATTTTTATTAAAATACCTATTTCTAAAATAGGTATTTTGAATATATACTTTCGCTCATGGCGAAAAAGTCCGAACACCGCGACCTGTTTCCCGGCGCGTTGGAGATCATGATTCTCCAGTCGCTACGCCTCAAGCCCATGCATGGTTATGCGTTGGTAAAGCAC
>DASRBV010000073.1:0-21493 GCA_035653455.1 Pseudacidobacterium sp. | reverse complement strand
CAAGGATCAAAAACAGCGTGATGGCGCGCAATGCCGGATGGGTGATGGCCGGCACCGGCACGGGAATCATCATGCAGGGATTTACTTTCATCCTGCTTGCGCGCCTGCTGGGACCGAGGGAATACGGCATTTACGTGGCTGCGTTTGCGTTTGCCATGATCGCCTCCCAATACAGCGCCCTGGGCAGCGGCACCGTGCTGCTGCGGTATGTCTCGATTGACCGCTCACAATTTGCGCCTTACTGGGGGAGCGTGCTGCTGACGCTGCTGACGGTCAGCACATTGCTGATTGGCGGAATCACATTCCTGGGAAGAAAGACGCTCAAGCCTGAGAGCGCCAGTCTGATTATTTTTGCAGGGATTGCCAATTGCTTTTTCCAGCAGCTTGCAGTCGAGGCAGGCCGGGTGTTTCAGGCATTCCAGAAGCTGAAACTGACGGCACTGGTGAATGCCGTGACAAATACCGTCAGGCTGATTGCGGTGGTCGTGCTGCTGGTGATTGAAAGACATTCGACGGCGTGGCAGTGGAGCATTATGTCCGTCGTTGTCTCTGGCATAGCCGCCCTGCTGGCTTTCGGTCTGGTAACGTTTCAGGTCGGGCTGCCGAAGTTTTCGCTCTCCAACCTCTTTGGGAATATTGGGGAAGGTTTCGGTTTCGCCTTTGCCGGGTCCACGACAGCGGTCTATAACGATCTGGACAAGACCATGCTTGGCCACTATGGGATGGACAGGGCCAATGGCATTTATACGATGGCGTACAGAATTGTTGATATTGCGACGACGCCGATTTCGTCCATCCAGGCCGCTGCCATTCCAAAGTTTTTTCAGCGCGGAAAAGAAAGTCTCTCAGCTGCAGCTGAATTGTCCAACACCTTGTTGCTCCGTGTAGTTGGTGTGGGCGCTGCTGTCGCAGTGGCCATGTTTCTTGTCGCCCCGGTGCTGCCGGTGGTGCTGGGCCACGGCTTCCAGGACAGCGTGGAGGCACTGCGCTGGCTCTGCTGGATTCCAATCTTCCGCGGAATCCATCTGATCAATGGCTGCGCGCTGACCGGCTCGGGTCTGCAAAACTACAGGACGGCGGCCCAGGTGGTCGCAAGCGTGTTTAATTTCCTGCTGAATCTTTACCTGATTCCCGTTCATGGGTGGCACGGGGCGGCCTGGTCGAGTCTGATGACAGACGGTGGCCTGGCGCTGCTGAATGCGTTGATACTTTTCTTCTTGTTGAAGAAACGGGAGCGCAAAGAGGCCCTGGTCCTCCACTAGCACGAGCATATCTATGGCAGACCTCCTGACTCGCCTGAAACGAAAGCTGCGTATCCATCTCTGGGTCGCGCGTCTTGCTACGCGCAACCGGACATCGAAGCGGCGCATTGTTTCTGCTAACAATGATGTCATCGTCTCTCTGACGACGTATGCGTTGCGCATTGCTACCGTTTATCTCACGATTGAATCCATTGCAGCAGGCGATGTCTTGCCGGGACGGATCATCCTGTGGCTGGATGATGCCGGGCTATACCACAATCCGCCTGAAACGCTCCGCCGCCTGGTCAGAAGAGGGCTGGAAATCAAGCTGTGCGACAACTATGGGCCACATACGAAGTATTATGGTCATCTTGCATCCGGCGATCCTTTAACAAGTCCATTGGTGCTGGCCGACGATGATTCGCTCTACCACAAGGAATGGCTCCGTGACCTGCTGCTGGCTTACCAACAATTCCCTGAAATGCTGAATTGCTATCTGGCCAAACCAGTCATCGTACGCGAGGGCAAGGTCGCTCCTTATGGTGAATGGAGGCTCTGTGAGAGTACCGGACCGTCACTGTGTAATGTTGCGCATGGAGTGGCAGGAGTCATTTATCCGCCATCTCTGCTGCAAGCTGTCCGGAAGAGCGGGACTTCTTTTCAGTCAATCTGCCCCAAAGCGGACGACATCTGGCTGCATTGGCATGCTCTGCGGCAGAGGGTACCCACACGGCAAATACACAAGACCAGTCTGCGGCCAGTGTTTATTCCGGGAACGCAGGACGTAGGCTTGTGGCTGCAGAATTATCAGGGCGGCAACGACGAACAGATTGCCCGCACCTATCAGCCGCAGGACATCGAGGTACTTGCTGGTTGCCGGGCATAACTTAATGCGGAGAACAGTTTCATGAAGGAATCAATTCGAGGACCGCTTGTAAACGCTGCCTGTTCGCCGTTGTTGCTGCGAAACCGCTTCTCCGGTTTTTCTGTCGTCCATCCAGAGTCCAACGTTGTTGTCTCCTTAACGACCCACGGGGTCCGGCTGAAGACGGCGCATGTTGCACTGGAATCCATTGGAAGGGGGACGGTGAAGCCCTCCAGACTCATTCTGTGGATTGACAAAGAAGATGCGGCACATGGACTGCCTTCCACAATTCAACGCTTACAGAAGCGCGGGCTGGAGGTCATGGTCAGCGACGGCAAATATGGCCCGCATACGAAGTATTATCCCTACCTGAAATCCACACAGGATTTTACGGCGCCGCTGGTCACGGCGGACGACGACATTGTTTATCCGAAGTGGTGGCTCAGGGACCTGTTGGAGGCATATCACAAAAATCCCAGGGTCGTGAATTGTCACCGGGCGCATGTTGTGGTCTGCCGGAATGGAAAGATTGCGAGCTACTCTGAATGGCAAAGCTGCACAACCGTCGAGGAAAGGTTCGAAAACTTTGCCACCGGGGTGTCCGGGGTCATTTATCCTCCGGAATTTCAGCGCGTACTGTTTCAGGCCGGCGATGGATTTCAACAGTGCTGTCCCTGGGCCGATGACGTCTGGCTGCACGTACAGGCCCTTCGGGCCGGTTATAAGGTCCGCCAGGTCCGGGAAAAACCGGCCCATTTCTGGTGGGTCCCCGCTACAGGAGACAGCGCGTTGATGCACCGGAATGTTTTATCTGCCCGGCCCGGCAATGATGACCAGATTGCCGCAACCTACACAGACGCCGATGTCCAAACCATCTTGACTGGTTCGGTTGTGAGTACATTTACGGCTGCCAGACCCTGACCCAGTCCACCTGGATGGGCCAGCCGGGAGAACTGCCCAGAATCAGTTCCATTCCCGGGGCTTGCGTGTCGAGGATGTCGAAGACACCTGGAGGTGTAGGCGTGACCCCGGACTTTGTCATCGCCAAAGGGCTGGGAGGGGCCGTCGGAGAGTACCGCTGGGTCATCATCGCTGTTCCGTCCAGATACCATGTCACCTCGCCCTGCGTCCAGAGCACAGCCACTGTATGCCATCTGGTCCAATCTGTCTGTGTGGGCTGGCGGTTATTGCTGTTCTGATAGTGGATGATGGAATTGTCCTGCCACTGGTGCAATGTGCCGTAATAATCACCCGAATACGGAGCATAGCCTCCGGTATTTGCCTCAAAGATGTCCAGTTCAGGCCAGATGGTTGGATCTCCGCTCTGCGCGTGCGCGGCGGAAAACAACCATACTGACGGCCATCCCTGTGAGTTGGTCCCCAGAGTGGGGTCGAAGCTGATACGGGCCTCAAAGTATCCGTAAATCCACGCGTGTCCATTTCCGGTAAGAGGGTCTCGAGTAGACAGGCCGTAATTCGACGTCCATCCGGTACTGGTAAGAGACAGCACAGATCCTGCTATGGAGTAGGCGGAGGGTTGGGTGCTGCGGGCAGACCACTTCGAGAGGTTGGTATACCAGTTGTATCCCGCTCTGCCGGTGGATGCTGTATCAATCGTGGACAGCGAATCGAAGTCATCGCAAAAAGAAAGTACGGTAAACCCGGCAGAAGCTGCCGCCCTGGGTGGAACAATGGAACTCCCGCAGTTTCCAGTCAGAGTGCCGCTGGACAAAAACAGATGCATCTGCCCTTCTCCAGATGCATTTTGTGCGCCAACCACAACATCAAAGTCGCCTTGTTCCTGTGGCACACCCGAAATGAGTCCGGTGGAAGGATTAAGGCTCAGGCCAGAGGGGAGGCCCTGCGCGCTGTAGACGGCCGGGTCGTTTGTTGCGGTAATCTGATACTCAAACGGCACGCCCGTGCTGATTTGCACACTCGATGCGCTCGTAATCACAGGAGCACCAGATGTTCCGGCGCTGCTCGAACGGACCGCCGTTCCACATCCGGTTGCAAGTAACGCTGTCACAACGAAACACGCAGCAAGGCAGCCAGACTGGGAATGTGTGCTATATCTCTCTTTCTGTCCACAGAAAACCATCTGAAGTCCCTCTCTGCTTCAGCCTGGTTATCGGCCCGCTGAAAGGGTGGCTTTACTGGCGCATTCGTGGACAAAACGGAGGCCCGGACGGCGTAAGTTGCTGCCGATGTTTTGGCTTTTACGACCCGCCGCGGGCCTGCTTTTTCGTTCTCCAGAGAGAGGGTGGTTGGGCCGTCAGAACCGGTTTTATGTCGCTATTTCCGGTAAAATCCGGTAATCTATATAGGCCCCTTTCTGGGCAAGTCTGGAGGTGTAGTTCCATTGGCAGAGGTTCGTGTGCAGGAGGGCGAACCGCTTGAAAATGCATTGCGCCGGTTTAAGCGCAAGGTACAGCAGGAAGACATCATTAAGGAAGTAAAACGTCATTCCTTCTACCTGAAGCCCGGTGAAAAGCGCCGCATGAAGGAAGCGCTGGCGCGCAAGCGGAACCGCAAGAAGGCCCGCAAAGAACAGGACTAACTCCACCTTAAGAGAACATCAAGCCCCATTGTGCCGTTTGCGCGCAATGGGGCTGAATTACAAGAAAGCCGTAAGATGTCTCATCGGCATGCCCTTCTCAGCATGCCAGCCAGTGTGCTTATATCTCTGGCAATCCGGGCCCCTTTGAAATAAGCAGTCGTAGTTGTTATGAAACAGTCCCTGCGCCCACCATCAGAGCGGGCGGAGGCTCTGCGCTTATTGCCGGAGACGCAATATGGACTTCACCGACAGGATCCTCAAGTGCGTAGACTGCGGCAATGAATTTGTCTTTACCGCAGGCGAGCAGCTCTTCTTCCACGATAAACAGTTTAAAAACGACCCCAAACGCTGCAAGCAGTGCAAGGCCAGACGCAGTGCCGGTGTGTCTGCCCGGACCGAAACCCGCACCGTCTGCTCGGAGTGTGGAACGGAAACAACGGTGCCCTTTAAACCGACGCAGGGCCGTCCTGTGCTGTGCCGACAGTGTTTTCAAAAGAAGCGCAACCCGGCCGCTTCCGGAACACCAGCTCCTGCTGACCGGCCCGCGGCACTATAAAAAGACTTCTCTTTTAGCTGCATCGTCCTGAAGGTGGGTTTACTTACTGGCGCCTGCAGCTTTGCTGGAGCGCTTTGTTGTTCCCGTCTCATGCGCCACGCCTGCCAGCGCAAGATCTCTCTCGCTGCGAACACGCTTTTTATCTTCATGGGTCACCAGAAGGGCCTCGATCTGAACGAGCAGGTCCTGCGTATTCATCGGCTTTACCAGGACTTCGTCCGCGCCGTCTTCAATCTCCGCGCCGGACGCAGGAAATGCGGTCAGCATGGCGATGGCCGGCTTATATGGCGCTTTTCGCGCGGCCTGCACGACATCCAGTCCTGCCGTATCGCTTTCCATGCGCATGTCGGTTATGACCATGTGATACTGGCCGCTTTTGATTTTGGATTTTGCCTCGCGGGCGGAGGCCGCCGTTTCCACCTCAAAACCGTTGATTTCCAGAACAGCCTTGAGCGTCAGCAAAATCGCCAGTTCATCGTCCACAAGCAAAATTCGCCGTTTCATACGTACTCCTGTGAATGGTGGGGACGCCATACACCGGACCTGCCAGCGACTGCTCCTGTCCGGTTGTTACACTTAACATGTGGAAGGATATCACGTCGAGAACTTCGGGTGCCGCGCAAGCCGCTCGGATGGAGAGGCCATTGCCGCCAATTTGCGCCATCAGGGGCTCGGTTCCGCTGGTGATTTTTCCACCGCCAGCGTTGTGGTCGTGAACACCTGCAGCGTGACCGAAGAGGCCGACCGCGAAGCGCGCGCCTTCATCCGCCGCGTGCATCGCAGAAACCCACAGGCGAAGATTCTTGTTACCGGATGCTACGCACAGCGCGCGCCGGAAGAAGTAGCTGCGATCGAAGGCGTGAGTGCGGTCATCGGAAACAGCCACAAGTCCCTTGTGGTTTCTGAGGTCCTCGGAGCTTCAGGCTTTGTGCCCTTGGCACGGCTGGTCAACAACGTGCCTGTTCTGCATGATACCAGCTTTGCTCACACGGAATTGTCTGTGCTGCCGTTTGCGGAAGACGCGCGACAGACGCGGCCCAATCTTAAAGTGCAGGACGGCTGCGCCAATCGCTGCTCCTTCTGCATCATTCCGGAGACACGCGGCCCCAGCCGTTCTGTTGCGCTTGCGGAATGCCTTGCCTCTGTCCATCGCTTTGTTGAGAACGGCGGGCAGGAGCTGGTGCTCTCCGGCATCAACCTGGGCCGCTGGGGACGCGACCTCGGTCCCCGGCAACGTTTTGCAGATCTTGTCGCCGCGATTCTGGAGCGGACTTCCCTGCCGCGGCTGCGCCTCAGCTCAATTGAACCGATGGACTGGACGCCGGACCTGCTGGCGCTCTACGCGCAGTACGCCGCACAGGGACGCCTTGCGCGACATGCGCACCTGCCCCTGCAATCCGGTTCAGATACGATTCTGCGCAAAATGCACCGCCGCTACCGCCCCTGGCATTACGCGGAAAAGCTCGCGCAGATTCGCGCACTTATGCCGGATGCTGCCATTGGCGCAGATGTAATGGTCGGATTTCCCGGAGAAACAGACGCACTCTTTCAGGAAAGCTACGACTTCATCGCCGCGCAGCCATTTACTTATCTGCACTTGTTTCCGTTCTCCGCCCGCCCGGGAACGCCCGCGGCCGCAATGCACCGCGACCATCCTGTCCCGGCAAAGGCGGTAAATGAGCGCATGACCGCGCTCCGTGGTTTGTTGGCTGAAAAGAACCGCGCCTTTCGTGAATCGTTCCTCGGGCGCGAACTGAGCGTCGTGACACTGGAAAACCGAACTGGTGCGAGTACATCTGCGCTTTCTGACAATTTCATCAAGGTGGAAATCAGCGCAGCGCTGCCCGCAAACCGGATTGTGACTGTGTATATCTCAGGGTTGGGCGAAATGGGTCTGCACGCAGAGTTTTCTACTTCTTCGCGGCCTTCCTCTCTCCCTGTGTAGCAGGATGGGCAACGCCGCCAATGGCTTCGCTGAGCTTCACGCTCGCGTCCCTTAGCACCGAGCGCACCTGCTTTGTTGTTGTGGAACCTTCAATCCGCGCAAGGTAAGGAACAGTCAGCGCGGCCACGGCGTTTCCGCGTTCGTCGAGCACCGGATAGCTGATGTTGATCACGCCGCGAATCTCATAGCTGTCACGCTCCTCGTATCCCTGGGCCCGGATTTTTTCAAGGTGCTCGTCGAGGTCTTTGGGGACCCGGTTTCCAGTGTTGTACTGCCAGGTTGTAATGGCGCGTTCTCGCGCTTCCTGGGGAAGATGCGCGAGAATGACGTGCCCTGTTGCGGCGTGCATTAAGTCCACAATCGAGCCGGCCTTTACGTAAAAGCCCGGACTGATGGGTGAATCAGCCTGCGCCACAATCACCACCTGACCTGCTTCAAGTACGCCGAGATGGCAAGACTGGTTCAGTTGATGCACCACTTCCTGCATAATGGGCAGCGCTTCTGAAACCAGCCGCTTGGTTGGAGGATATTCGAGCGACATGCGAAACATCTTCAGCGTTAGCCGGAAACGGTCGTCATCTTCAGAGCGAGCGATATAACCGCGCTCTTCCAGACAGAGCAGCATACGGAATATCTCAGAAACTGTGCGGTTGAGCCTCCGGGCCACATCGCTCTTGGTCAGGCCGGAAGGCTCGTGCGCAAACAGTTCGAGGATGTCGAGACCTTTTTCCAGCGCCGGAGTGGGATAGCGTCGCTTGATTGTTTTCAACTTGCATTTCCTGAACAGCAGGATTTTTTTATTAGCAGAAATTGTAAACGGACAAGTCCGCGGACCCAAAAACAAAATTGTTCATCAAAACTGCTTTTAGCGTATAAAAATAAGGCATCTTCTTTTTCGCATTTCCGGAGAGATACACATGAAGATTTCCCGCCCAGCGGGATGGCTGGCTTCCGCACTGGTCGCGCTATCCGCTACAGCGTTTGCGCAGCAGCCTAATCAGGATGATCTGATCTGGCAGAAATCTGTAAGCAAGTTCGATAAGACGCGACAGGCATTTCTTTCCACTGTGGACAGGGCTGCGCACGAAGGGCCTTTCCAACCCGACTGGGACTCGCTGAAGGGATACAAGATTCCTGAGTGGTATCAGGACGCAAAGTTTGGCATCTTCATCCACTGGGGATTGTATTCGGTCCCGGCCTTTGGCAACGAGTGGTACCCGCGCAATATGTACCGGCAGGGCACTCCGGAGTTCAGGCACCAGATGGAAACCTATGGCCCGCAAACCAAATTTGGCTATAAAGACTTCATTCCCATGTTCCACGCGGAAAACTTTGATCCCAAAGCATGGGCCGCTCTTTTCAAGGAGTTAGGCGCGCAGTATGTGATTCCTGTTGCCGAGCACCATGATGGCTTCCAGATGTACAAATCTGACCTGAGTGACTGGAATGCCGCAAAGATGGGACCGAAACGCGACATCATCGGCGAGCTGCGCAGTGCCATCCTGGCGGAAGGCCTGCACTTTGGCGCGTCTTCGCATCGCGCCGAGCACTACTGGTTTATGAATGGAGGACGTGAGTTCCCCTCTGATGTACAGGACCCGAGGTACGCGTCGTTTTATGGACCGGCGCACGTGGGCATTGATCCGGAGAAGAACGGCACCGGGCATCCGGACAAAGCATATCTCGACGACTGGCTCGCGCGCAGCGCTGAGATTGTCGAGCGCTATCATCCTGAGCTGGTCTATTTCGACTGGTGGGTGGAGCAGGACACTTTTCAGCCTTACCTGAAGCGTTTTGCGGCGTTCTACTACAACCAGGCCGCGAAGAATGGCCAGCAGGTAGTGCTCTATCGCAAAAATGATGCCTTTCCCGATGGCACAACCGTCCTCGACATCGAGCGCGGACAACTGGACCACATTCGTCCACAGCACTGGCAGACCGATACGTCCGTGAGCGACAAGTCCTGGGGCTATGTGAAAGGTGATACGTATAAGTCTCCGGAAAGCCTAGTATGGCAACTGGTGGACATCGTAAGCAAAAACGGCAATCTTCTGCTGAACATCGGGCCTAAGTCCGACGGCACGATTCCGGACGAAGCTGCGAACATTCTGCGCAGGATGGGCGCGTGGCTGAAGGTGAACGGCGAAGCCATCTACGGCACGCGACCCTGGACCATCTATGGAGAAGGGCCTACGAAGGTAGTCGCAGGCTCTTTCCATGACACTTCGACCCAGCCGTACACTCCGCAGGACATTCGCTTCACCACCAAAGGCAAGACAGTGTATGCCATCGCTCTGGGCTGGCCCACGGATGGGCATCTGACGATCCATTCTCTGAATACGGGCAGCGGATTCAAAGTTGGTTCTGTCTCGCTGCTGGGATCGAATGCTGCCATTCACTTTGAGCAAAAAGACGATGGCCTTCATCTCGATCTTCCGTCACAGGCCCCGGGAGAATATGCCTATAGCTTCAAGCTGGCACCTTCTGAATAGGAAGGTGCCAGTTAATTTTATTGACAAACATATGTTTTTATTTGTAGAAATCTAACACCAGATATTTCTGATGGACATGCATTTTGATTTACGGCAGCAGGCGCTGCACGGTGCCATGCCACCGTTGCCGAAGAAGCCACGTCCGGTGGTTGTGATTGGAGCAGGCAGCATTGTGCACGATGCGCATCTGCCTGCTTACCGGAAGGCGGGATTTCCCGTTGCTGCGCTGGTGGATGCAAATCAGGAGCGGGCGGCATCCGTAGCACAGAAGTTTGCTGTGCCTCTGGCCACAACTTCGATCACGGAGGCCATCAGCAAATCACCACAGGACAGCGTCTTTGATGTGGCGGTCCCGGCGGGCGCGGTCCTCGACGTATTGCCGCATCTGCCAGATGGCGCGGCCGTGCTGATCCAGAAACCGATGGGAAATACTCTGGAAGAGGCCAAGCAGATTCTGGCGCTGTCTCGCAAGAAGGGACTGACCGCGGCAGTGAACTTTCAGTTACGCTATGCTCCGGTCATGCTGGCAGCGAAGCGAATCTGTGATGCCGGG
Source organism: Pseudacidobacterium sp. (assembly GCA_035653455.1). Taxonomy (GTDB): domain Bacteria; phylum Acidobacteriota; class Terriglobia; order Terriglobales; family Acidobacteriaceae; genus Pseudacidobacterium. The sequence continues at coordinate 11,281 of DASRBV010000073.1, read as the reverse complement.
CTGCTGGGCGAAATCCATGACATGGAAGTGGTCGTAAGTGTTTATATGCCGTGGGATTTGTGGACATTTCTAGCGACCGCTCCGCGCCTGGAAATCCTGTACCACAGCATTCATTATGTAGACCTTGTCCGCTCATGGTTTGGAAATCCTGAGCGGGTGCTGGCAAAGACGGTGCGCAATCCCCTGACGGCAAAGCTCGCCGCCACCAAAAGCGTCATTACACTCGATTATGGCGAGTGGAAGCGCGTGTACATCGCCACAAACCACGGACATCAGTATCAGGACTCGCAGCAGAGTTATGTGCAGTGGGAAGGCACGGAAGGCGCGCTGCGCGCCGTCATGGGCGTGAACCTTGATTACCCCAAGGGGAAGCCTGATTCACTCAGCATGGCCGGACGCGGTGAAGCATGGCAAACATTGCAGACAGAAGGCAACTGGTTCCCTGACGCATTTATTGGCACCATGGGGTCGTTGCAGGCCTATATCTGCGGAGAAACGAATACTCTGCCCACGAGCGTAGAAGATGCCATAGACACGATGCGCACGGTCGAGGCCGCATACATTTCCAGTGAACGCGACGGAGTTCCGCTCCCGAGGTGAATAATGCCGCAAATACGTCTACGCATTGCCGTTCGTGAGTTTTCTGATTTTGAAAATGCGCTTGCCGAAGAGATTGACCTCTATCGCGCGTCGCATCCGGATGTGGAATTTGAGCCGGTGCCTCTTGATCTGCACAAGCTACATGCAGAATTGTTTGAGAAGCATGGTCTTCGCAATGGAACTTGGGACATCGGCTATATTACCACTGACTGGCTGGCCGAAGCCGCAGAGGAAGGTGCACTGGAAGAGCTGACGCCTTACATGCAGCGGAAGCCGGTCCTCGACTGGCCACAGGGATGGGCACGCTCGATTGTGGATCCACTCTACTTTGGAGACAAGCTGTACTGTTTTCCCTGGCATGATGGGCCAGAGTGCCTTATTTACCGTCGCGACCTTTTGGAAGACCCGAAAGAGCAACAGGCTTTTCGTAACAAATACGGTTACGAATTGAAGCCGCCGGTCACCTGGAGGCAGTTCGGCGATATTGCCCACTTCTTCACACGTCCTGAACAGAATTTATATGGGACACTTTTCGCCGCATTCCCGGACGGGCACAACACGCTGTATGATTTCGCGCTCCAGTTATGGAGCCGGGGTGGAGAATTTGAAGACAAGGATGGCAACGCGCTTCTTGATACACGCGAAGCCATCTCTGCGCTCGATTTCTACCGCAACACGATTTGCGATGCTTCAATGTGCTACCCGGACGCTGAGAAGTATGATTCTACGCGGTCGGGCGATGTCTTTCTTTCCGGGCAAGTGGCCATGATGGTCAACTGGTTTGGCTTTGCCGCGCGCTGCGACCGCCCCGGCTCACCATTGCGGGGCAAGGTTGCGATTGCGCCGATTCCGGCGGAAGAAGGCAAACCTGCCGCATCGCTTTCTGTCTTCTGGACGCTAGGGATCGGCACAGGATCCAAGCACAAGCAGGCCGCCTATGACTTCATCCACTTTCTGATGCAGCCAGAACTTGACCTGGGCATTGTGAAGCACGGCACAGTCGGTGTGCGGCTTTCCACGTGGCGTAATCATGAAGTACAGAAGCAGGCACCTGCTTACAGCAGAATCGAAGAAGTTTCGCTCGGCGCGCGCAGGCTTCCGCGAAGCCGCAATCTGCCGGCCTTCGCCGGAATTCTGAACGATGTCGCCATGGAAGCGCTGACGACACAAACGCCATCCGCAGAAATCCTGAAGAAAGCGCAGCGACGCATCACAGAAATGGGAATTAACTTTCGATGAATGAAGGAAAAGAAGCATTTCGTCTGGACGGAAAATACGCGCTCGTCACCGGAGGCGCCAGCGGCATTGGCGAGGCCACATGCCGGGAGCTGGCCCGCGCCGGAGCATTTGTAACTGTTGCTGATATCAATCTTGAAAAAGCACAGCAACTTGCCGGCACACTGCCAAATGCAAAGGCCGCGCTGATGGATGTAACCAAACGCGCATCCATTGAGTCCGTGGCCGCACAACTTGAGAAGCTCGATATTCTGGTAAACAACGCGGGCATTGCGCATGTGGGCGACATTGCGCACGTAGAAGAAGCCGACTTTGACCGGCTGATGGAAGTCAACGTGAAGTCGGTCTATCTGGTCACGAAGGCAATGTTTCCGCTGCTGTTGAAAAGCCGGGGCTCGATTGTGAACATCGCATCTGTTGCTGGACTGGTGGGCGTGAAGCAGCGCTTTGCCTACTGCACAACGAAGGGCGCGGTTGTGGCCATGACGCGCCAGCTCGCGGTGGATTATCCCAAAGAACTGCGCGTGAACTGCATCTGTCCGGGCACGGTGTATACGCCGTTTGTGGAAGGTTATCTCGACAAGTATCACGCACATGAGAAAGACAAGATGATTGCCGAACTGAATGCGCGGCAGCCGATGGGGCGCATGGGCAAACCGGAAGAGATTGCTTCCATGGTGCGCTACATCTGTTCAGATGAAGCCGAGTTCATGACCGGCTCTGCGCTGACGATAGATGGCGGGTGGACCGCTGCTTAAGTAAGGAGAACCATTTCATTGAGTAGTGATGTGAAGATCATCAACGCCCGCGTGATTGACCTGCGCTTTCCTACATCGCGGGACCACATTGGCTCGGACGCGGTCAACGTAGACCCCGACTATTCGGCGGCCTATTGCATTCTGGAAACAGACCACGGACCAAGTGGGTACGGGCTTACCTTTACGTTGGGGCGCGGGACAGAGCTTTGTGTGGAAGCACTCAAATATCTTTCGCGCTTTGTCGTTGGACGTCCGCTTTCAGCACTTACAGACGACCTCGGCGCGTTTTATCGCCAACTAACTTCTGACAGCCAGTTCCGCTGGCTCGGCCCGGAGAAGGGCGTCATTCATCTGGCCACTGGCGCGCTCATCAACGCGGTCTGGGACCTCTACGCTCGCGTAGAAGGCAAGCCGCTCTGGAAGCTGCTTGCGGACATGGATTCGGAAGAAATTGTACGGGCGATTGATTTCCGCTACATCACCGACGCGCTTACTCCTGAGGAAGCAAAGCAGATGCTCTGCGAGCGCAAAACGGGCATGGATGCGCGGGTGAAACAATTGCAGCAGACCGGGTATCCGGCCTATACGACTTCTGTCGGATGGTTTGGCTTCAGCGATGAGAAAATCGAGCATCTATGCGATAAGGCGCTGGCTGAAGGCTGGACACATTTCAAACTGAAGGTCGGCGGACGCCCGGAAGATGACCTGCGCCGGGCGCGCTTAGTACGCAGCAAGATCGGCCCGGACCGCAGGCTCCTGATGGACGCCAACCAGAAATGGGACGTGGCGGAAGCCATCGAGCGCACGCGGGCATTGGCGGAAGTCAACCCGTGGTGGATGGAGGAGCCAACCAGTCCCGATGACATTCTCGGACACGCGCGCATCAGGCGCGAAGTGCCCAATGTGCGCATCGCCACTGGAGAACATTGCCATAATCGCGTGATGTTCAAGCAACTGATGCAGGCCCAGGCCATTGATGTCTGCCAGATTGACAGTTGCCGTCTTGCCGGAGTGAACGAGAACCTCGCGGTGATTCTGCTTGCGGCAAAGTTCAATGTTCCTGTATGTCCGCACGCAGGCGGCGTGGGGCTGTGCGAGTATGTGCAACATCTTTCGGTCTTCGATTATCTGCGTGTCTCTAATACGTTGGAAGACCGCGTGACGGAGTTCGTAGACCATCTGCACGAACATTTTACTGACCCGGTGAGGATACGCAACGCTCATTACGTGCTGCCGGAAAAACCTGGCTACAGCGCAGAGATTTATCCGGAGACACTGCGCGATTATGCTTATCCCACCGGACGTGTCTGGAGTTAAAAAATGAGATTCGTTACTTTTACCGGAAGCGACGGTAATTCCCGTCCCGGTGCGCTTGTCAACGATGCGGTCGTAGACCTTTCTTCCCGCTTTCGCAGCGTGCTCTCCATTATTCTGGGCGGAGCAGAAGCCTTCAGCGCGGCAAAAGAACTGGCGACGGCTGCTGCCTCGCGCTTCTCGCTGGAGGAAGTAAAACTTCTGGCACCGATTCCTGATCCTCCGCGCATCTTCTGCATTGGGTTGAACTATCGCGACCACGCCATCGAATCGAAGATGGAGATTCCCAAGGTCCCGACTGTGTTTCTGAAGCTGCCGTCTGCACTGATTGGCGACCGTGAGGCCATCCAGCTTCCTTCCACGTCAGCACAGCCCGATTATGAAGTGGAGTTCGCCTGCGTCATCGGCAAGGACGGCTTTCGCATTCGCAGGGAAGACTGGCAGAAATACGTCTTCGGCTACACCATTCTGAATGACGTAAGCGCGCGCGATGTGCAGCTTGCTACTTCACAATGGACATTGGGTAAGAGCTTCAACACCTTCGCTCCGCTTGGTCCCGTGATTGTCACCAAAGACGAAATTGCTGATCCGCATGCTCTGGACATCCGGCTTTCCATTGATGGCGAGGTCCTCCAGCACTCGAACACGCGCGAGCTGATCTTCAAGCTGCCCGACCTGATTGCGTATATCTCGTCTATTGTTCCTCTGTTGCCCGGAGATATCATCAGCACAGGGACCCCGGCAGGCGTTGGCCTGGGACGCACACCGCAGCGCTGGCTCAAGCCTGGTGAAACGGTCACGTGCGAAGTTGCAGGGCTTGGGCAATTAGTCAATCCTGTAGTGGCCGGAGAATAATCAACACTCATGGGAGTCACGCGCGTCTCATCTTCATCCACGCCTCAAACAGGCGGCCCACTGACGGAGCGGCGCTTCATTGCGCCGCTTATGCTCATCACCAGCCTGTTCTTTTTGTGGGCGGTAGGCGTCAACCTGAATGACATTCTCATCCCGCACCTGAAGGGCGCATTTCATCTTACAGATTTTCAGTCGTCCTTCGTGCAGGTGGCCTTCTTCGGTGGATATTGCCTTGCCGCGTGGCCCGCCGGCCGTCTGATGGAGCGCATCGGCTACCAGCGCGGCATCGTTTGCGGCCTGATCATCTGCGCGACAGGTGCATTTCTCTTTATTCCCGCGGCGGCTGTCCGCATGTATTGGGTCTTTCTCATTGCTTTGTTCATTATGGCCTGCGGACAGTCATTTCTTGAGGTCTCCTCGAATCCTTACGTCACCTTTCTCGGGCCTCCGGAGTCTTCCGAACGCCGGCTGAACCTGGCGCAGTCCTTCAATGCAGTGGGAGCAGTTGTGACTCCCATTTTTGGTTCGGCACTGATTCTTTCGCGCGCCCATTCAGCGGCGGCATCAGAGACCGATGTCGTCCGTCTGCCCTATCTGCTGATTGTCGGAATTTTTCTGGTCATGGCGCTTATCTTCTGGTCAGCAAAGCTGCCTGTGATCCAGGAAGAAAAAGCTGAAGAAGAGTCACCGCGCTTTTCAGGTATTTTGGCCTTTCCGCACCTGTTGAAAGGCGTGGCCGCACAGTTCTGCTATGTCGGTGCGCAGGTGGGCGTGGCCAGCTTCGTCATTCGCTACGTGCAGCACACACATCCGGGCACGCTGGACACGACTGCCGCGAATTATCTCAAGCTGCATCTTGTCGGCTTTATGATTGGACGCTTCACTGGCTCGGGACTGATGAAGAAAATCAAGCCGGCGCACATGCTGGCCGCCTTCGCTGTTGGCTGCATTGCCTCAGTCATACCGGTAATTTTCCTGCATGGTATCTTGTCGCTTGCCGGAATCGTACTCCTGGGCTTCTTCCACTCCATCATGTTCCCGACCATCTTTGCGTTGAGCATCCGGCATCTTGGCCCCTACACCAAACGTGGTTCTTCGCTCGAGGTGATGGCCATTCTCGGCGGTGCAGTCTTCCCTGCTCTCATGGGAAAAATTTCGGACCTGTCAAACATTCAAAGCGCGTTCTTTGTTCCGTTTGCCTGCTATCTGGTTGTGCTGTATTTTGCCGTGTCCGGATACAAGGTAAGGACGGCAGTTATGGAGCGCGAGGTTTGACCGTACTTCCCTCAACCGATATACTCAAAAAGTAATCCTGCGGGAGTAGCTCAGTGGTAGAGCATCGCCTTGCCAAGGCGAGGGTCGCGGGTTCAAATCCCGTCTCCCGCTCCAGTCAGCCGAAGAAAAAACTCCGCGCAGACTGGCTTCACAGTCGCCTTCTGAAGTAAGATTTCCTGTCCAGGGCGCGGTACCCAAGTGGTAAGGGAGAGGTCTGCAAAACCTTTATGCGTCGGTTCGATTCCGACCCGCGCCTCCAATTGGCTGTAACTTTGCGAATCGTCACTGCGCTGTTACACTAAAAGCAGTTCTCACCCACCTATTCGGGGCCATAGCTCAGCTGGGAGAGCGCCTCGTTCGCAACGAGGAGGTCGGCGGTTCGATCCCGCCTGGCTCCACCAAAAAGACCCGAATCCAGAGCACTTTGTGTAGCATGGAGCCATGTTTTCCCGCCGGAAGTTCTTTCATCTTTCTTCGGCTGCTGCCGTTTTTGGACTAAGCCGGCCTTTGATGGCCCAGAGTACGCATCCCGTACCACCTGCCATTGCTGCGCTGCCCAATCTTTCTTCACAGGCAAGACCGTTTACAAATGACGAGCGCCTCGCCCGCATCGAGCGGGCCAAAGAGCTGATGGCGGCCAACAAAATAGATGCCGTTCTGCTGGCGAATCATTCCACTTCTTCAGAGTATTTTGCCAATGTCCGGCTGGATGGAAGCGAGCGCCTGTGGGCGTTGGCCCTGACAGCGAAGGGCAGACCATTTCTGGTTTGTCCGGCATTTGAGGAGGACCGCGCACGCGATCTTCTTACGGCAGGGCCATTTGGTAAAGATGCCGACATTCTGACGTGGCAGGAAGACGAGGACCCGTTCGCGCTGACCATCCAAGGCCTGAAAGACCGAGGCATTGCAACCGGCACGGTCGGCCTCGACGAAAATATGAAATATATTTTCTCAAGCAGCCTCCAGAAAGCCGGACCGCAGATTCAATGGACCAGCGCTGTCCCGGTGACCGCCGGTTGCCGCATGATCAAAAGCCAGCACGAACTGGACTGCATGCGTCTGGCGTGCCGCGCAACGCTGCTTGTCTACCGCGCTGTGTATCAGTCCCTCCAGCCGGGAATGACAACACGCGATGTAGAGAAGCTGATTGAGGCAGCGTACCAGAAGGTGGGATTTGAAGGCGAAGCCAGCCTGAATATCGGTGAATACACGGCCCTGCCGCATGGATCGGACCAGGTGCAGACCATCCGCGAAGGCACGATCCTGATGCTCGACGACGGTTGCTCGGTCGAGGGCCACTGGTCAGACATTACACGAACATTCGTTCTGGGCAATCCAACCGACAAGATGAAGCGCGTCTTTGAGATTGTGCACAGCGCGCAGTCCACTGCGCTGGCGGCGGCAAAGCCGGGCGTGGCTGCCGCGGACGTGGATGCGGCCGCGCGCAGGGTCATCGTGGACGCGGGATTCGGCCCAGGATTTAAGTACTTCACGCACCGGCTGGGGCACGGCATCGGTATGGACATGCACGAGTGGCCCTACTTTGTGAAGAACAACATGTTCGGATGGGAGCTGGAGCCTAAGCTGCAACCGGGCATGGTGCTGTCAGATGAGCCTGGCATTTACATTCGCGGAGAGTTTGGCGTACGTCTCGAAGATGATCTGCACGTGACGGAAAACGGTGCAGAGCTGTTTACGCCGCAGAGTCCCTCGCTCGAAGACCCATTTGCAGGATTTGCCGGATAGCCCGCGATCACTGGACTTGGACCTGTTCGAATCCCAGACCCAGCAGCATGGTGGTGACTGTGGCGGCAGCATTTTTGTGGGCTGCTTCCAGAATACCGTCGTCGAGCGCTGCCTGTTGCAGGTCCTGCTGCGCTTTGGCGCGTACCTCGGTTTCAAGGTCAGGGTCAGCACCTACCAGAAGCCCTGTCTCGCGCGAGTAGACACGCGTCTTTGTGTTGTCAATGGTTGTCGAAAAGACCTCGGGCTGCGGCAGATGCACGCGCACAAAGCGTCCGTCTATCTGCACATCGCTGGCCTTAAGTTGACTCAGATCAATTCCTGCGACGGTCTGCCCATGCACCACAAGCAGCAGCTTGTCTCCGGCAAGGAAATTCGGCAGATAGGAGGATTCGCGTGAGCCTTCTTCCACTTTGTCCATGGTATAGACCACGGTCTCTAGCCGCTGGAGTTGCTGGATTTTGGAGACGACGGTAGGGAGGGATGAATCGAGCGCAAGACTGCGTCCGGTGATCCGTGCGGCCATCTCATTCCAGAAGCCATTCTTTGGATGACGCACAAACCAGACCAGCGCCGCAGCACCCAGAACAAGGCCAATCAGCAGGGTAAGAAGAATGGCTGGAATGCTGGTACGGTGCTCGTATTCCACTGGATCCAGGATGGAGTGAATTCTCATGCCAGCTTAGATGGCATAAGCAGGATTCCCGATGAATGGCAGGCCTTGAAATCTGCCAGACCAAACTCAGGACTTCAGGACCCGTTCTTCTTCTGTTTGCTCCTGCGTAGCGCCACTCATTCTGTTCTCATAGCTCGCCTTAACGAACGCGCTGAAGAGTGGGTGTGGTTCCAGCGGCTTGGATTTAAATTCAGGATGGAACTGGCAGCCCAGGAAGAAGGGATGTCCGGGGATTTCGACAATCTCCACATAAGTGGCATCGGGAGTGGTGCCGGTGATGCGCAGGCCGCCTCCGGTCAGAAGCGCCTCATATTCACGGTTGAACTCATAGCGATGGCGATGGCGCTCGCTGATTTCTGTCGAACCGTAAGCTTTGTATGCCAACGAATCCGGTTGCAGAATGCAGGTCCACGCGCCCAGGCGCATCGTGCCGCCCATCTCCTCTACGCCAATCAGTTCACGCAGCTTGTAGATGACGCGGTGCGGCGTGGCCGGATCGAATTCGCTGGAGTTGGCCTCGGCCAGACCGCACACATTGCGCGCAAACTCAATGCATGCGGTCTGCATGCCCAGGCAGATTCCGAAATACGGCACCTTGTTTTCGCGCGCATAGCGGATGGCGTTCAACATACCTTCGATCCCGCGTTTGCCAAATCCTCCGGGAACGAGAATGCCGTCAAAGCCTTTGAGCTGCTCTTCGTAGTTCGGCCCTTCAAGTCCTTCGGCCTCGATCCATGTAACGCGCAGCTTCAGATTATGTGCGAGAGAGCCGTGGACGAGCGCTTCTTTCAGAGATTTGTAGCTGTCTTCGTACTCAACATACTTACCGACAATGCCGATGGAGACTTCGTCCTTCGGGTGATAGCAACGATAAACAAGGTCTTTCCAGCGCGTCAGGTCCGGCTCGGGGGCCTCAATGTGCAGATACCTGAGCGCCAGAGCATCCACATTTTCCTGGGCAAAGCAAAGCGGCACCTCGTAGATGGAATCTACGTCTTTTGCAGTGATGACGGCCTGCTCTTCCAGATTGCAGAAGAGCGCAATCTTGCTCTTAATTTCCCTGGAGAGAAAGCGGTCGCTGCGGCAGAGCAGGATGTCGGGCTGGATCCCGATGGACAGCATCTCCTTTACCGAATGCTGCGTCGGTTTGGTCTTCAGCTCCTGAGCGGCACTGATCCAGGGAACGAGTGTGACGTGTACAAACACCGTATTCTCGCGGCCCAGCTCCTGGCGCATCTGGCGGATGGCCTCAAGAAACGGCAGCGACTCAATGTCGCCAACCGTGCCGCCAATCTCGACCAGAGCAACATCACAGTCAGCCGCGACCTTGCGCATAGCGTTCTTGATCTCATTGGTGACATGCGGAATGACCTGGACAGTCTTGCCTAAGTAGTCGCCGCGACGCTCTTTAGTGATGATTTGCTCGTAAATACGGCCAGTAGTGAGATTGTTGTCGCGCGTGAGCTTCGCGTGGGTGAAGCGCTCGTAATGTCCGAGGTCGAGGTCGGTCTCGGCCCCATCGTCGGTGACGAAGACCTCGCCGTGCTGGAAGGGAGACATTGTCCCCGGGTCCACGTTCAGGTAAGGGTCAAACTTCATCAGGTTGACCTTGAGCCCTCGCGCTTCCAGAAGGCAGCCGATGGAGGCGGCCGCCAAACCCTTCCCTAAGCTGGACACAACTCCGCCGGTCACAAAGATGTACTTTGCGGACATCGCTGCTTCACCTTTTTCCTGTTGTAATGATTGGCGTACCAGGTAGGCACGATTGATTTTACCGTGATTTGAAAGAGAATGAAAGATGATTCTTAACGCCCCGTGACTCTGCGGGATACAGGGGCGTCTAAATCAACAGCATGAAGCGCTCTGCCTCCATTTTGCTTGTTCTCGTGCTCGCCTGGGTCTTTCCTGCTCTGGGAGAAGGAGCAAACAAACGTCTCATTCTCAAAGACGGCTCCTATCAGGTTGTGACCGATTACCAAGTGGTTGGCGATCGTGTTCGCTACAAGAGCGCCGAGCGCGGAGGCGAATGGGAGGAGGTCCCCAAAGAGCTTGTAGACTGGCCGGCCACCGAGAAGTGGAACAAGGAGCATTCTCCGGAAGCGCTGGCCGCGCAGGAAGCCGCTGCCGAGGCCGCGGCGCAGAACGATGCCGCCGCGATAGACAAAGAAGCTGCCGCAGACCGCGCCAACGAACAGGCGCGTATGCCCGTCGTTTCTCCCGGGCTGCGGCTGCCGGATGAAAGCGGCGTCTGGGTGCTGGATACCTTTCGTGGAACGCCGGAGCTGGTCCGGCTGGAACAGAGCAATGGCGACATCAACAAAAATCTCGGTCACAATGTGCTGAAGGCGGCCATCAATCCGATGGGCGGAACGAAACAACTGGTCCAGATTGAAGGCGCCCGTTCGAAAATCCAGCTACACGTAAGCCAGCCGGAGCTATACGTCAGCCTGGACGCCGGGGACGACAACGCTGAAGCTCCCGACGATGCCCTGAAAATAGACACGCACGGGGCCAGCTCTAAAAAAGACCCGCACAACTACAGCTCACCCGCCAGCCGCTACGTGATTGTGCGCGTGCAGTCGCGGCGCAATCTGCGTGTGGTAGCAGCGATGAACATCAGCATGATCGGGAAGGTCTCTCATTCGGAAAACATTGTTGAGACAAACTCACAGATACTTCCCGGCGGCCACTGGATGAAAGTCGTCCCGAAGGAACCGCTTAGCTTTGGTGAATACGCTTTGATGGAACTGCTTTCCCCCGAAGAAGTGAACCTGGATGTCTGGGACTTCGGCGTAGACCCGACCGCGCCCGAGAACAAGAACAC
>DASRBV010000072.1:0-8031 GCA_035653455.1 Pseudacidobacterium sp. | reverse complement strand
AGCACGATGGCGGCGCAGTCATTTACTGACATGAAGAAGATGATGGTACTTCTGGTTTGCAGGCCCGCGTTCCTGCAGGGACGCGAAGATTTCAGCAGCGATGGCAAGCGCAATGCCCTCCGGCGAGTGCGCGCCGATGTCAAACCCAACAGGAGAATGCAGCCGGGCCAGGCACTCTTCCGGCGAGAGATGGACCGCATCCGCAATTTCGCAGACGATGCGTTCGGTGCGCGCACGGGGCCCGAGGACGCCGAGGTATTTGGGCGCGAGCGGCAGCAGCTCGCGCAAAAGAGCGCGGTCCTGCTCGTAGCTGTGGGTCATCAGGACAAAGGCGTGTTCCGGGTCGAGGTCCAGTGTGCTGAGCGGTGCCGGTGATTCGTAATCAAGCACGTGCACGCGGTCTGCATCGGGAAAACGCTCTTTTCGGGCGAGATGCGAGCGGCCATCGGCGATAACAACATGCCATCCGATGCGTTCAGCGAACTCAGACAGGGGCTTGGCGTCATCGCCCGCGCCGAAGATGGTCAGCGCAGCCGGAGGCGCAGTGTATTCGACGAAGATCTCCGGAGCATCCGGAGCATAAAGCGAGCGGCGCTCGCGGAACGCCTGTTCTGCTAGCTGCCCGACGCCGGACTGATCCCCGAACAAGACCGCGCCATTGCTTTGCTGGACAAGCAGAGTTTTTCCTTGATTTGTATCTATGATGGCTACAAATCCCATGCGTTTTGTCAGGCTGGATTCGAGCGCATCCAGAATGGCGTGGGCTGCGGGGCCGCGGTCCAGCAGAATGTAGACCGTTCCTCCGCACCCGGAGCCGTAGGGCAAGGGAGAATCGTCATCGAAAAAGCTGCTGTACCGCTGTACGGTGGGGCCTTTTTCCGTGAGCCACCAGGCTTTCTTCGAGACTTCGCCTTCAAGGCATCCCCCGCTGATGGTGCCGGCGCGTTGCCCACCGCGGATGAGCAGCATGTGTGTGCCGGCTTTGCGATAGGAAGGGCCTTCCGTGCGCACAATTGTCGCCAGGCAGACCTCCTCTCTGCGCGCCTTCGCGGTACGCCAGAGGGAGACGATTTGTTTCAGCTCGGACATGGATAATCGCGATTGACCAGAAAGGTGCCCGGCCCTACACATGCCCCAGTAAATCTTCAATACGCACGGGCAGCTTGCGCACGCGCACCCCTGTCGCGTGATAAACCGCCATCGTAATCGCGGAAGCCACGCCGGCCAGGCCAATTTCGCCCACGCCGCGAGCGCCGTATTCGTTCAGGTTCAGGTCAGGATATTCGATGAAGATACACTCCATCTGCGGAATGTCGGCATTGGTGGAGACCAGGTAATCAGCGAAGTTGTTGTTGAGCGGCTTGCCGTTGCGCGGATCGTAGAGCGTCTCTTCAAACAGCGCCATGCCGATGCCCATCACCACGCCGCCCAGGATCTGGTTGGTGGCCGTCTTCTTATTGATGATGCGGCCCGCATCCATAACTGTGACCCAGCGGGAGATGCGCAGACGCGCGATGCCTGGGTCCCATGTGACTTCGCAGAAGTGCGAGCCGAAGCTGTGGCCGGAAAATTTGTGCATGCCTTCCGCAGGGCCGGTCTTCGCCTCGCCATCAATACCGCTGAGCCGCCGCATGGCCAGGACTTCATGAAAGGGCACACCGCTGTCCGGCGCTTTGTCTGCCGCGTGAATGTACCCGTTTGTCATCTTCAGTGTGGGAGGATCGCCGCCCGGAGTTTCCTTTACATAAAAGGGTGAGCCGGGCGTGCGCTGCGCAATCTGGATCAGCGTGTTGACAGCATTGTTCGTCGCGCCGGCGACGGCGGGCATCACGGAAGCTGTTGCCGTAGAGCCGCCGGACATTGGGCCGGGAGTCAGCGAGCTGTCGCCGAGCACGACTTCAATTTTGTCCAGAGGGATTCCGGTCTTGTCGGCGACCACCTGCGCGATGACGGTGTAGGTCCCGGTGCCAATGTCCTGCGTGGCACTGGATGCGCGGGCAGTGCCGTCGGCATTCAGGCGCACGCGCACAGTTGCGCCACCGCGTCCTGCGTGCCACGTTGCCGTGGACATGCCCCAGCCCAGGACCAGATCACCATTGCGCATGGAGGCGACCTTCGGATTGCGCCTGCTCCATCCGAAGCGCTCTGCTCCTGTCTGATAGGCCTCGCGCAGGTGCTTGCCGGAGAAAGGCAGGTCCTGGCCCTCGTCCTTTTCAGCATAGTTGCGCAGACGCAGCTCCAGCGGGTCCATGTTCAGCTTGATGGCAAGCTCGTCCATGGCGGACTCGAGCGGGAAAAGGCCGGGAACCGTGCCGGGGCCGCGCATCGGTGTCGGTGTGCCGACATGCAACGGGACCAGATGCTGCACGGCTTTGACATTCGGGCAGCTATAGAGCATCGGGGTGGACGATGTGCAGTGCTCTACGTAGGTGTCTACTTTGGATGTGGTCGAAAGCACATCGTGCTGGATGGAAACGAGCTTGCCATCCCTGGTTGCGCCGAGCCTCATGCGCTGCTTCGTATAAGGACGATGGCCTACGGTAGTGAACATCATCGAGCGCGGCACGTAGAGCTTGACCGGGCGCTTTACGCGGCGCGCGGCGATGGCGGCAAGCATGGATTGGGGCCAGGGAAAGAGCTTTCCACCGAAACCCGAGCCGCAGAAAGGCGAGATGACATGCACGTTCTCGAGCGGAACGCCAAGCATCTCTGACATGACCTGCTGGTGGTTCACGACGCCCTGCGTTGTCTCATAAAGAGTGACTTTATCGCCGTTCCACACAGCGATGGTGCCGTGCATCTCCATGGGATTGTGCGTTTCGACAGGCGTAATGTAGGTTTCGTCAATCTGCACGGGAGCACTCTCAAACGCGCTCTCTGCATTGCCACGCGAGTAGTTGGCGACCTGTTCTCCTGTGGGCGCGTCTTCCAGATGCACCACCGGCTTTTCTTCGGCATACGTGACGCGTACCCGCGAAGCCGCATCCTGCGCCTGTTCAAAGGTATTGGCAACCACAAGAGCTACAAATTGGCCATAGTAATAGACCTGGTCATCTTCAAAGGGCGGGCGTGCTTCGCTGGCCCGGCTGTGCTCAAACTGCCCGGCCGGGCGATAGATAGGTTCAGAATTGCCGTGGTACAGAATGGCAATCACGCCGGGCATCTTTTCGGCCTCTGACGTATCAATGCGGACAATCTTTCCATTCGCAATTGTGCTGAAAACGCCTGCGCCATAGGCGATGTTTTCCAGCGGATGGTCCACGGCGTAACGCGCTGCTCCGGTGACCTTGAGCCTGCCGTCAACCCTGCCAACTGCTGATCCGATGATAGATGTGCTCATGTCTTCTGCCCCACTATGCTGTCTGGGTTGTTGTCTGAAGGGCGCGGACGATCACGCGCTTTGCCAGCTCTACTTTGAATGCATTGTCGCGCAGGGGCTTTGCCGGTTTCAGCGCTGCTTCTGCCGCTGCGCGGAAGGTGCGCTCGTTCGCCTCGCGTCCGTGCAGCTCCTGCTCTGCCTCTTTGGAGCGCCACGGCTTTGTTCCAACTCCGCCGAGCGCCACGCGCGCGAACTGGATCTTTCCTCCGCTGGTCTGGATGACGACCGCAGCCGATGCCAGCGCAAACTCATAGGAAGCACGGTCGCGCAACTTCAGATAATGTGACTTTGTGCCATGCGGCAGCGCCGGAAGCGTGACGTAGGTGATGAGTTCGCCCGGTTCGAGCACATTCTCTTTCTCCGGGGTCGTACCCGGGACCAGATAAAACTCGTTCAGTGGAATGCTCCTCTCACCTTTTGCGCCGCGTGTGTGGACCGTGGCTTCGAGCGCCATCATCGCTACGGCCATGTCAGAAGGATGGGTGGCGATACAGTGCTCGCTCGTGCCCAGAATGGCGTGGATGCGGTGGAAGCCGTCTATCGCAGAGCAGCCGGAGCCAGGTTCGCGCTTGTTGCACTTGTAATTCGTGTCACGAAAGTAATAGCAGCGAGTGCGTTGCAACAGATTGCCGCCCGTCGTGGCCATGTTTCGCAGTTGAGGAGAGGCCCCGGAAAGCAGCGCTTCAGAAAGCACCGGATAGCGCTCCTTCACCTCGGCGTTCCAGGCAAGGTCGCTGTTGCGCACCAGTGCACCGATCCTCAGGCCGCCATCGGAGGTGGGTTCGATGCGGTCGAGCGGAAGGCCGTTGATGTCAATGACCGAAGCAGGTCTTTCCACGTTCAGCTTCATCAGGTCTACGAGGGTGGTACCGCCGGCAATAAACCGCGTCTGCTGGCCTGCAACCGAGACGGCCGCTTCCGGGGATTTGGCCTGACTATATTGGAAGGTCTGCATTGCGTCTTCTCCTCTCGATCAGGCAGAGCGCCGCACCTGCTGCACGGCGGCGACGATGTTGTTATAGGCCCCACAACGGCAGATGTTGCCGGACATCGCCTCGCGCACATCGTTGTCCTCCCTGCCGATTGGCTCTTTCAACAGCGCTACAGCGGACATGATCTGGCCGGAAGTGCAATATCCGCACTGGTAGCCATCGTGCTCAATAAAGGCCGCCTGGATGGGGTGCAGATCTCCATTCTGTGCAAGCCCTTCGACTGTGGTGATCTCGTCGCCCTGGTGCATGACGGCAAAACTCAGGCAGGAGTTCACACGGCGTCCATTCACGTGGACAGTACAGGCACCGCACTGGCCATGGTCGCAACCCTTCTTTGTGCCTGGAAGCCGGAGGTCCTCTCTCAGAGCATCCAGCAGGGTAACGCGTGGCTCCAGCATGAGTTTGTGGGTCTGCCCATTTACTTTCAATATGACCGGAATGGCCCCAGGCTCAGCAGCGGCAGTTTCGGCCTCAGTTTGTGGAGCAGCCGGAGCGGCGTTCGCCAGCGGAGCGGTGGTGACGGCGAGTCCGGCAGCGCCTAGCTGAGTAAGGAAGGAGCGCCGGGTAAATTTTCCGAACAACGGTTTGGAGTCCTCAGGGTCGCGCGGTTTAGACATGCGGTTGTCCTTTGTCGCGGTTTTGGTGGTCTGACCTTTTTACGGTTGGATACGCGCCCAGGGCGCAGGATTCATTGCTTCCAGCATGCCACTCTGCGGGCGAAATGTGTAGGGCACGGCCCCGGACAGCGGAATTGGGTTATTGGCCAATGAAAACATATATAAATTGGAGATAAATAACGGTTCGATTCATATAAAATCGCTATAGCTTACTGGAGGAGACCGTATTTGCACCGCTTTCATAAGAGAATTTTCTTTGCGTTGCTGGCAGGGTGCACGATTTTTCCCGCCAACGCACAGCAGTCTTTTGTAAACCGCTGGCAGGAGCGGGTGAACCGCACACAGGCCGAGCAGCCGCACTGGGTCACTCCGCTGGCGACGGTAACGCCGCGCCTTGAGCAGGAGTTTCGCACCGACTTTATGCGGCAGATCACGCCAACGCACACGGACACATGGAATTACGGAGGTGGCAAAGGTCTGGAGCTGATTCCGACGCGGAGGATTGAACTTCTGCTGAATGTGCCTCCCTATATTCAGCACAACAGCAAGGCCAAAGACGGCTTTGGCGATGCTTCCTTTGTGATGAAGTATCGCTTTTATGCGAGCAATGAGGAAGGCCATAACGCCATCGTCACTGCCTTTCTTGGAGGCAGCATTCCAACGGGAAGCTACAGCAATGGCAGCACGGATGCAACGGTCACGCCTACATTGGCGGGAGGAAAGGGATTCGGCCGCTTCGATGTGCAATCCACCCTGGGGGCGACGCTACCGGTGGCCAACAGCAGGAAACTGGGCCGACCGATTGCCTGGAACACGGCGATGCAGTGGAAAGCGAATCCGCACTGGTGGCCGGAAGTTGAGTTCAACAGCACCTTTTTCAAAGGCGGCCCGAATGATGGGAAGATACAAAATTTTGTTACTCCGGGAATCGTGTCCCGGTGGCCGCTGCATCGCCGCGTTGGCGTAACTCTGGGCGCCGGAATGCAGATGGCGACGTCCACTTACCACAGCTATAACCATGGTCTGATTTTTTCGGCACGCATGCCGTTTTGAAAAGCCCCCGCTCCGCATATCTGCAAGGGATAAAAGTAGTTCTGTTTCGGGCAGATATGCGGTCCTTTTTCTGCTGCACGTTTCAGCAAGCCCAAGGCGGATAACAGCGCTTTGTGCTGATTCTGTTATGGTTATGGCTGGCCTGGAAGAAGACGCCGCCGCCCTTTCGGACAATCAGTAATTCCTAAGCAGATTACAGAAACAAAATCCCGTTTTCCACATCTAATTCATTGGGATCAAGGAACTCCGGACGCGCGGAATGTATGATAATTGTCCCGTCCGTGGTATTCTAAAAGTCTTTGGTGGACGTGCGCCTTTAACCCTGCGACCCGATCGCTCCGGGACATGCCTGATATGGCCTCAACCGCACCTCGTCCGATCCAAGCATAAACACGATCCGAAATTTTCCACGGGAGACGACCCGCTTGGCGATGGAACACAAGTACGAGGATGACATCCAGAAACTGATTGATACAGGGAAGGAAAAGGGCTATCTGACTTACGGCGAAGTCAATGACCTGATTCCGAATGACCTGAATTCACCGGACGATCTCGACGACCTGATCACGACGATCGGGACGCAGGGAATTGATCTGCTTGACGAGGGCAGCCCCAAGTTTGGCGGCGGCGGATACGAGGAAGGTGAAGAAGGCGAAGATGTTGAGCTTGACCTGACTCCGGGGGCCCTCGAGAAGACCAACGACCCCGTCCGCATGTATCTGCGCGAGATGGGTACCGTGCCGCTGCTGACGCGCGAAGGCGAAGTAGAAATTGCCAAGCGCATCGAACGCGGGCAATTGCGCGTGATGAAGGCCATTTCGCGCTCACCTATCGTAATCCGCGAGATTGTAGCGCTGGGCGAAGACCTGAAACGGGGCGTCCGCAACATCAAGGAAGTGGTGATCTTTGATGAAGAAGAGATCACCGAAGAAGTGCTCCAGGCGCGCATCAAGCAGACAGTCGCGAAGATTGACGCTCTGGTCAAGCACCAGAAGAAGGCCGCCCAGCTTGAAGAAAAGCTGGCTGCCATTGCCGGTCAGAAAACCAAAGCAAAGGAACAGCGCAAGCTCCGTTGGGCCATTGCCCGCGAACGGATTTACGGGCACCGCATTATCCGTGAGCTGAAGTATACGAACCAGGAACGCAAGCGGCTGCTCGACAAAGTCAACAAGACAGTGGACTCGATGCGCATGCTGGAGCGGCAGATCAAGTCGCTCGACCAGAAATATGACGCCTCGAAAAGCGAAGAGCTGAAGAAGGAGTACCGCCGCCAGCAGAAGAACTGCAAGATTGACCTCGAAAAGCTGGAGCAGGAAGCCGGCGTCACCATTGCAGAACTGAAGCGTACCCAGCGCGAGATGATCCAGGGCGACATGGACGCCGAACAGGCCAAGCGCGAACTAATTGAGGCAAACCTGCGGCTGGTGGTCTCGATTGCGAAGAAGTACACCAACCGCGGCCTCCAGTTCCTTGACCTGATTCAGGAAGGCAACATTGGCCTGATGAAGGCGGTAGACAAGTTCGAGTACCGCCGCGGCTACAAGTTCTCGACCTATGCAACATGGTGGATCCGTCAGGCCATTACCCGCGCCATTGCCGACCAGGCCCGCACCATCCGCATCCCCGTGCACATGATCGAGACGATCAACAAGCTCATCCGCACCTCGCGCCAACTGGTGCAGGAGCTGGGGCGCGAGCCTACCTCGGAAGAGATTGCCAAGCGCATGGACATTCCGGTGGCAAAGGTCCGCAAGGTGCTCAAGATTGCGCAGGAGCCTATCTCGCTTGAAACGCCCATCGGCGAAGAGGAAGATTCGCACCTGGGCGACTTTATCGAAGACCGCATGGCTGTATCGCCTTCCGATGCCGTCATCAGCGTGAACCTGAAGGAATACACCTCGCAGGTGCTGCGCACGCTCACGCCACGGGAAGAGCGCGTGATCAAGATGCGCTTCGGCCTTGAGGACGGCTCCGAGCACACGCTTGAAGA
>DASRBV010000071.1:0-2889 GCA_035653455.1 Pseudacidobacterium sp. | reverse complement strand
ATTTTGCAAAAGTCCCTGCCGCGCATCTGCCTGATAAAATCAGGCAGGAAAATCAACTTCTTTTGACTGGTCTTTTCTTTCCACGTGTATTTAACAGAACAAAAACATCTGCTGGACCGCCTGCGCGATGTGCTGCGCGTGAAATACCAGATTGAGCTGGAAAACCTGGCCATCGAGCAGCCTCCGGACATTAAGTTTGGCGAGTATGCTCTGCCTGTGGCCTTTGAACTGGCACGCCTGTTACGAAAGCCTCCGCGCAAAATTGCTGAAGAAATCGTGGCCGAGCTGGCCCCCCTGCCAGGGTTCGCGGGATTTGAAGTCGCTGGGGCGGGATACATCAATGCAAAGCTGGATCGCGGCCGGGCGGCGCCGGAGATTGCTGCCGGAAAAGAAATTCTCTCGCCGGAAACGCCGCTTCATGCGCTGGTGGAGCACACCAGCATCAATCCCAATAAGGCCGCGCATGTAGGGCATCTGCGCAATGCCATCCTCGGTGACACATTTGTCAGGCTGCTGAGGGCAGCAGGACACAAAGTGGACGTCCAGAACTACATTGACAACACTGGGGTGCAGGTGGCCGATGTCGTCGTGGGGCTGATGCATCTGGAAAAGTTGTCGCTCGATGGAGTCAGGGCGCTGATGCAGCAGCTAGAGCAGCGCGGCGAAAAGATTGATTACTACTGCTGGGACCTGTATGCGCGCGTCTCGCAGTGGTATGACGCTGACGAGTCTCAGAAGGCGGCACGCAAACAAATTCGGCTCGATACGCTGCACGCCATTGAAGAGGGCACAAGCGAGGCCGCGCAGATTGGCGACCTCATTTCGACGGCCATTCTACGCAGGCATCTGGAAACGATGCTGCGGCTGGGCATTGAATACGACCTGCTGCCGCGCGAGAGCGAGATCCTTCATCTGCATTTCTGGAACCTGGCCTTTGAGCAACTGAAGGAAAGCGGTGTCCTCTATTACGAAGAAGAGGGCAAAAATAAAGGCTGCTGGGTCATGCGCCGCCCTGGCACCGGGACTGGCCGTCCAGGCGGCGTGCTTCGCGAGACTCAGGATGCAGACGCGGCGGAAGAGAATGGCAGCCAGGGCCCCGATGAAGACGCCAAGGTCATCGTCCGCTCGAACGGAACAGTAACCTACGTCGGCAAGGACATCGCCTACCACCTCTGGAAATTCGGCCTGCTGGGACGGGATTTCGCTTATCGCAAATTCTTCGAATATCCGAACCACACCTGCTGGATTTCTGCTGAGACGGGTGAGCCGGATCACCCACACTTTGGCGGAGCGCAGGCCATCTACAACGTGATTGACTCGCGGCAGGCTGACCCGCAGGCGAACGTGATTGAGGCGCTGCGCGGATTGGGATACACCGAGCAGGCCAGCCGGTACACGCATTTTTCCTATGAGATGGTGGCGCTGACTCCGCGATGCGCGGAAGAACTGGGCTACGAAATCTCAGAGGAAGACCGCGGGCGGACGTACATCGAAGTCTCAGGGCGCAAGGGCTTTGGCGTAAAGGCCGACGATCTGATAGACAAGCTCATCGCGGCCACGCAGAAGGAAGTAGACGGCCGCCATCCTGAACTGGGTGCAGCAGAGCGCCAGCAGATTGCACAGAAAATCGCCGTGGGCGCCCTGCGCTACTTCATGCTGAAATACACGCGCAATACCGTCATCGCCTTTGACTTTAATGAAGCGCTAAGTTTTGAAGGCGATACAGGGCCTTATCTGCAATATGCCGTTGTGCGCACGCGCAGCATCTTCCGCAAAGCCGGGACCACGGCAGAGCACGCGCTCGCCGATTTTACCGGAGTAGACGCCACGCCGTATCTTAGCGGAGAAGACGGCGACGGCATCTGGCAGGTGTGGTTGCGCGCTGCAAAGACCTCGCTGCTACTCGACCAATGCATTGCTACGGCAGAACCCGCGTATCTGGCAAAACACGCCTTCCAGCTTGCGCAGGAGTTCAGCAATTTTTATCGCAAGCACCACATCCTAACCGAGCCTGACCCGGAGCGGAAGAAATTTCTGCTGGCGACGGCCGCGATTACGCAGCGGGAGCTGATTCGCTCACTGGAATGGTTGGGAATTGGCGCGCCTGAAGTTATGTAAATCGAGTCCCAGCCCCCATTTGCCAGTAAGTACCGGGGGCTGGGGACTAACAACTAACGACTACTGCACCGGCAGGCCATTCGCCGTCAATTGCTGTAGCTGCTGTTGGTCATATTGTTTTACGCCGTCGGGCAGGGGAGCATAGCTCAGTGAACCGGCGGTCGCCTGGCCATCCGTGATGACATACTGCACAAAGCCCTTTAGCGCGGAACGCTTCACCTTGCCCTGGCCGTCTTTGGGGATGATGAGGAATGTCAGGCCCGAAATGGGATAGGCATCCTTTGCCGTGGCCGGCGGATTCACGATCGGAGTGCGTGGATCCTGCGCCAACTGGCTGCTGAAGGCATTGATGGCCGAAGTTGTGGCCTGTGCCGTGGGTGCGATGTATTCTCCGGCCTGGTTTTTTATCTTTGCTACGGGCAGATGATTTTGTTGGGCGTAAGTCAATTCAACATAACCAATGGCCCCTGGGGACTGACGAATATTTCCGGTCACACCTTCGCTGCCTTTTCCGCCGATTCCAACCGGCCAGCTTACGGAATTTCCTTTACCGACCTTCGACTGCCATTCTGAACTGACGGCTGAGAGATATGTGGTGAAGATATTGGTTGTGCCGCTGCCGTCGGCGCGGTGCGCCACAATCACAGGGAGCTTCGGCATCTGCACGCCGGGATTGTCTTTGGTGATGGCCGGGTCCTGCCAGCTCTTAACCGTACCCAGGAAAATGGCCGCCAGCGCCTGGGGAGAAAGCTGGAGGGGGTGTTCCAGACC
>DASRBV010000070.1:0-2858 GCA_035653455.1 Pseudacidobacterium sp. | reverse complement strand
ATCTGGTAGAGGTCAATGTAGTCGGTCCCCAGCCGCCGCAGTGAGTCTTCCAGTTCCTTTCGCAGGCGCGCCGGAGTTGTATTCGCATAGACTCCGCGCTCATTCCACTCCAGGCCGGCCTTGGTGGCTATGTAGAATTTGTCGCGCTGGCCGTGCTGGCGCATGGCCTTGCCGATGATTTCTTCCGCGCGTCCGTGGCCATAAATCGGGGCCGTATCTATCAGGTTGATGCCGTAGTCTAAAGCGGCAAGACACGTGGCAATCGCATCTTTTTCCGGGACCTCGCCCCATTCGCTTCCGCCTATGGCCCACGTGCCCAGCCCGATTCTTGAAACCTGTGTGTTGTTCAGAGAGAACTGTTCCATAAGCAAACAGATTACAATGCCGTCGAGTGCTAAAACGCCTTAATCGAAGGAGGACATGTGCAGGAGATTTCACGGCGGTCGCTTCTCAAAACTGGTTCCGCAGCGCTGGCTGCGTTTGGAGTGGGTGGAGCAAAGTTGTTTGCCAATCCGCTTGGATTGCCCATTGGGCTGCAACTCTACAGCGTGCGCGCTCTGCTTCCTAAAGATTTTGCAGGAACGCTGAAGCAGCTCTCTGCCATCGGATACAAGGAAGTGGAGGCCGCTGGGTTCTTTGATCACAGCGCAGAGGACGTAAAGAAGGCCATGTCTGATGCAGGACTGCGCTGCGTGAGCGCGCATTATCCCATGCCCGTGCTGCAAAAAGACCCGGAAGGGACCCTGCGGTATGCGAAAAATCTGGGCCTCAAATATATTGTCTGCTCTTCACCCTCGGTTGCCGATCCATCTGCCGGGCGGCATGAACTCACGGCGGACGACTGGCGCTGGAATGCAGAACAGCTCAACCGCTTTGGGAAGCAATTTAAGGCAGAGGGCATCCGCATGGGTTATCACAACCATACGCCGGAGTTTCGCGACCTCGGTGAAGGAAAGATTGGTTACGACGTGCTGCTGAAAGACACCGACCCCGCGCTGGTGACGTTTGAAATGGACTGCGCCTGGGTAGTTGCCGGAGGAAGAAATCCGGCGGACTATCTGCATCAGTATCCAAACCGCATTTCCATGCTGCACGTTAAAGATTTGAAGCCTGTTTCAGGAAACTCTACCGAGCGGACTTCGACCGTACTGGGAAAAGGCACAATTGATTACAAACCCATCTTTGCTGCCGCGAAAAAAGCGAACATTCAGCACTACTTTGTAGAGCAGGAAGAATTCGACGGCGATCCGCTTGAAGAGCTGCGGCAGGATTACCAGTACCTGCACGCGCTGCGTTGAGTTGGCGGGCCTGTCATTCTGTGTGAACGCGATTGGCGAGTTTATATTGCGAGGATTCTTCGTCCCCGCGGCCGTAAGAATGACAGGACCGGACAGTGCTTTACACTGGAACTAACGCACTTTTTGCAAGGAGATTCGACCAGGTGTCCCAACGCACCTTCAGCATTATTAAGCCAGACGCGGTCCGCAAGGGCCATTCCGGGGCCATTCTCGCCGAGATTGAAAAGGCAGGGTTCAGGCTCATTGCCATCAAGAAGCTTTCCATCTCAAAGACGCAGGCGGAAGGCTTCTATTATGTCCATAAAGAGCGCCCGTTTTTCGGTTCACTCACCGACTTCATGTCTTCAGGGCCGATTTTCGTGATGGTGCTCGAAAAAGAAAACGCCATCGCCGACCTGCGCAAACTGATGGGAGCAACCAATCCGGCGAATGCCGAGGAAGGCACCATCCGGAAGAAGTTCGCCGCTTCAATTGAGGAGAACGCCATCCACGGCTCCGATGGAGAAGACACCGCAAAGTTCGAGATCGGCTACTTCTTCGCTGGATACGAACTCGTCTAAGCAGACAATTTGTCATCCTTGAGTGGAGGCTGCTGAGCAGTGGAAGGAGTCGCATGAGCGAAGGTCCATGCGACTCCAGCTATCAAAGTGGAAATATGATGCGCGTTCTCATTGCGGGAGGCGGAACCGGCGGCCATATCATGCCAGCCCTCGCCATTGCCGAGGCCCTCAGGCAGAAATACCAGACTGAGCTTCTCTTTGTTGGCACTCCGCGCGGGCTTGAATCCCGCCTCGTACCTCAGGCTGGATACCATCTGGAACTTATCCAGGTGGGTCAATTTAACAATGTCAGCCTGGCAACGCGCCTGCGGACACTCCTCGACCTTCCCGCGAGCATTCTGCATTGCCGCAAGCTCTTAAAGCAGTTTCACCCCGATGTGGTCATCAGCGTGGGTGGATATGCCTCCGGTCCAGCAACCATAGCTGCCATCCTCGCCCATGTTCCTACGCTGGCAGTCGAGCCGAATGCTTATCCGGGAATGGCAAACCGGCTGGTAGGCAAGCATGTTTCTGCCGCGGCCGTAAATTTCAGACCCGCGCTGAAGTATTTCCGAAACGCGCAAGTCACAGGTATTCCGGTGCGCTCGGAGTTTTTCCGTCTACAGCCACGTCCTGCGGATGGCCCGCCTCATCTGCTGGTCTTTGGCGGAAGCCAGGGTGCCCGCGCGCTGAACCGCGTCGTACCTCTGATTGCCGCGCGTCTGCTCGAGGCCGTCCCGGGCCTGACGATTCTGCACCAGGCGGGAGCGCGTCATGCCGAAGAAACACAGGCAGCCTACGCTGCCGGCGGGGCCGATCCAGCACGATGGCAGGTGCATGCCTTTCTCGATGACATGCCAAAGCGCTTTGAGGCCGCCGATCTTGTCCTCTCCCGCAGCGGAGCCAGTACAGTCGCAGAAGAAATGGCCGCAGGCAAGCCCGCGCTGCTGGTCCCCTTCCCCGGAGCAGCTGACGACCATCAGCGCAAGAACGCCGAGGTCATGGCGGCAGCCAATGCGGC
>DASRBV010000069.1:0-17813 GCA_035653455.1 Pseudacidobacterium sp. | reverse complement strand
AGCTATCTGCGCATTTGCGCCTTCGCCTGCGCGTGTCCCTTCGGATAGGCAACAACATAGCGGCGCAGTCCTTCGCCGCTGGATGCAGTCTCCACATCGTCATAGCTGCGGAAGGCGAGATGCAACATCCGGCGCTCTCGCGAGCTCATGGGAGCAAAGCTGTAGGGCTGTCCGGTACGCCGGACCTTATCAGCCGCAGTCTCTGCGGCCATCTTCAGCTCGCGCGCGCGCAGGGTCTTAAAATTGTTCGCGTCAAATGAAATCTTGTCGTGTTCATCTGCCTCCAGGCGGACGATTTTGGCGGCGACATGCTCCAACGCGCGGAGCAGTTCACCTCCGCGCTGCGTCAGCAGATAAGCATCGGGACCAGCAAGCTCCACATAAATTTCTCGCGCTTCCAGCCCTTCAGGATCGGCGGCGCCTGCCCCTGCCGTAATTCTGTACTTCAAACGGAGTCCGCCCAGGGCAGTCAGGTTTTTCAGAAACGCGGCAATCTTCTGGGCCGCGGCAGAATAATCGTCAATTGGCATCGGCTTAAGTATCTCATCAGGGCTGGATTTGGCGCTAATCCCGTCTCAATGCCGCACACGAGACTTCAATGGATTTTCTGAGGGCCCTCATCGCCGCGCGAGTGCAGGCTTCCCGGCGCGCTTGGCCGCTCGCTTCAGTGCCAGTGCGCGCATCTCCCTACCCAGTTTGGTGCGGTTCATCAGCATCTGTTGGACAATGCCCAGAATATTGCTGCCCGCCCAGTAGAGTGCAAGACCTGAGCCAACATTCCACGTCATGAACCCGAAGACCGCCGGCATGGTCAACGCCATCATCCGTTGCTGCGAAGGGTCTACGCCCGGAGAAGGCGTAAGCCACTGCACCAGGAACATCGAAACGATAAAGAATATCGGCAGAATATGCAGCGGATCAGGAGCGGAAAGATCAGGCAGCCACAGCCAGTGCGCCTGCCGCAGCTCAATCACGTTTTCCAGCATGCGGTAGAAAGCATAGAGCAGGGGCCACTGGATCAGCATCGGAATGCAGCCGCCGAACATATTCACGCCTTCGCGCCGCTGCAATTCAAATACTTCTTTGTTCATCTCCTGCCGGCGCGGATCGGTGGCCTTGTACTTGGCATATTTTGCCTTGATGGCCTCTATCTGCGGCTGAATGCGCTGCATCTTGAGCGATGATTTCATCATCTGGAACCGCGTCGGCAGCATGGCAAGGTTGAGGATGACCGTCAGAATCAGAATCGCCCAGCCCCAGTTCGGGACAACATGCTCATACAGGAAGCGCAGGACAAGGAAGAGCGGCTTGGAGATCGGCCCCCACATGCCGAAACTCACCGCCTTTTGCAGTCCCACTCCACTGGTAGGAACGGAAGCCAGCACATCCAGTTCCTTGGGGCCGGCAAAGAGCCGCACACTGTACGGTTGCGCAGCGCCCATGGCAGCGCCAAGTACTGAAGCTTTTTCCGTGCGGCCCGGATCAGGGTTCTTCCTGTTCTGCGGAATGGCAATGGTATCGTGCAGACTTACCAGACTCAGGTCTTTCGGATTTTCCGGCAGGAAGAATGCTCCGAAATACAGGTCGCTGACTCCGGCCCAGTCAAACGGCCCCTGCAGTGTCTCGCCTCCAGATACTTTCTTTGCCGGAATCTGGTCGGCCTTGCCGCTCTGTGCGGTGACCACAGTGGCCTTGGCATAATCCGGCAGCGTGTTCTGGTCGCCAAACCCGGAGGGCCAAGCAAGCATAGCAGCCACAGGAGTGCCATTCTGCGTAACAGACACATCGGCATGAATGACATAACTTCCATCAAACCGGAAAGTCTTGTGTACCGACAGGCCGCCGGACGAATACTCAAAGCTCAATGTCCCCGGCGCTTTGACGCTGCCTGTCGCTGACGGCACAAACAACGCCTGCTGAAGCTGGCTGCGCAGCTTCGCATCGTAGGTATAAAGCGAAAGCGGATATCCGTATTTCGCGGCCGCCGCATGGTTCACCAGATCGAGCGGCTTGCCATCGTCATCCTTATATTTCTTCAGCACCCATGAAGTGACCTGTGCCCCGCGATTGGTGAAGGTGATACGGTATAGATCGTTCTCAACCACCGTCGTGGATTCCGCCTCAGCCTGGATCACCGGACCTGAAGACACATTCACCGGGGCAGCCGCTGAGGCCGCGGGATTGTCTGCCGCTTCCTGCTTTTGCTGTTGCTGCTGCTGTGGCTGGTTCTGCGCAGGAGTTTCAGGCTTTTTCGGCTTCATAAAAAACTGCAGGCCAAGAAACAGTACGAAGAAAACAAGAGTGAACGTGAGCAGCGTTTTCGAGTCCTGCCCACCGCCCTGCTGGTTCGGATTTTGGATTTCTGCCAAGAGATACTTCCTATGGGATCTTCAGCGCTTCTTTTATGGTAACTGGCTTTGGCGGTCTGTGTAAGGAACGGGGTCATAGCCCCCCGCGCAGCCGGGACGACAGCGCGAAAAACGCTTTAGCGCCATCCATCCGCCGCGCAGCAGGCCGTATTCATGAATGGCGATGTTCGCATACTCCGAGCAGGTCGGCTGAAAACGGCACGCGCCACCGGACATGCCCGCCCCCAGGTGCAGCAGCGGAGAAAGCACAAATTTATAAATCACATGCACGGCCGCTACAGGAGATACGATGGAACGCCGGGAAGAGTTCATGCGCTCTTCTCCTTTTGCTTCACAGCCGCCTCAATCTTTGCAAAGATTTCGCCCACTTCGTCCCGCAAGCGTGAGAAATCCATCTCCAGAACGCTTCTTCGGGGATGAAGCACCACATCCACATCTGCCCGCAGATGCTCGAGGTTCAGCCGCGCGGCCTCGCGCATGCGCCGCTTGATGCGGTTCCGCTCGACGGCTTTTCCCAGCACGCGTCCGGCAGTCAGGCCAATGCGCGGCCCGGAGTGGAGGCCGTCCTCGCGCCGGTAAAAGAAATATGTCATCGAAGCAGAGAAATACTTCCGGCTCTGCTGGTAGACCCGCTGATAATCG
Source organism: Pseudacidobacterium sp. (assembly GCA_035653455.1). Lineage (GTDB taxonomy): Bacteria > Acidobacteriota > Terriglobia > Terriglobales > Acidobacteriaceae > Pseudacidobacterium. Next base: position 14,802 of record DASRBV010000069.1, on the reverse strand, counting down.
GAATGCCTGCTGAGGCGAGCGCCACGCAGCGTGCGCGGCGTCCGTTCAGAAGCTTGTTCCTGCATGGCTTTGTGGCTTTTCCCGGAATACCGGAGTGAATCACAGCGGAAGAAGACCAGAAACTAGTCGCGATGGCCCGCGCTGACGGCAACGCGATGACGGCCCTTTGCGCGGCGGCGGGACAGGACGGCTGCACCGCTTTTGGTCTTCATACGGGTGCGGAAACCGTGCGTCTTCGAGCGGCGGCGGCGATTGGGTTGAAATGTGCGCTTCGGCATGGAAGTGCGCTCCTCAAAATCTCAATGGAAATTGCGCTACAGACAAAGCGGTAAACGCTCTACGCAGCAATTTCCAAGTATATCCGAATGCGCGGACAACTGCAAAAAGAAGATAAATAAAAACAGTATTTTGCGGATATCATTGCCATCATGAATCTGTCCCGCCTTTTTCTGCTTTCCTGCCTTCTTTTCGCAGGCCCTTTCGCAATGTTCGCCCAGAACGCTTCGGAAAAGAAGCTCCATGCCCTCGACCCCACCCTGATGGACACCAGCGTTGACCCGTGCGTGAACTTCTACCAGTATTCCTGCGGAGGATGGCTCAGGCAGAACCCGATTCCAGCCGACGAATCCAGCTACGGGCGGGACACAGAGCTGGCCAACCAGAACCGCCTCGTGCTGAAGTCTATTCTCGAAAGGGCCGCCGCGGGCGGTACCGCGCGCACGCCGAATGAGCAGAAAATCGGCGATTTCTATGCCACCTGCACGGACACCAGCGTCATCAACCAGGCCGGATTGAAACCACTTCAGCCCATCCTCGACCGCATCGCCGCCCTGAAATCCAAAAACGACCTGCCCGAACTTGCCGCATACCTGGACAGCATCGGCATCAGCAGCTTCTTTGGATTCGGCAGTGACCAGGACTTCAAAGATGCAACCCAGGAAATCGCCGAATTTGACCAGGCCGAACTCGGGCTTCCGGAAAAAGGCTATTACGAACGCACGGATGACAAATCCGTAAAATTGCGCGAACAATATAAGGCCCATGTGGCGCGCACGTTTGAGCTAATCGGCGAACCACAGGCGCAGGCCGCCAAAGATGCCGAAGCTGTCCTGAAACTTGAAACCGAGTTGGCCAAACACTCTCTTACGAACGTAGAACGACGCGACCCACAGGCGCTCTATCACAAAATGACCCTGGAAAAATTCGAGGGCAGCACGCCAGACTTCGCCTTCGCCCGTTACCTGCGGGCGCTCGATGTCCCGCCCGTGCAATCGCTCAATGTGACCGAACCCGGCTTCTTCACCGGATTGAATGAAGTGCTCGCCTCTGCCAGTCTCGACTCGATCAAAACTTACCTGCGCTGGGCGGCCATTCGCCAGGTTCCCGGAACGGCCCTGCCGGAGGCGCTCGATGAAGAGTCGTTCAACTTCTATGGAAAAATTCTCGAAGGCCAGCAACAGCAGCAGCCGCGCTGGAAACGCTGTGTCCGCGCCACCGACCATGCGCTCGGCGAGGCGCTTGGACAAGTCTATGTATCGGAGCGCTTCAGTCCGCAGGACAAGCAGCGCACGCTGGAGCTGACGCGCGACATCGAGTCGGCCATGGGCCGCGACATTGACCAGCTCGACTGGATGAGCGCTGAAACCAAACTCCAGGCAAAAGCCAAGCTGCACGCGGTCGCCAACAAGATCGGCTATCCGGACAAATGGCGCGACTACTCCAGCCTCACAATTGTCCGCGGAGACGCTCTCGGCAACGCACAGCGTGCTGCCGCTTTTGAAGTCCGCCGTCAGATCAACAAGATTGGCAAGCCTGTTGACCGCGGCGAGTGGGGCATGACTCCGCCTACTGTGAATGCGTATTACAATCCCCTGATGAACGACATCAATTTCCCCGCCGGAATCCTGCAGCCGCCCTATTTCGACTCCAGCCAGAATGATGCCGTCAATTACGGCGACGCCGGAGGCGTCATCGGTCATGAGCTGACCCATGGCTTCGACGACCAGGGACGCCAGTTCGACGCGCAGGGCAATCTCAAAGACTGGTGGACGCCCGAAGACGAAAAGAAATTCAATCAGCGCGCCGACTGCATCGTAAAGGAATACGATGGCTTTGTCGCTGTAGACGACCTGCACGTGAATGGCAGACTCACGTTAGGCGAAAATATAGCCGACCTCGGCGGATTGAAGCTCGCCTTCCTGGCTTATCTTGACCGCGCGCAAAAGGACGGCACCAACCTCGAGAAAAAGGCCGGGCCGGAGTATGCCAATCTCACTCCGGAGCAGCAGTTCTTTGTCTCCTATGGACAGGGATGGTGCCAGAACAACCGCCCGGAGAATCTGCGCCTTCGCGTGCAGACCGATCCTCACTCGCCCGAAGAATTCCGCGTCAATGGGGTCGTCGTCAACCTGCCGGAATTCCAGAAAGCATTCGGCTGTAAAACCGGCTCGCCGATGGCGCCCATGAGCCGATGTTCCATCTGGTAGCGCAGGATTAATTTTTTCGATACGGACGGCGGGAATATTGCCCTATTCTATGCCGCTGACGGAAAATAAGAAGGACGAAAATTCCTGATTTTCACAACACTTGGTGCAACTTTGCCGGTGACACAAAATTTGCATCGAAACAACAGTTTCAACGCTTCTGAATTGTGCTACTATCGGCAACGTTCACAAGAGATTTTTCTGCACGTCTTGCTGCTTTCTACAGATCGCGCCGTGAGAGCGAAAGTCACTCTCACATAAGCTGCTGGCAATACCAGAGCGGACCCTCCCCGGAGGCCATAGGCATCCGGGCCGGGACTTTGTTTTCGCTAAGCGCCAGAGCGGCGGCCTGATCGCAACTGAAGAGCTGGACTGTGCCATAAAGGAAACGCGATGTCTTTTGTTGCTACGGCTCCTGCAACACTGAACCCCTGGGTGCGCATCCTCGGGGCGCTTGAAAAGAAGATCAACCGTCAGTCGTTCGATACCTGGCTGAAGCCTACTCGCTTCAGCCACATCAATGGCAAAAAGCTTTACGTAAGAATTCCCACGCCGGAATTCCAGCACGTCGGCGACCGTTATGGCGACCTGATTCAGGAAGCCGTGGATAATCTGCAAATGGAGTTTGACGAAGTCATCTTCGTCACCCCTGAGGAAGACCCCACGCTGGTCCGCGTGCGCGAAGACGGTGGGTTTGCTCCTGTTCCTGCCCATTCGCCCGCGGCCCCGCAGAGCGCGCAGCGCTCTGTCTCTGCGCCGGGTCCTCTGCAGAAAAAATTCGACTGGTCCACAGCGGCGCAACTCAACCCGCGCTATACCTTCGACGCATTCGTCATCGGCTCTGGCAACCAGTTTGCGCGCGCCGCGGCGGAGGCCGTCGCCGAGCGGCCATCGAAGGCATACAACCCGCTCTTTCTGTACGGCGGCGTGGGCATGGGCAAGACGCATCTGATGCACGCCATCGGCCATGAAGTAAAACGCCGCGATCCGCAGGCGGCCATCTGCTACGTCACCAGTGAAAAGTTCACCAATGACACGATCAACTCGCTGCGTTACGACCGGATGACCAGCTTTCGCGATAAGTACCGCTCCGTGGACCTGCTCCTCATAGACGATATCCAGTTCCTCGCGCAAAAAGAGCGCACGCAGGAGGAGTTCTTCCACACCTTCAACACTCTGCACGAGAACATGAAGCAGATCGTCATCGCCTCCGACCGTCCGCCGAAGGAACTGGCCGAGATCGAAGACCGTCTGCGCTCGCGCTTTGAGTGGGGCCTGATTGCGGACATTCAGCCGCCCGACCTCGAAACCAAAGTCGCCATCCTTCAGAAAAAGGCAGAGAACGACCACGTCACGCTGCCCACGGATGTGGCATTCTTCATTGCGTCGAACGTCCGCACCAACGTGCGCGAGCTGGAAGGCGCGCTGACGCGCCTTTTCGCATGGTGCAGCATGAGCGGCGTGGAAATCACCCTGCCCGCTGCGCAGCAATGCCTCAAGCAGTTCATTGACACGCAGGTGCGCAAGATCACGATCGAGGCCATTCAGCGCGCAGTGGCCGAGCAGTTCGGCATGAGGGTCGCTGAACTCAAACAGAAGAACAACTCCCGCTCTGTGGTGGTGCCGCGTCAGATCGCGATGTTCCTGGCCAAGAGCATGACCGAAGCATCTCTGCCCGAGATCGGGCGCCAGTTCGGAGGCAAGCACCACACCACCGTGATGCACTCCATCGCAAAAATTGAAGAACAGCGTCGCGCCGACAAAGACCTGAACCGGATGATCAACAAACTTCAGGAAATGCTGAACAATTAGGCGGGCTTTCTTCTCATCGTAAGGGCTTGTGGCTCTTTTGCATGTGCCCCTGTCCTTCGCGCGCCGTTTGCACGAAGGATGGGACGTAGCCGACGGGTGAAGAGCCCTGCTTTTGGGGTGTCACTTCCCCTTCCAGACCGCAGCCCGTTTCTCAAGAAATGCCTTTGTCCCCTCGGCCTTGTCTTCCGTAGCGCAGCACAGCCCAAACAGTGATGCCTCCAGGTCCAGCGCCTGCCGCAGGGGAAGATCATACCCTGCATGCACAGCTTCCATGCACTTCTGCACAGCAACCGGAGCCACCGCTGCAATCGCCTGTGCAATCTGCTCAGCGCGGGCAAGCAGCTGGTCTGGAGCAACCACTTCCTCCACCAGACCCAGCCGCAGGGCTTCGGCGGCAGAGATGATCTCGCCGGTAAGCAGCAATCGCAGCGCAGCGCCTTTTCCAATCAGGCGAGGCAGCCGCTGAGATCCGCCATACCCGGGAATGAGGCCAAGCTTCACCTCAGGCTGTCCGAACTTCGCCGTTTCGCTTGCAATGCGCAGGGTGCAGGCCATCGCCAGCTCGCACCCTCCGCCAAGAGCAAAGCCGTTTACGCAGGCGATCACAGGTTTGCCGCAGTTCTCAATGCGGTCAAAGACCTGCTGTCCGCGCAACGCAAGCTCCTGCCCTTCTACCGCCGGGAGCAGCGCCAGCTCTTGAATGTCTGCTCCCGCGGCGAAGGCCTTTTCCCCGGCGCCTGTAAGCAGAATGGCGCGGACTTCCTTGTGGCCCGCCAGTTCCGCGATCGCGGCGTCGAGTTCCCGCACTGTTGCCACATTCAGCGCATTCAGCACTTTAGGACGGTTTAACGTAACCAGGGCAGCGGCCCCGCGCATTTCAACGAGAATGTTTTCGTAGCTCATGGCGAACGTGTGAGTCTAGCATGTTTTTTTCACCCGTGGATGTCGTTTTGCGGTCTTGCCGTTCGACATATAGGCAGAAGAAGCCCCATCTCAACTTTGAAAGGACAATATTGTGAACAGCACAGGCGTTTCCGGAAAACGAGTCATGACAGGACGCATCCTCAGCACACTCGCCATCCTGTTTCTTCTTATGGATGGAACGATGAAATTATTCAGGCCCGCGCCCGTACTGAAAGCACAGGCCGAACTGGGCTGGCCCGGCCACCTGACGGTTGCCACCGGAATCGTCCTGCTCATTTGCACTCTGCTGTATGCAGTCCCGCGCACAGCGGTCTTCGGGGCCATTCTGCTCACGGGCTATCTTGGCGGAGCGGTGGCCGTACAGTTACGTGTAGGAAATCCATTGTTTGCCGAGACACTGTTCCCGGTATATTTCGGCATTCTGCTGTGGGCCGGCATCTATCTACGTGAACCGCGTTTACGTGCAATCATTCCACTGAGAAGCTAACAATGGAGGATTCCTGACCATGCGTTTTGTCATTCTGCGGAAGTCCGATGCAACAATGGAGTCCTGCGCGCCTGTCACTCCCGAACTCATCGAGGCAATGCGTCGCTATGACGACGAGATGCGGAAAGCGGGCGTCCTGATTGCCGTTGAAAGATTGCAGCCAACCGCAAAGGGCGCTCGCGTCCACTTGTCCGGAGGAAAATACACGGTCACAGATGGGCCATTTTCTGAGACCAAGGAGCTGATTGCGGGCGTTACCATGATCGAAGTCGCTTCCAGAGAAGAGGCAATCGCCTGGATCAAACGCTGTCCCACTCTCCAGAGCGGCAACATAGAAGCCGAGTTTGAGATACGTGAAGTTCTGGATTGCTGACAGAAGCAGATGCTTGAATTCAGCCTGTGGACATGATGTCATCGGTAGCTGTGGCTGCCACCGATGCACATCGCGCTGTTGAGGCCGTCTGGCGAATCGAATCTGCGAAGCTCATTGCGGGGCTTGCGCGTATCACCCGCGATATAGGTCTCGCAGAAGACCTCGCGCAGGAGGCCCTGGTTTCCGCGCTGGAGCAGTGGCCCGCATCCGGGATTCCTGAAAACCCCGCCGCATGGCTGATGACAACCGCCAAGCGGCGCGCCATAGATCTCTTTCGCCGCAATGCAATGCTCGAACGCAAGCACGAAGAGATCGGCCGCGAGCTTGAGGAAAAACAGATGAACGCACAACCCGGTTTCGATGCAATGGACGGCGAAATCGGCGACGATATGCTGCGTCTCATCTTTACCGCGTGTCATCCAGTGCTGAGCACGGAAGCGCGTGTCGCCCTCACATTGCGCATGATCGGCGGCCTGACAACGCCGGAGATTGCCCGGTCCTTCCTCATTCCTGAAGCAACACTGGCGCAGCGCATTGTGCGCGCAAAGAAGACGCTGGCTGAAGCGCATGTTCCCTTTGAAACGCCGCGCGGGGCGGAGTTGACCACGCGCCTTTCCTCTGTGCTCAGCGTCATTTATCTCATCTTTAATGAAGGCCACACAGCCACAGCAGGAGAAGCCTGGACGCGCCCTTCCCTGTGCGAAGAGGCCCTGCGGCTGGGACGCATGGTCGCCGGACTTCTGCCCGGAGAGCCGGAAGTCCAGGCACTGATTGCGCTCATGGAAATCCAGGCATCCCGTCTGCCCGCGCGAACCGCACCTGACGGCAGCCCTGTGCTTCTGCTCGACCAGGACCGCTCACGCTGGGACCAGCTCCTGGTCCATCGCGGACTCGCGGCCCTCGAACGCGCCCAGGCACTGGGAGGCCCGCGCGGGCCTTATCTCCTGCAGGCTGAAATTGCTGCATGCCACGCACGCGCGCTTCGCCCTGAAGATACAGACTGGAACCGCATCGCCGGGCTATACGCAGAACTCGCACAAATCATGCCTTCACCTGTAGTGGAGCTGAACCGCGCCGTTGCCGTAGGCATGGCCTCTGGCCCCGCTGCCGGACTTGCGCTGACAGAAGCGCTTGTGAATCATCCATCGCTGAAGAACTATCATCTGCTCCCCAGCGTGCGCGGAGATTTTCTCTACAAGCTGGGCCGTCTCGCAGAAGCAAGAGACGAATTTGAGCGCGCCGCAAACATGACCCGCAATGAACGCGAACGCAGATTGCTCCTCGATCGTGCAAAGAAGTGCATGCAAGGATGACAATGGATGCCCCATATCTCGAACCGGGGCCACCCAACACCTGATTTTTGCGTGTTGGGGTAGAAAGAGATGTGGGTTGGAGCGCGCACAGGCCCCTAATCCAGCCGCACCAGATATGCCCCGCCTTCTTCCGGCCTGATTTCTTTGGCAATCTCCATCGCCCGCTTCTTATCGTCGTTCAGCGGACGGATCCGCACCCAATGTCCGGTTGGCCCGGTAAATTCGATGACATTCGCCGTGTGATACTTGTGCTCCAGGTGCTCTTCCAGCTTCACTGCGTCCTTCTCTTTGCTGAACGCGCCAATCTGCACGCACCACCGTCCGCCATCATCAATGGGCTTGGGCGCAGCATATACATCAATGCGGACCTCCGCGGTCCCCGGCCTCCACACGCCGACCGCTTTGGCGGATGCAACTGAAAGATCAATGACTCTGTCCTGCACAAAGGGCCCCCGATCGGTAACACGCATCACGGCGCTCTGGCCTGTCCGCAGATTCGTGACACGTATCAGCGAACCCATCGGCAAGGTGCGATGCGCTGCCGAAAGCGCATTCTGGTCATAAATCTGGCCATTCGCGCCGCGGTGATTGTGATACGGCGGCCCATACCAGCTTGCCATTCCTGTTTCTGAATAAATGGGCCTATGCGTCGCCACAAAATCCGCATCTGCCGTGCTGTCTGCCGCCGCCGGCCCAGGCCCGAGAGATGGCGGCGGAACATTCGCTGTGGTTGCCGGCGATGACGGGGCTGGAGCCACTGAGGGTGGCGGAGGAGGGACATAGACCGCGCTCTGTTTGTGCGAGCATCCGGCAATCGCTACAGTTGCTGCAATCGCAACAAAAGAGAATTTTGCTCTGTACGCCATCAAGGCTGTCTCCGGTCCAGATAGTCGGCCAGTTTGCGCAGTTGTTGTGCGGCCGCGCGCATGGTCTCCGATGAGTTCTGCCTCACCTTCGGCACAACTTCATCGTTGAGATACGCAATCATCTTCTTTATCTCTTCCTCGATTCGCGGCGTAACGGTGTTCATCTTTTGCTCCACCTTGCGCCCGAGTTCCTCAAACTTGTTTTCCGCCATGTGTGCGCTGCTCCTTCTCGCGCCAATCCCAAAGGCTTCTGGCCTTTTTCAGTGTGCTTTCCTGCTTTCGCAAGGTCAATAAGTTACGCCTGCACAGGTGCCAAAGGCGTTACCTTTGTTGAAACGGCATACATCCTCGCCTCGCATTCTGACTTCCAAATACTTGTCCGCCCCTTGACTCAATGCACAAACTATCAAAGCTCTTTTCTGCAGGACTTTTTCTGTTTCTCTTTTCTGCCGCATGTTGTTACTCGCAGCAAACGTTGCCCGATGCCCCGCAGAACAATACTCCGCAGGCTGTCGCAAAACGAAAATGGTCTGACATTGTTGAGCCGGGAGAAAAGGTCCCGCCGCTTTATTCAAAAGACAAGCTGATGTTCCCTATCCACGAAGAACTGCGCCTTACCGGATGGTTTGCTCCATTTCTTTCAGCCGGTTGGGGGCAGCTTGTGGATGATCACCCCAAATATGGGACGGATTCCGGAGCATTCGGGCAGCGATTCGGAGCAGCGGCCATCCGCGACCTGGGCATGAGGGCATTTTCTGACGGTATTCTCCCCGCCCTGCTGCGCGAAGACCCACGCTATTTCCGTAAGCGCGATGGCAGCATCGCACATCGCGGACTCTACGCCGCCTCACGCGTTTTTGTCACCCAACGTGACAACGGCAGCAGTGGATTCAACAATTCCGTCGTCATTGGCCATGGAATAGCTTCGGCGCTTACGCTCGCCTACTATCCGGATGAAAGCGCGACGGCATCCGTCGTCTTTGAGACATGGGGTATATCGCTGCTGGGAGAAGCAGCCGGCAATCTATGGTCAGAGTTTTGGCCCGATGTGCGTCAAAAAATCTTCCATCACCACCATCCACAGCCGTGAATGAAAAACGTTCTCTTATGCGTCAAACGTAGTATGCAGTGGTTTTGCCGGAAGGATGCCGGCCCGTTCCCTTTACTTTCTTTGAAAATGGCCTTTTTCCTTGTGCCCTTCTTTGTGGGCGCGCGGGACCCACTCTACGCACAGACGGACTTGCCCGATGCGCCGTCTGCCAGCATTACATCTTCGCCAGATGCCGGACAGAGCTTTCCTCCCAATGCCCCTCAGCCGCCAAAATCGGCCTTTTCGCCGCGTTCGCCCTTTCCATCTCAACAGCCGGCATGCGCGCAGACGCAGTCAAAGCAAACATCACCTCCAGGAATGAGCTGCGGTCCCGCATTCGATCCATTTCAGCGCTTTCTGAACTCCGCCGAAGCGCACCCCATGACACCGCGGCAGAAGGCCGTCCTTGCAGGCAAAGACGTCATAGATCCCTTCAACCTTTTGACCATCGGAGCGCTGTCGGCAATCTCCATTGGGGCCGATTCACACTCCGCCTATGGACCTGGCATGAAAGGATGGGCCAAACTCAGCGGCGTCTCCTTCACACAGGACATGACCAACGAGTTCTTCGGTACCTTCCTGGTTCCATCCATTGCGCACCAAGACCCGCATTATCACCGCATGCCCAATGCTTCTTATAAACGTCGCATCGCGCACTGCATTTATCAGGTGGTCTGGACCCAGAGCGACACCGGCAAAGGTATGTTCAACTACGCCGCCGTAATAGGAGGCGCCATAGAAGAAGGCATCAGCGATGCGTATGTGCCCTATCGCGAAACCGGATGGGCGGCCGCATCGTCCCGTTATGGGGTCGCCCTGGCCACCGACCCCATCGGCAACTTCATCACCGAGTTCGTTCCTGATCTTGCGCGCCACGTAAACCTGCGCGTGGTTTTTGTACAAAGAATCATTAATCAGGTTGCTAAACAGGAAGGCCAGGGGCAGTAGCTTTTCCGCTATATAAACTTTTTTAAACGATTCATTTTGCTGTTGATTCTCCAGCCATTCGGGCGCATACTCTCGTGCAAAGAAAAAAGGACCAGAGGAAACCGCGGTAACTGGTCCTGCGAACCTGGGCTTTTTCTCCGGAGGCGTTATGAACAGGCGGATTGCAGCGGCTGCCATTCTGGCATTCGCAGTGTTTTTCTTCGTTTTTCATACAGTCAACGCACAACAGGCAACAACATCGCTCAGCGGAGTTGTCACGGATTCCAGCGGCGCGCTTGTTCCCAACGCTTCCGTGACCATCACGCGCGAGTCCACAGGCCAGACCCTCAGCACCACCACCAACTCGCACGGCGAATATCAGTTTCAGCAACTGGCCCCCGGCACATGGACGGTAAAGGTCAGCGCATCTGGCTTCGGCAGCCAAAGCAAAGTTGGAAACCTGCTTGTCAGCAAGCCCGCCTCCATTGACTTCCAGATGGGCCTCGAGTCTGTCTCGCAGACCGTCAATGTGTCTGCCGAAACTGAGACCCTCAACACATCCGATGCAAGCGTGGGCAATGCTTACAGTAATCAGACGATCCAGCAACTGCCCATCATTGACCGCAATGTGCCTGACCTTCTCAGCCTGCAGCCGGGGGTCCTGTATCTCGGCAATCAGGTAGGCGGCCCGAGCGATATGAACGACAGCCGCACGGGCGCGGTGAATGGAATCCGCTCTGACCAGGGCAATGTCACCATAGATGGCGTAGACAATAACGACCAGAAGATGGGTTACGCCTTTACCGGCGTCCTCAGGGAAACACTCGATTCCGTTGATGAATTCCGCGTCACCACGGCCATGTCGAATTCCGACCAGGGGCGCGCCGCCGGCGCCCAGATCAACCTCGTCACCAAACGCGGAACAGACCAGTTCCACGGAGGCGTGTACGAATACAACCGCAATACCGCTACTGCCGCGAACGACTGGTTCAACAAACAGGCCGAACTCGCCAGCGGCCTGCCCAACAAACCAGGCAGCTATATCCGCAATACCTATGGATTCGACGTCGGCGGCCCCATTTTGAAACAAAAGCTGTTTTTCTTCGTAAATTATGAGGCCTCGCGCATACGCGAGAATTATCAGATTACGCAGGAGACGCCCACCGACAGCCTGAAGCAAGGCAATATTTATTACCAGAGCAACGGAAACAATGTCGAATTGAATCAGGCCCAGATCGCCGTCATGGACCCCAGCTGTTCCGCAAACGGCACCTGTCCCTGGGGACCGGGCGTGGATCCCAATGTTCTCAAACTGCTGCAGAGCTATCCAACGGCGAATGGGGCCGCGTTAGGCGATGGCCTGAACCTCGGCTCGTTCAGCTTTTCCTCGCCAAACCCTGTCAACCTGAACACTACGATCGTCCGGCTTGACTGGGCGCCCACATCGCACAATCAGTTGTTCTTCCGGGGAAACCTTCAGGACGATACAACCCTGGATACACAGCAGTTCCCCGGACAACCTCCCTCGCACAGAATCCGAGACAACACCAAGGGACTCGCAGCAGGCCACACTTGGACTATCTCCAACACCCTCGTCAATGACTTCCGCTACGGCTACACGCGGCAAGGCAGAAGTCAGGCCGGTCTGGATTGTGGCTCTTATGTCCAGACCCTGCGCACAGTCTCATCCCCCACGGCGCAAAGCTGCACCACCATTTTCAATGTGCCTGTGCACAACGTAATTGATAATGCGAGTTGGGCGCACGGAAACCACACTCTGTCCTTCGGCGTGAACTGGCGCGGCATCACGAACTACTCACAGACAAATGCAAACTCCTATGGCTTCGCCAGCATGAACATCCAGTGGCTGAACACCGGAGGTTCCATCGCAGGCACAGGAGGCAGCCTGGACCCTGCCGCATTCGGCTATCCCGCCGTAGATTCAGGCGACCAGACTACTTATAACGAAGAAATCGGTCTGCTCACTGGGCTGGTCCCATTTATCCAGGGGCAATACAACTTCAAAGTCGGCAAAGGAGGCCAGAGCGGGACCACGATTCCTGAAGGGGCCCCCATCAGCCTTACCTACCATTCCAACGAGCTTGAATACTATATTCAGGACCAGTGGAAACCACAGCCGAACGTCACCTTCACTTTCGGAATCCGCCAGGTATTTCTTCAGCCCCCCTATGAAGTTCACGGCCAGCAGGTCCAGCCTACTGTGGACACTCACCAATGGTTCGTCAACCGCTACACCCAAATGCTTCGCGGTGTGGCTGACCAGCCCGATTTGTCCTTTGCCCCTTCCGGCAAAGTAAACGGCAGGTCTTCGTACTGGAACATGTCCTGGAAAAACATTGCTCCACGCGTCTCTATGGTCTTTGCGCCCGACAATAAGACGTCGGTCCGCGTCGGCGGTGGAGTGTTTTTCGACCACTTCGGTCAGGGGATCGTGGACACCTTCGCCCAGTACGGCTCCTTCGGGCTTCAGACACAGATCAGCAACCCCGCCGGCCAGTACAGTGTAGATAATTCGCCACGCTTTACCAGCCTGACTTCGATTCCGCCATTACAGGGCGTCAACATCCCGTCCGTCATTCAATATCCCTACACTCCACCCAACAACGTCAATACCGGCATGGCGATCACCTGGGGCGTAGACAACAGAATCAAAACACCCTACGCCGTTACAGCAGATTTCTCCATTCAGAGAGAGTTGCCCCATGGATTTTCTCTGGAAGCCAACTACATCGGCACTTTCGGACGGCATTTGTTGCAGCAGCTCGACCTGGCCGAACCGCTGGATCTCGTAGACCCAAAGTCCGGAATGGATTATTTCCAGGCAGGCACGCTTTTGGCCAAAGCCACCTATGCCGGCCAGACCAATGTTGCGCCCATCCCTTACTGGGAAGACATGTTTCCCTGGCTGGCAACCAATGGAATGAGCGCCACCCAGAACATCTACACGAACCAATACCAGCCCCTGGCTGCCGTCGGAAACGATTCTCTTGCCCTTGCCAACCTGGATGCATTCTGCGCCAGCAATCTTGGCTGTGGCCCCTATCAGGACGCCAGCGGCAATGTCACTACGCGCTTCTATCAGCGCCAGTTTTCGTCGTTGTTTGCCTGGTCTTCCATCGGCAGTAGTGATTACCACGCCATGCAACTCACCTTGCATCGGGTCAGCAGTTCAGGCCTTGCTTTCGATTTCAGTTATGCTCTGGCAAAATCCATTGACATGGGTTCCGATACGGAACGGGCCAGCGAGTTTACCTCTTCCGGCGGCAGTTTCAGCTATATCACCAACAGCTTCAACCCCAAAGGACTTCGTGCCGTCTCTGACTTCGATGTGCGCCATCTTGTCACTGGAAACTTTATCTATCCGCTTCCCTTCGGCAATGGCAGGCAGTTCGCCGCAGGCGTAAACCGCGCCGTAGATGCTGTCATCGGCGGCTGGACACTCGCGGGCATCGTCCGCTGGTCCAGTGGCTTGCCTTTCAGCATCCTGCCTCCACTCAGCTATGCAACCAACTACCAGCAGAATGCGTTCGCCGTGGTAACAGGACCGGTCAAAATTCACAAGCATCTGGTCAATGGCCTGCCGGAGGTCTTCGCCGATCCCGACGCTCTGAACAACGGCATTGCCACCGGCAGCCCGCTCCGGTATCCCTACCCGGGAGAGCAAGGTACCCGCAACGCATTCCGCGGCGATGGCTACTTCGAGCCGGACGCCAGCCTCGCAAAGACCTGGAAGACCTTCCACGAACAGACGCTCAAGTTCGCCTGGGAAGTGTTCAACGTATCGAATTCCGCCCGCTTTGATACCAGCCCCATCAGCAGCCGCGGAGGCCTGAATATACAAGTCACCAGCGGCGCCGGGTTTGGTATCTACAGCTCGACATTAGTGCAGTCGAGAAAACAACAGTTCTCTCTCCGCTATGATTTTTAAGGCGCCTACGCAGTGCCTTATAGCGTTTTTCCTACACGTCCGTCATTCTGACGGCCAAAGAGAAGAAGAATTCTGGCGATGTAAGGTTTAGCCAATACTACTAAGATTGCCGTACCACCCGGAATGACCGGACTCACTGCGTGGATGGTTGGGTGGTTGCAGACGCGGTCTTGCTCTTGTCCGTCTTCGGGTAATACCCCGTGCGGGTGCGCACCACCAGCTTGCCATGCTTCGGAGCGCTCGCCACGACCTTCACCATGCGGTATCCGCCCAGACTGGGCGGCTTGGTCGAATGATACCCAATCGTGTACTGATTGCGGATATCGCGGGCCACCTCGGCGCAGATCTGGTCTACTTCTGAAAGCGAACGCGGAAAATACGCAGTCCCTCCGGTTTCAGACGAAAGCAGTTGCAGTGCGCGTTTGGCGCGGCGCGCTTCGCGTCCCCCGCCTGAATCCCCAAACAGTAGCCCTATCGAATAGACGACCGGGCCTTGCAGGTCCTGCACGCGGCGGATCGTCTGTTCCAGATTCAGGCTCGACGCATTGTCCTCTCCATCGGTGACCACCAGCAGCACC
>DASRBV010000068.1:0-2277 GCA_035653455.1 Pseudacidobacterium sp. | reverse complement strand
GTAAAGATTTCAATACGCCCATAACCCAGCCGGTCATATTGTGCGGAAAACGGGTTCTGGTTGACGCGGATTTCACGAATCGCAGACTTGGGCGGGAGCTGTCCTCCGGTAAAACCGTCAATGTAAATCTGGCCGCCGTTCGGCCCTGCAGATGGCCCGGCCAGTGCCTGAAGTTCATTCTGCAATTCGTCCGGATCATCAGAGAGGGCATCCAGGTCTTTGCCCTTGATCACAAGAGCATTGGCATTGTTTTCCGGACTGGTATCTACAGTGGTCGTCTCTGCCTGGACCTGTACCTGCTGCTGCTCTACCTGAATCTGCAGAGAAACGTCATACTGCTTCGACTCGCCCGCCGTAATCGTAACGGCCTTCGATTGCGATGGCGCAAATCCCGACGCCGTGACAATCACAATATAAGTACCAGGATCAAGGTTGTTCACGCGATACGCGCCAGTGCCGTTGGAAGTGACCGTGGCAACCGTGTGGCCATCAGGCGTGGTAAGGCTGACAGCAGCATTCGGGATGACAGCACCCGACGGGTCAGTCACCTGGCCGCGCAGCGATCCTTTCGCCGCCTGCGCATGGGCGCCTGGGGTCAGCAGTAAACCCAAAAGGACAGAAAAGCAGGATAGCAGAACTCTCCGTTTCACAAAGTCTCCAAAAATTTAGTTCAGTCGTGCATTGTGGCCGTTATGAAATCAAGCCAATCGGCCCTGAGTTTTTATTGCGGTTGGCCGGACGCGGCCGCCGCTTCGCCTCCACCACCGAGGCTCCAGGAAGAAGAGAAAAGGCTCTGGCTTTCTTTGGTAGAAGCCTGGAGCATGGGTTCCACTCCGGCAAGCAGAGTAATGGCCGTGGCACTGTCCGGCGAACCTTCCGTTGCAACGATCATCACTGCATCGCCTTTATGCAGATCTGTAATCTGAATGGCAGGAGCCCGCTGGATGACCTGCTGCAAGTCTCCGCTATGTTGCTGAGGCTGCCCGTTCATCGCCATAGGGTGGCCGGCAGTTTGTTCCGTAGCTGCGCCTTGCCGCGCGCCGCCTTTCAGACGCATGGCAATTATCTGTGCCACCTGCGCATCAAGCCTGTGCAACTGCGAATCCGGAGTAAAGCGGATCGTCACAGGCTTCTTTGTAGCCAGATCCATTACAGTAATGGACTGCATTCCCGCATTTACGCTTACAACCGTTGCGGCAATATTGCGGAATGTGCCCGCAACAATTTCATCCGCCGTCAGTTCACCCCCATCCGGAGTGCGTTCGCCCCGCGCGCGTAACTGGTCTCCGGGCCTGATCTGGTCGAACGTGGAAACTCTTGCATCGTCGAACTTCACCGAATCCTGCGCATAGCGCCGGACAACAGTCTTAGGGGTCGCGTGGATGGTAATTGTGCGCACGCCGGAAGCCACCACGATGGTTCCTGCTGCGGAGTCAATAGATTTTACGATTCCACCTACACCATGCTGCCACTGTTCGCGCTCCTGTTCTTGCTTCTGCGCGATGTCACTTTTTTTCATCGCGATGATGGTCTGCGCCGTGTAGGTATTTGCAGAAGGACCGGGTGTGGCCCGCACCAGAATGCGGTCTCCAACCGCCAGATCCTGCACATGGATGGGAGCTGCGCTGCTTAGGTCTTTTTGCCCGGGTTCGGCCCGCAGAATCCGCGTCGAATCACTCACCGTCACCGTTGAAAGCACGCCTGCATCTGATTTGAGCGTGACCGTGTCCCCACTGACGGATGTGACTGTGCCAATCAGCCGCGCGGCAGAAGGTGCCTGCGCATATACCGCTGCTGCTGAAACCGAAATCGTGAGCGCGAAAACTGTACGTGCGAATCGCATGAACTCTTTCTTTTCTACGACTTAAAAGTATTCCGAATACCGCTACACAAGGTAAGACGAACAGGTTGTCTTAAAGTCTCAGAAAAACAAGGCCGGAAGGACTGATCGGGCGCCATTAAGCCTCTATTAAGATATGATTTCCTCTCCATGACTCCATTCCATTTATCATCAGCAAAGGACCAGGCTCCGAACACCCAATGGCCATTACAAACGTAAACAAAACATCCGTCAGTACCATTGCATCTCCGGGCGGCACCAACAAAAACGCCATGGCGATGGTCACCACATTGTTTTTTGTGTGGGGCTTTCTCACCTCGCTGAATGACATTCTGATTCCACACCTCAAGTCCATTTTTTCCCTGAATTATGCCGAAGCCATGCTGGTGCAGTTTGCCTTCTTCTGCTCCTATGCGGCCTTTGGAATTCCGTCAGGC
>DASRBV010000067.1:0-6862 GCA_035653455.1 Pseudacidobacterium sp. | reverse complement strand
TGGGTGCGTCCTGTTTCGCAACCGGTGACAAACAGAAGGGCTGCTGCGGCCAGCATCGTTGCATGGGCGAGAGAGAACTTCATTCAGATGTCCTTTCCTGCGGGCATTTTTTACGGCATTTTCACAGATTCAATACGCTGCATTTGCACTGTGCAGTGTCGCCGGCCCCCTGTTGGTCGCGGCGACTGTAGTTTCGTGGCATGGTTGAGACCCTCTGTGAAAATGCTATAGCGCAACCAGTGTAATTGCTGGAACGGCTTCTGTGGAGGGGCATCGTTCCGGTGCGCGAAAAAAAATCAGGTCAGGGCCGAGCGAAGTTTTGCGGCATACTTCTCCGGCAGGGACCGCTTCTGCATTTTGCCGTCTACGGCAATGTGTATGGTCTCTGCCTCGGCGAGCAGTTGCGGGCCTTCCGGCGCAGGCCGGACAAGACGATACGCAAACCTGACTACACTGGAGCGCAGGGCAGAGAGGCGTGTTTCCAATGCGAGCACTTCATCGTAGCGGGCGGGCGCTTTGTAGCGGCAGGTTGCCTCAATGACCGGCAGATGGCAGTCGTCTACGACTTCCATCTGCTTATATTCAAACCCTAACTGGCGCAGAAACTCGACGCGGCCCATTTCAAACCAGACGAAATAGTTTGCATGGTAGACGACGCCCATCTGGTCTGTTTCAGCGTAACGGACGCGCAGAGTGATGGTGGAGTTTTGCGGCATCTGGATCTAGCTGCGCCTCCGAGCCACTTCTTTGTAGACTTCAATGTATTCCTGGGTGGGTTTTGTCCAGGAGAAGTCCTGTTTCATGCCGTTGCGCATGAGAGTAAGCCAGGCGCCCTTGTCCTGAAATGTGGCCAGGGCGCGCTGGACGGCCCTCAGGTAATCTTCAGCATAGTAGTTTTCGAACTTGAAACCGGTGCCGGTGCGCTTTTCCGGGTCCCATTCCTCAATGGTATCGTCGAGTCCTCCGGTGGCGCGGACGACAGGAACAGTGCCGTATTTCAGGCTGTAAATCTGGTTCAATCCGCAGGGTTCATAGCGTGAGGGCATGAGGTAAATGTCGGAGCCTGCCTCCACTTTGTGGGCAAGCGTTTCATCGTAAGTGATGCGGACGGAGATTTTTTCCGGGAAACGCTCATGCAGCGTGCGGAAGAGATTTTCGTAATACGGCTCGCCTGTGCCCAGCACCACCAGAAACACGTTCTCGAAGGTAAGACGTTCAACGATTTGCGCGGTGAGGTCAAAACCCTTCTGCGTCGCCAGGCGCGATACGATACCGAGCACGGCAGTGTCCTCCGGCAGGTGGGGCGCGCCAAAGGCGTGGAGCAGGTCGCGCTTGCACTCGGTCTTTCCGCCCAGGTCATCCATTGAGTAGTGCGCGGCGATTCGTCCGTCAGTGGCCGGGTCCCACTTCGCATAATCCACGCCGTTGAGGATTCCCCGCAGATCGGAGGAGCGATTTTGCAGGACGCCTTCCAGTCCGTGGCCGAATTCTGGCGTCTGGATTTCTTCGGCATATTTGTGGCTGACAGTGGTCAGCATGTCTGAGTAAACGATGCCGCCCTTGAGGAAATTAAAAGAATCGAAGAACTCGACTTTGTCCGGAGTGAAGATGTCCCACGGCAAGAGCAGGCGCTCGACGGTGACAGGCGGAAACAGGCCGTGATATCCGGCGTTGTGGATGGTAAGCACGGTCCCGACATTGCGCAGGACGGGGTCAAAGTAATAGACCGTGCGCAGATAGACAGGCAGCAGCGAGGTCTGCCAGTCGTGCACGTGGAAGATATCTGGCACGCCAAGCTGCTTGCTGGCTTCCAGCACGGCGCGGCAGAAGAGGCCGAAGCGCTCCCAGTTGTCAGGGTAATCACCTGCGGCCGTGGCGTATGGGGTCTCGCGGTCGAAGAGCTCGGGGCAATCTATAAAGTAAAACTGCACGCCGTCGCGCTTGCCTCCGTCCACAACAGCGGCAAAACGGTTGTAGTACTGAAAGGGGATGGTAATGCTTGGGATGGCGATGGTCTTTTCCGGAAAGTGGTCGCGCACCTGGCGATAAAAGGGGATGTAGACGGTGACCTGGTGGCCGCGTTTGACGATTTCGCGCGGCAGTGAGCCGATGACGTCGGCAAGTCCTCCGGTCTTGATAAAAGGCAGGCATTCTGACGCAGCGAAGACAATGTGCATGTGTGCGGCTCTCTCCTTGTCCGTATGATCGTTTACAGGTCTCAAAAGAAGTCTAAACTCATTCCATCAGCAACTTAGATAAGATGCCGCAGAAAGCAAAATTAGGACAGAATTTTCTTGCTGATCAGACAGCGCGCAGGCGTATCGTTGAGGCCCTGGGTGATATCTCGGACACGACCGTGGTCGAGATTGGCCCTGGCAAGGCCGCCATCACGGAGCTTCTGGCACAGAAGGCCAGAGAGCTGATTGCGGTGGAGCTGGATCGCGACCTGGCGGCGGGTCTGCGCACGCGATTTGCGGCGTATGACCACATTCGGATTGTCGAGCAGGACATCCTGACTGTAGATTTGGCTGCCCTGCGCAGGGACAAAGAGAAGCTGATGGTGGTTGGGAACCTGCCGTATTACATCACGTCGGACATTCTGCTGCACCTGTTCCGGTACCATGAGGCAATTTCACGCGCTGTCGTCATGATGCAGCGTGAGGTGGCCGACCGGGTTGTGGCAGTCCCTGGGTCACGCGATTATGGGCTGCTTTCGGCGACGGCGCAGATGTATGCGCGAATTGAGAGGCTGATGACACTGCCGCCGGGTGCATTCTCACCGCCTCCTCAGGTGCATTCGAGCGTGTTACGGCTGACCTTCGCTCCACGCTTTGACGAGCTTGGAACAGATGCGGAGGGATTCATTACCTTTCTGCGAAAGGCGTTCGCACAGAAACGCAAAACACTGCTGAATAACCTTCGCTCTGCGGGGTATGAGGCTGCGGAGATGACCAGTGCTGCGGGCCATGCCGGAGTATCGCTTCAGGCGAGGGCCGAGGCGCTTTCGCTTGAGGAAATGGCGAAGCTCTATAGCGAACTGGCGGAGCTGGAGTAATTCCACATCGCTTCAAGATATGGGACATTTACTTTTCCTCTATGGCAGAGTAGATCGCCGCCCAGAGTTCCTTCAGCCCCGCTCCGGTTTTCGAGGAGCACAGCAGCAGGCCATCTGCTGCCAGTCCTTCGCGGAGAGACGTCCATGCTTTTGTCCGGCCGTTTCCGGAGAGCCGGTCAGCCTTGGTCCCCACGACGAGAAAACGGCGATTCGCGTTCTTAAGAAAAGCGATAAGCTGCGCATCGCGCGCTTGCGGAGGAATACTGCTGTCCACGAGACAAAGGCAGAGCGTTAGCGTTGGACGTTCGGTGAGATACGGTTCGATGAATTTCGGCCACTGTGCCGAGATGGACTTCGATATCTTTGCGTAGCCATATCCCGGCAGATCGGAGAAATACATCTGCGGCTGCTGACGCTGAGGCGAATCGGTAATCGAGAAAAAGTTGATGGCGCGTGTGCGTCCCGGAGTAGACGAAACATGCGCAAGTTTTGCTCCGAGCAGCGCGTTCAAAAGGCTTGATTTGCCTACGTTCGAGCGTCCTAAAAAGGCAATTTCAGGAACCGTTGGCCGTGGAAATTGCTCTGGAGAAATGGCCGAGAGCAGGAATTTGGCGAAAAGACGAGTCATGCAAAGGAAAGTATAAAAGGCGCAGCGCATCGAGGGTTACCAGAGGGATGCTGGCACGAATGGCGCGCAAAGCGCGCATGCCGCTGGAGGCGCAGTCCACCTGATATCTTGGTGAAGGGATGGATTATCAGAAGCGTTTGCGCGCGTTGCGTGGAAAGATACAGGAACAGAAGGTAGAAGCTCTTCTTATTACGCATCTGCCCGACGTGCGCTATCTTTGCGGATTCACCGGATCCAATGCCGCACTCGCTGTCACGCAGCAGCACGCGGTCATGTTTACCGATGGGCGCTATACCGCACAGGCAAAACAGGAAACACGCGGCGCCCGGGTAGTGATTGCAAAGAAATCTGCGCTGCGCGAGGCCTGCGCCTGGCTGGAGAAATCCGGTATGAAGAAGGCGTATTTCGACCCTGAGCATACCACTGTTTTTGCACTCGGCATGATGCGCGAAGCCATCAGCAAACGCAGACAGCAGACTTTTTTTCAGCCTTTGGCGAAGCCGCTGATCGCGGAGCTGCGCATGGTGAAAGATGCAGAGGAACTGTTGCTGATGAGAAAAGCAGCGTTGACCGGATGCCAGGTTTTTGACGCAGTGCTGCCGCATATTGAGCCAGGTGTTCCAGAGGTGGAGCTGGCAGCTACGCTCGAGTTTTTTTCACGCAGCCTGGGCGCGGATGGCATGTCGTTTGAGACAATCGTTGCGTCGGGGAAGCGTTCAGCGTTTCCGCATGGCCGTGCGACAGCGGAGAAGCTCCCGCGCAAGGGCTTCGTGACGTTGGACTTCGGTGTTATCCTCAATGGTTATTGCTCTGACATGACTCGCACCGTGTATCTTGGCAAAGCGGGAAGGGAGGAGCGGTCAGCGTATGAAGCCGTGCTTGAGGCGCAGGAAGCGGCAGTAGCTGCCGTGCGTCCGGGGGCAACGTGTGGTGACGTGGACGAAGCCGCGCGCCAGGTGCTGCGGAAGGCAGGGTTGGCGAAGTACTTTACGCATTCGACCGGGCATGGTGTAGGAATCGAGATTCATGAGCCTCCACGAGTGGCAGCAAAGCAGGAGCAGGTGCTGACGCAGGGCATGGTGATTACAATCGAACCTGGTATTTATATTGAAGGCAAATTCGGCATTCGCATCGAAGACATGGTGGCCGTGACGGAAAGCGGCGCGAGCATCCTGACGTCTGCGCCGAAGGCCATGATCCAGCTATGATGCAGTCAAAGCAAGCGAGAAAAACAAAGATGAATGCAGACGAGATGAAAGAGCTGAAGGAACTGATTGAGTTCCTGAAAGAAAACAAAATAGGCGAGTTCGATCTGGAGCGCGGTGACCTGAAAGTGCGCATCAAGTTTGCGCAGGAAGGAGTACCGGCAAATCTGGCAGGATTGGCCCCATTGCTGACTGCTGCTCCTGCAGTTCCGGCAACCTTGCCTGCCGTCCACGCTGCGGCGCAAGTCAGCGCGCCTGCCGCTGCTCCGCCCGCACCTGCGGAAAGCGAAGATGCTTCGCTGCACATCGTAAAATCGCCCATCGTAGGCACTTTCTATGAATCGCCATCACCGGGTTCGCCGGCGTTTGCAAAGATTGGCGACCATGTCGAGCAGGGGCAGGTGCTTTGCATTATTGAAGCCATGAAGCTGATGAACGAAATTGAGTCAGACGCTTCGGGTGAAGTGGTGAAGCGCTTTGTAGAAAATGGCCAGCCAGTGGAATACGGACAGCCCTTGTTTGCACTGAAGCCGCGATAAATTGTTGCAGGTCCCTCCGCTTCGCGCTGTGGCGCTCCGGTCAGGGACGATAACCAAAAAATACGACTTCTTCTATGTTTCGGAAAGTTCTTATTGCCAATCGAGGCGAAATTGCGCTGCGTGTGATTTGTGCATGCAAAGAACTGGGCATTCGCACAGTGGCCATTTATAGTGAAGCCGACCGCAATTCGCTGCACGTGCGTTTTGCAGATGAAGCGATCTGCATCGGGCCTCCGCGCTCAGCGGAAAGTTATCTGAACGTTCCGGCCGTCATCAGCGCAGCGGAAATTGCGGATGTGGACGCGATCCATCCCGGCTATGGATTGCTGAGCGAGAATGCAAACTTCGCCGAAGTCTGCCGCGCATCAAACATCAAGTTTATTGGGCCTCCGCCGGAAGTGACGCGCCTGATGGGCGAAAAAGAGAAGGCACGGCAGGCAATGAAGAAGGCCAAGGTGCCGATTCTTCCTGGGTCGGATGGCGTCATCCAGAGCGAGGAAGAGGCGCTGGAGTGGGCGAAATCTGTTGGTTTTCCCGTTATTCTCAAGGCATCGGCAGGCGGCGGCGGGCGCGGCATGCGTGTTGTCCGTTCGGCCGAAGAATTGCCTGGGCTCTTTCATGCTGCTCAAACCGAGGCTGCCAATGCTTTCGGCAATGGCGATCTCTACATGGAGAAGTTCATTGAACGCCCGCGGCACATCGAATTTCAGGTGTTGGCCGATGAGCACGGCAATGTCATGTCACTCGGCGAACGTGAATGTTCGATTCAACGCCGCCATCAAAAGCTGATTGAGGAAGCCCCATCTCTCCAGGTAAACCAGAAACTGCGCGACGATATCGGCAAGACACTCAAGAGGTCGCTGGAAGCCGTTGGATATCAAAACGCCGGGACCGTTGAGTTTCTGATGGACGAAGACGGCAAGCTTTACTTCATCGAGATGAACACGCGCATCCAGGTCGAGCACCCGGTGACGGAGATGATTACGGGCATTGATCTTGTGAAGGCGCAGTTGCGCATCGCGTCTGGCGAAAAGCTTTCAGAGATTGTGCCGGAACCGGTAACGATTCGCGGCCATGCAATTGAATGCCGCATCAATGCTGAGCATCCGGAGAAATTTACGCCATCGGCGGGCAAGATTACGGCCTTCAATGTTCCGGGAGGCAACGGCATTCGCGTAGACACGGCGCAATACTCCGAGGGCTTTGTACCGCCGTATTATGACTCGCTGATTGCCAAGCTGATTGCCTACGGCAAGGACCGCGAAGAGGCGATGGCCAGGATGCGCCGCGCGCTGGGCATGTTTATAGTCGAGGGAATACACACTACGATCCCGCTGCATCGCGGAATCTTTGAAGACCAGGACTTCCGCGAAGGCAAATTTGATACGAAATTTATGGAACGCTACTTCGAACGCGAGAAAGCAAGAAGGGAAGC
>DASRBV010000066.1:0-5707 GCA_035653455.1 Pseudacidobacterium sp. | reverse complement strand
CATGCATTCACCAGCGGGATTGAAATCACCTGGACCACCCAGCCAACACACTGGAGCAATGATTATTTCAAACATCTGTTTGAGTATGAATGGGAGCTGACGCAAAGTCCGGCGGGAGCGCACCAGTGGAAACCAAAGGGGGACACAGGCAACGGTACGGTGCCAGATGCGTATGATTCCTCGAAACGGCACGCACCGGGAATGCTGACCACAGATTTATCGCTGCGGATGGACCCGGTCTACGAGAAAATTTCACGGCGCTTCTATGAGCATCCGGAAGAGTTTGCAGACGCATTCGCCCGCGCGTGGTTCAAGCTGACCCACCGCGACATGGGGCCGCGCGCGCGTTATCTCGGCCCGGAGGTCCCGGCGGAAGAACTCATCTGGCAGGACCCCATCCCCGCGGTGAACCACAAACTGATTGATGAACAGGACATCGCCGCGCTGAAGAAGAAAATTCTTGCATCGGGTTTGTCTGTCTCTCAGTTGGTCTCGACCGCGTGGGCATCGGCATCTACTTTCCGCGGCAGTGACAAGCGCGGCGGTGCGAATGGCGCGCGCATCCGGCTGGCCCCGCAGAAAGACTGGGAAGCCAACCAGCCGGAGCAATTGGCGAAGGTGCTGCACACACTTGAAGAGATCCAGGGCGAATTCAACAAGGCGCAATCGAATGGTAAAAAGGTTTCTCTTGCGGATTTGATTGTTCTTGCTGGCTGCGCCGGCGTTGAGCAGGCGGCAAAGAATGCGGGCTTCAACGTGACGGTACCTTTCACTCCGGGGCGCATGGACGCATCGCAGGAACAAACCGATGTGGAGTCCTTCTCTGTACTGGAACCAATCGCTGACGGCTTCCGCAACTACATCAAATTCAGGAATGGCGTGCCTCCTGAATTTTTGCTTGTAGACAAGGCGCAATTGCTGAATCTGACCGCTCCGGAGATGACAGTTTTGATCGGCGGCATGCGCGCTCTGAACACCAACGTGGGACAAACGAAACATGGCGTTTTTACAAAGCGGCCAGAAACGTTGACCAACGATTTCTTTGTGAATCTGCTGGACATGAGTACCGAATGGAAGCCGGTCCCGGATTCTCAGGATGTATTTGAAGGGCTTGACCGCAAGACAGGTCAGCGCAAATGGACAGCCACGCGTGTGGACCTGGTCTTCGGCGCAAACGCACATCTCAGGGCGTTGGCTGAAGTTTACGGGGCCGCAGATTCGCAGGAGAAGTTTGTGCATGATTTTGTGAGGGTCTGGGACAAGGTGATGAACCTTGACCGCTTCGATCTCGTGCAGGCTTAGGCTCGACGATAAAAGAGCGCAGCAAAAGAATCCCTGCAGATGTTTGCGGGGATTCTTTCTTCGCTTTCGCATCATGAACGGGAACCAGCGGCTGAAAGCACCGGGCCCCAAAGGCTGCGGAGCTGAATACCATATCTGGTAGAATCAAAAGCAAAGCAGCGTGTACAACCCGCCCGTCTGGCGGGTTTTTGATTGTGCTGTGTTATCAGAAATTTCAGAGAACAACATTCATTCAGGGAGAGTTCAGCACGATGCGTCTTGTTTTTTGCGGAACACCTCAGTTCGCTGTCCCTACTCTGAAAACGCTGCTTCGCGCCGGACACGACATCCGCCTTGTCGTTACGCAACCTGACCGGCCACAAGGGCGGGGAATGGCTCTCGTTGCTCCTCCGGTAAAGCAGGTGGCCCTTGAAGCCGGACTCGCCATCTTCCAGCCTGAAAAAATCAAAAACAATGCCGACTTTCGCGCACACCTTGAAGCCATCAGGCCGGAAGCCATCATCGTTGTTGCCTATGGCCGCATCATTCCAAAGTGGATGCTTGACCTGCCCAGGTATGGCAATCTGAACCTTCATGCATCGCTCCTGCCAAAATATCGCGGAGCTGCGCCGGTCCAGTGGGCCATTGCCAACGGTGAGCCTGTGACCGGCGCAACGACCATGCGCATTGATGAAGGACTGGACACGGGGGACATTCTCCTGCAACGTGAACTGCCCATTGCGCCTGATCAGACTGCCGAAGATATTTTTCCGTTGCTCGCCGCGATGGGCGCGGATCTGATGGCCGAAACGCTGGAAGGCCTTGCCGCCGGAACCATCGTTCCGAAAAAACAGGATGATTCGAAGGCGACCGTCGCGCCGATTCTGAAGCGTGAAGATGGGCAGATTGACTTTGATCGTCCGGCCATGGAGATATACAACCGCTGGCGCGGCTTTCAGCCCTGGCCAGGCGTGTATGCACAATTTCGTGGCAAAAAACTGGCTCTCCATCGCATGATGCCGATAGAACTTCGTGGCGAAGAAGGCGTTCCGGGAACAGTACATGTAGACCGCGCCCGCTTCTTTGTAGATTGCGGCAGCAACACGCGTCTTGAGTTGATAGAGGTGCAACTTGAGGGCAAAAAGCGCATGGCAGCCGCAGACTTTTTGCGCGGTCACCAACTGAAAAGCGGCGAAAAGCTGGGATGAAGAACGTAGCACCAGCGCGCGCCGCGGCCTTTGAAATTCTCTCAGCGATTGAGCGCGGCCAGGGCCGCAGTGATGAACTGCTGCACCGTCCTGCTATCAACAAACTCTCCGAAGCTGACCGCAATCTGGTCACGAACCTCGTGATGGGTACGTTGCGATGGCAAGTTGCTCTGGACGAGCGCATTGCAATGTTGCTGGCAAAACCAAAGGCCCAGATGGATGTGGCGGTGCGTATCGCCCTGCGGTTAGGGGCGTTCCAGTTGCTCTATCTGGATCGCATTCCGGCATATGCGGCCATTGGAGAAAGCGTAGAACTGGCAAAAAGCGCTGGAGACCGCTTCGCTGCAGGAATGGTCAATGCCGTATTGCGAAAGATTGCAGCACAGGCAAAAGAAAACGTCACTGTAGAAGTTACAAATGTGGCAGGGTTGGCCCGGGCAACGGCCCATCCGCTATGGATGATTGAGCGATGGACCAAAAATTTTGGCTTAGACAAGACAAAAGCCATCTGCGAATATAATCAGCAGCCTGCCCCTGTTTTTGTGAGACTGGTGCATGCAGGTGCTGAAGAGGAATTGCTGCGCGAAGGCATCGAGCTTGCGCCGGGAAGCTTTCTCTCGAATGTCCGCTGCATCATACATGGCGATATCACTTCAACAAAGGCCTTCCGTAATGGCCATGTTCGCATTCAGGATGAAGGTTCGCAGCTCGTTGCGGAACTTGCCGGCAAGGGAAGCAGGGTCCTCGATGCCTGCGCTGCTCCTGGCGGTAAGACGGCCATTCTCGCTGAACGCAATCCAGAAGCTGAGATAACTGCATGCGACGTCAGCGAAAAGCGCCTCAAGGAAATGCGCCGTATCTTCCGGCACGTTCCCGGAATGGCGCATGTAAAATATGTAACTTTAGATGCTACAAATTTAAACCTGGCGTCTGAGTTTGACTTAATTCTCTGCGACGCTCCCTGCAGCGGCACAGGGACCCTGGCACGGAATCCGGAAATCCGGCATCGTCTGGTGGAAAAAGAACTGGCGCGCCAGCACACGCGCCAGGTCAGGATCCTGTCATCTCTGATGCGGGTTGTAAAGAGGGGTGGACGCTTGCTCTATTCCACGTGTTCACTCGAGCCGGAAGAGAATGAAGCTGTCGTTCAGGAATGTCTGAGAAGCCATCCTGAATTCAGGCCCCTTCCTCTGGAAGGAGAACTCGACCGGCTGTACAGCGCCGGCATTCTGCAATCCGGGGCCGCAGAAAAACTCACAAATACCGCACTCATGAATGGCTGTCTGCGTACGATTCCCGGCGTCCACACCTGCGATGGTTTCTTCGCAGCCTTGCTTGTAAAAACTGTAAAAACATAGTCAGCGAACCACGGTGAACTGTATCGGCGTGTTTGCATCCACGTAATGTCCAGCGGGTGGATTCTGCGCGATCACAGTTCCGGGAGGTGTTGGAGCAGCTGGCGTTTGCGCGGAGCTGGCAGCCGGAACAGCGGGCACACTGGCCGGAACATCAATCGCAGGTGCAAGTTTTAGTCCGGCATGAGTAATGGCCGCCGATGCAGACGAATACATCTGGCCTGTAAAGTCGGGCATAACAAATCCGGTTGCGTCACCAGGGACGCCATCGCTCACCAGCAGGCCCAGGCTGGGGCGCTCCACGCCTTCGGCATTTGGGGCAGGGTTTTGCGCAATGACAGTCCCTTCCGTGGCGCCGGCAAATGGCATCCTCGCCACACTGCCCAGATCAAGCCCTGCGCGGCGCATTTCAATGGTTGCAGTTCGTTCCTGCTGCCCGATTACGTTGGGAATGGGAATGCGCTGCGGACCCAGGCTCTCAGTCACGCGCACATGCCATTCGCGCCGCACCACCGTACCTGGCGCAGGAGACTGCGTAAGTATGCGTCCTTCCGGCAATTCTGCGCTGTAGAAGCGATTGTCTACACTCAGGCTTAGATCAAGCGCAGCGGCCTTCCGCATGGCATCGGCTGCGCTCATCCCGCGAAAATCCGGAACAGAGACTTCAGCTCCATGAATGGCAAAATGCATGGTCGTAATGGCAGACACCAGCGCCACTATGCAGAGAAGCAAGACCAGCAGTGCCATTCGGAAGAAGTGTGTCATGGACGCGTCTCTCCATCGGCATATTCGATGACAAACTCGATTTCGGCGCTCTTTTCCAGCATTTTGGAAACAGAGCAGTATTTATTTTTTGACAATGCCACAGCATCTTCCACTGCTTTGCGCGAAACATTGCCGCCAATGCGATAGACCAGCCTGATGTGCGTAAAGACGCGCGGCGGCTCTTCTGCCTGTTTTGCTTCAGCCGAAACAGTAAGGCTGGTGAACGGCTCGCGCTTTTTTTCAAGAATATTGACGATGTCTACAGACGTGCATCCGCAGAGAGCAGCCAGCACGGCTTCCATAGGGCTTGGCCCGGCCGTGTGTGCTGCGTCGGCATCAAAGTGGATGATGTGACCGCTTTCGGAGCGGCCATCGAACTGCATTTCTTGCTTCCATTCTGCGCTTGCAATCATAAGCTCTCTTTCTTAATGGTGTTGATTGTCAGAAGCTGGTTCCGGATGAATTAAGACGCGATGGACTTCAGGGCACTCCATCTTAAAATGGTCTTCCAGGTCTGTAATGACCTCGTGTACACGCTGCATGTCCATTGCATCCGGCAGAGTACAGTGGCACGAGACCTGAATTTTATCGCCAATCCGTCCAACAGTGACTTCGTGAATGTCAATGATTTCTGGCAGCAACGACGCAGCACGGCGCAGGTGTTCTTCAATGGCGCGTTTGCTGGTGACCATCTCCGTATGTTCAATCGTTGCCGGCTCGCTTTCAATGTGCGTGAGCACGGATTCGACCTGTGGCAACTCGCGCCGGATTTCATCTTCAATCCGGCGCACGAATTGATGCGCTTCCAGCAGCGGCATATTTTCTGCGACTTCGATGTGCTGTTCCACGCGAAGACTTCCATCCACTGACTGGATGCTGACGTCATGCAACAGCACGTTATTGCGGGCGGCGATGGCGCGTACTTTATCAAAGATGCTCTCAGCTACTGAAGGACGCGGGACTGTATGGATGACTACATCGGCATCCGGCAAAACACGGCGGACGGCAGAGGTCGCGTCTTTTACCAGTTGTTCCGAGCGTTGGAACGTCATCTGCCTCGGCAGAGAGAGCGTGAAGTCCGCGAAATATGAGTTGCCG
>DASRBV010000065.1:0-14148 GCA_035653455.1 Pseudacidobacterium sp. | reverse complement strand
GATGGGCATCGCCCGTGTGCGCAGGAGTGCAGTCCCACGCACCTCGGCAATGACGCTGGCCATCTCGCCGGGCTGTAATTCGTTCAACGCGCGCGGATGCAGCCTGTCCTCATACCGGAACGGCAGATGATACAGCAGGTCCTCAACGGTCGTAATACCTTTGGCGGCAAGTGATTGCGCAATCTGCGGTCCAATTCCCTTCACGAACTGGACATGGGTCTCAAGCGTCAGCACAAATGCGATAGTAGCAGGGACTGGCGGGCCAGGCGTTCGAGCATTGCGCACCACCCCTATCGGGTCCTTTTGAATGGGTGCCCTCAAGCCCTTTCTGTTGAGTAGAAAACCACATCACAGACGTCCCCTCCCTGAATAGACGCAGATTTCGTAAGACACCGCATGGAGAATATGAACGGTCCCCTTCTTGTTTATCTGATATTGAACGCGATGTATCATATACATCATGCACAGGACACAACTATACCTCGATGATGATGTATGGGTCGCTTTACGCAGTCGAGCGAAGCGCGAAGGAACAACGATTTCGGAACTTGTGCGTTCGGCTGTTCGTGAGCAGTACCTGAATAAATGGGACAAGCGCAGGAAGGCAATGGAAGCATGGATCGGAGTTGCGAAAAACCGGACTGACCTGCCTGATGCAACAGAATACGTCCGGTCTTTGCGCCGCGACAACCGTTGGGAGAGGCTTGAAAAAGAATGATGGTTCTGGTGGATACTGACATACTGATTGAAGTATCCAGAGGACGAAACCATGATGTGCTCACGAAATGGAAGGAATTGCTGGAATCAAGAGTTCTGGTTTTCTATACTCCCGTTACTGCTGCTGAGTTGTGGGGAGGTATTTTCCACCATGAACAAAAAGCGCTGAAAGCACTTTTAGATGGCCTGGAATGTTTGCCCCTGGACTACGAAACAGGGTACATCGCGGGACGCTACCTCAAACAATATCGCAAATCCCATGGCCTGGCCCTTGGCGATGCCCTCATCGCGGCGGCCGCCGTGCAAAATGATGCCGCATTATGGACAAGAAACCGGAAGCACTTTCCCATGAAAGATCTGGTCCTTTACTGATGGGCCTGTGCACCTCATCTTTCGTCACGCGGTTTAGCGAAGAGGAAAAAGCAAAACCAAGGCCTTCCTCATAAGCTACACTGGAGAACATAAAGCGAATCGTCTGTGTCAACTGCTACCCCACAAGCTCCCACGCTGCCCTCTCTCTATGACTTCTTTGCGCCTGGGGGCATTCTTTCCAGATCGAGCCTTCCCTATGAGTTCCGCAAAGGGCAATTGGAGATGGCGAAGGCCGTCGAACGCGCCCTGACCGGGCAACGCCACCTGATTGTGGAAGCGGGCACAGGCACAGGCAAGACTCTGGCCTATCTGCTGCCCGCTTTGCGCTTGGGACAGCGGGTGATTGTCTCGACCGGGACCAAAAATCTTCAGGAACAGCTCTATTTCAAAGATGTTCCCTTTCTTGAATCGCTGCTGGGGCCGCTGCGCGTCTGCTACATGAAGGGACGGAACAACTATCTGTGCCGACACAAACTTTACGCGCTACGTGATCAGCCCATCCTGAATGGACTTGAAGAAATCGAGCAGTATCGCGCCATTGCCGAGTGGGAGAAGACCACAGAAACCGGAGACCGCGCCGAAATTGCTTCTTTGCCCGAAACCAGCGCCGTCTGGTCAAAGCTCGACGCTCGCAGTGATGCCTGCCTGGGTCAGAGCTGCCCCAATTACGAGCGCTGTTTTATTACGGAAATGCGGCGCAGAGCGGCAGAAAGCGATGTCGTCATCGTAAACCATCACCTCTTTTTCGCCGACCTCGCCATCAAGCAGCAGGCCGGAGGCGCACCCGACGCAGGCGTTCTGCCCGATGCCGCCGCGGTCATCTTCGACGAAGCGCATGAGCTGGAAGACGTCGCCTCCAGCTATTTCGGCATCAGCCTGAGCAATCTTCGTTTTGAAGAGTTGGCGCGGGACATTGAAACCATGCTGCGCGCCAAACAGGCGCTGAGCGATGGGCTGAAATCGTCGGCAGAGATGATGCGTGAACGGGCGCGGATGTTCTTCGGCTCGCTGCCTCTCAACATGAGTGGCGAAGGCCGCGTCCGCTTTGATGCCCGCGAGGAATTTCTGGAAACTCAGGGCGATCTTTACATCGCCTTGATGAATGCACTGCACAGGCTGGAAGGGGAACTGGAGCGCATTCGCGGAGTAGAGGAGACCCCGGGCCTGCGACGCAGGACAACCGACGTCCGCGCACAACTGGAATTTCTGCTGGAATCCAACGACCGCAATACCGTCTTCTGGCTGGAGCGACGTGGCGGAGGACGTGGCCGCGAATCGGCCCGCACTACATACCTCCAGGCCACTCCGATTGATGTCTCAGACCTGCTGAGTGATCTGCTTTTTGAGAGTTTTCCCAGCGTCATTCTTACCTCGGCCACACTCACCGTACAGGGTGGATTCGTTCACATCCGGAAGCGCCTGGGCATGCGAGACGCGAGCGAGCTGGTTGTACCTTCGCACTTCCGCTATGGTGAACAGGCGTTGCTCTATCTCCCGCCGGAGATGCCGGACCCACGCGATCCACAGTTTCAGGATGAGGCCGTCCGGTGTGTCCGCCGTATATTGGAAATCACGCAGGGCCGCGCCTTCTGTCTCTTCACCAGCTACCAGCAAATGCGCGACATCTACGACCGTCTTCTGATGGAGTTTTCCTACCCCCTGCTGCTGCAAGGCAACGCGCCGCGCAAAGCATTATTGGAGGAATTTCGCGCCACACCCAACGCTGTACTCTTTGGAACATCGAGCTTCTGGCAGGGCGTTGACGTACAGGGAGAAGCACTCAGTTGTGTCATCATTGACCGTCTGCCCTTTGCTGTCCCAACCGATCCTGTCGTGCAGGCGCGGATGCGTTCCATTGAAGAGAATGGCGGAATGCCATTCTTTGAATATCAGGTGCCGTCGGCCGTCATTACGCTGAAACAGGGCTTCGGGCGCCTGGTTCGCTCTCTCGAAGACCGCGGCGTACTCGTTCTGCTCGATCCGCGGCTCCAGAAGCAGCGTTATGGACGGATTTTTCTGGAAAGCCTGCCACCGTACCGCATCACGCAAAATATCATGGACGTAGAAGCATTTTTTCAGCAGAAAGACGCACAGCTTCGATAAAAATGGCCCGAAACCTGTACATTCTCGCCGGTACTTTGCTGCTCTTCGCGCTTGTTTCCTGCGGAATGGTCTACGTGGGCAACTCGCAGCCGGGCCTTCCTGGAAATGGCTCTCTTTGGAAGACTACAGCAATGTTTCTTACCCTCGGCGGCCTGATTGTCGCGCTTGCCGGGTCGCTGACCGCGATGTTTGAGCAGGTGGACCGCCGCACGGAAGAGCGTAAGTATCAGGAACGAAAGCGCAGGCATCATTAGCCAAAACGCTGGTTCTCCTTCCAGAACTCCGCCCACGGTTTCCGCGGAGGGCCGCACACAAAAATCTCCGGATGATACTGGCTCTCTTCATTCCTCACGCCTTCCGAATTCCCGTTATGCCCGGCAAGTCTGCATGAGGTAAAGTTCCGGTCCACCCATTCACGGGAGAAGCCAACCATAATCAATGTGGAAGGAGGCGGCTCCGGATATCCCCGGAGCCAGGCAGAGTTCGTCATGCTGATAGGTGCAGGCAGATGATAGGCCTGCCCAAGAATTTCAATTGCGCCTTGCTCGCCGTAATTCCCTACGAGAATCCCCACACTGGCCCGTTGCTCCGGTGCGAGCGAATCCCGAATATCAGCCACTGTTTTTACCAGCTCAGTCCAGCCAATCTCCTCCCGCAAATCGCCATTGCGACGAAGCGCAAAATCCTTGAGCGGTCCGCTTGACGCCAGCGGCACAAGGACCGCGCAGATATAGGCCGCAAAACCGGCCAGCAGGGCAAAAAACGTCGTCCTCACGACCCACCGCAGTGTGTGAGAAAGCGCTGCGCTCCAGCGCTCGCCCATTACAGCGCCCATGGCCACCAGCACCGGATACGCCTCTCCCATGTAATAGTCCCTGCCCTTCCCTGCCCAGAAAAGCACGAGGGTGATCAGATACATCCATGCCAGCAGGCGGTATCTCTCGCTGCGCAGAAAACCGATCAGTCCGGGGACCCAAAGCAGCGCACAGCCCCCGATGACGAACTGACGGAATAAAAATCCGTCTGCTCTGCCTATCGCTACATCGCGCTTATGAATGGATTGCAGAAAGTGATACGAGATAAAACCGTGCTGCACCTGCCACAGCAGGTTCGGCAGAAAAATCAGAAGGGCCACCGCGACCCCACCCCAGAACCACTGACTCAGAAAATAACGTCGCGTCCGCGTCAGCAGCATTCCACCCAGAACGCCTGCGATATAAAACACAATCGAGTACTTGGTCAGCAGGCCCAGTCCGGTCAGCGCTCCAATCGCCAGCCACCATCGCGGATTTTCATCCTTCAACAGCCGGATGAAACAATACGAGATCAGCACCCACCAGAAGTACCCGAAGCTGGTGTACTGGAATTCCGTGCCTTCAAAAATCGCCAGTGGTGAAAAAGCCACCGCGATGGCTGCTGTTATCTGGGCCAGTCGCCCGCCCCCTAGTTCCCGCGCCATCAAGCCTGCAACGATGACCACCACCGCTTGCGCCAGAACGGAAAAGAGCCGCAGTCCCACAAGAGAAAGGCCAAACAGGCCCATGCTGATGCGTTCGATAAACGGCGTAAATGGAGGGTATGCAACAAATCCCCAATCAAGATGCCTGGCGTCGCTCAGAAACTGAAGCTCATCGCGATGAAATCCGTAGCGGTTGTTCGTAAGCAGATGAAGCAGCGCAATTGCGGCAGCGATTCCAGCCAGTGCGAACGTCTCCGTTCGGGTAGTAACACTCTCTTTTTGAATGGTTTCGCTTTCCACAGTCGTATAGTGACCTACGCAGCCTGCATGACGGCAGTTCCATTTCCAGACAAAAAACGCCGCAGACTTCGAAAATCTGCGGCGTTGTCGCCAGTCCGGATAAAGCAAAACTAAACCAGTGCTTCTGCCTTGACTCCCAGCTTGTCAAACCAGGAATGCGCAGCTTTCAGCGCATTGTTCACGTTCTCAATGTTTTTCACGCCTTCGGTATTGAGCCACTGTTCAAATGCCTTGGCACCCTGCTTCGCGTAAACCGGAATGCCATCCTTCCAGGTTGCGCGGCCGCAGAGCACGCCGTTGAAGCTGGTTCCGCTTTCGGCGGCCAGTTCCAGCGTCTCAATGAAGACAGGATTCGAGACACCAGCCGAGAGATAAATGAACGGTTTGTGGGTCGAAGAAGCCGCCGTCCGGAAGAGCTCCAGTGCTTCTTTGCGCGTATAGGCCTTCTCACCCTTGAACGCCTTCGTTCCCTCAACAAATTCCATCTGCACCGGGACTTCGACCTTCAGCACATCCACGCCATAGCGTTCTTTGCCAAACTCTTCCATCGAACCGGTCACGATCTCAGGCTTGCGCTTTGCGTATGCAAGGCCCTTTTCGTCCTCTCCATGCACGTCGTATCCAACCGTCTCCAGGAAGAACGGGATATCGTGCGCGCGGCACTCATCGCCTATGCGCTCCACCCATGCGTGCTTATGGTCATTGATGGAGGACTTTTCAAAAGGCGTGTAATAGAGCAGGATCTTGATGCAATCCGCGCCCGCTTCCTTCAGGCGGCGCACCGACCAGACATCGAGCAGGTCAGGCAGACGGCCCGGAAGTGCCGCATCATAGCCCGTCTTCTCATAGGCCAGCAGAAGCCCCTTGCCATTCCGCTTCCTGGAAGCCGGAAGTCCATATTCAGGGTCGAGAAGGATTGCCGAAGCATGCTTTGTCAGCACTTCCGTCACAAGACTCTTGAATTCCTCAAGCGCCGAATCAGGAACGTCGGCCCCTTTCTCTTTCGCCAGCGACTTCTTCAGCGATCCGCGCTGGTCCATAGCCGCTGCGGCAATTACGCCGCGCTCGTCCGAGACTGCCTTGAGTCCGGCCAGTTTTCCGGGAGTCAACTTCGTGGACATCGTAAATTCTCCTGCTCTTCTCTTATTTGGTTTTGGGAATTTTGAAAAAGAGTTCCACCCACTATTTTAACCTGAGGCAGTCCTGGCCTGCTCTTTCTCTTCAATCCAATTACGATGGATTCAACATGAGCGCCCCACTCCGGCACCGCAGCTATCTACATGAAGTCTCGTGGTTTGAATGGCACGAGTTTCGCTGGACGACCGCCACGCGCTCCAGCATCGCCATTGCCTTCTCTCTGGCGCTCGGTCTGTTCCTCGGCCATCCGGGCGGCGGAATGGTTGCAGCCGCCGGAGCATTCACCGCTGGCATGGGTTCGTTCCAGCGTATCGGGCGCTCCTGCATCCTGCCCATGCTTCTCGCCAGCGTTGCAACACCGGTCTCTACCGGAATCGGCATGATCATGGGACATCAAAATGTCTGGTTCGTCTTCGTCGCTGGCTTATGGGCCTTGGGCTATGGTCTCCTGGCCGAGTCCGCCGGTGGAACAAGCTGGGTAGGCCAGCAGTGCGTGATTGTGCTGTTGGTGGGCAGCGCATTCCATGTATCGGCCGGTGGCGCCATCCCGCGCTGTCTTCTTATGCTTGCCGGTGGCCTGCTTCAGACAGGCATCACAACCGCTGTCATCTATCTCACTCCTGACAGGCCTGGCGCATTCCGGCCCAAGACAGCGCCTTTTCTCGACCCCATGCTTCGCCAGCAGATTGGCGGCTGGCATAGGTGCTTCACTCTCCGCTCTCCCGGATGTATTTATGCCTTCCGCCAGGCCTTGACAGTAGGCGTT
Source organism: Pseudacidobacterium sp. (assembly GCA_035653455.1). GTDB lineage: Bacteria > Acidobacteriota > Terriglobia > Terriglobales > Acidobacteriaceae > Pseudacidobacterium. Next base: position 7,294 of record DASRBV010000065.1, on the reverse strand, counting down.
TCCGTCGAAATCTTTCGCCGCCTCAATGTCCCTAGCGGTTACTGGATCGGCATGACGGCCCTTCTGGTATTGAAGCGCGACTTCCGCACCACCCTGGTCCGTGGTTTTGCCCGCCTGCTTGGCACTCTTCTGGGTGCCGGAATTGCGGGTGTCATCGCCAATTTCCTGCATCTTTCCCCTGTCACGCTCTGCATTCTTGTGGTTGTCTTTGCCTGGGCGGCCATTTCCGTCACGAATGTGAATTACGCCCTTTATGTCCTGAACCTGACTGCCTATATTGCATTTCTACTGGCATTGAATGGGCTACCCCCTGCGCAGGTCATCCATCGCAGAGCACTGTGCACGGCACTGGGCGGAGTACTCGCTATCCTGGCCCACCTCGATGTTCTGAAGAAGGCTGCCCTGTCATTCGAGCGTGCAGGATAAAAAAGCAACGAGGCCACTTCGCAGCAGCCTCGTTGTCCGAGGAGGGTTTGCTGCTATGGAAAACGTGTTGCCGAATGCAACCGTTTCTATCCGTAGGGACACGCGCTCAGAAAGAAAGTTTCGCGCAAACGATAAGTTCTTTTCCTGCGCTGCTTTGCATTACACTGAGGATGAAACAGGAAAGGCGCCGTCATGCTTGTCGTAATGAAGGCGCAGGCCACGCAGGAAGAAATCCAGGCGGTCTGCAACTATATCCAACATTTAGGTTTCCGCCCTCATCCTTTGCCCGGAGCGCAGCGCACCGCCATTGGCATCACCGGCAATCAGGGCCAGATTGACCAGGGGATCCTTGAAGAACTCTCCGGCGTCGCCGAAGTCATTCAGGTTTCCAAACCCTACAAACTCGTCAGCCGCGACGCTAAGGAAGAAGACACCATCATCCGCTTTTCCGGCACCAACGCCTCGATCGGAGGACGTGACTTGGCGATGATTGCCGGCCCCTGCTCCATTGAATCGCGCGAGCAGGCATTCGCCATTGCAGAAGCAGTCGCCAAAGCCGGTGCCCAGTTCTTTCGCGGAGGCGCCTACAAGCCGCGCACCTCTCCCTACTCTTTCCAGGGATTGGGCGAAGAGGCCCTTCAGATCATGGCCGAGGTCCGCGAAAAATTTGGCCTGCTCATCGTTTCTGAAGCGATTGACAATGAAGCATTGGAACTCGTAGACCAGTATGCCGACGTCATCCAGATTGGCGCGCGCAACATGCAGAACTTTTCACTGCTCAAGGCCGCCGGACGCAAGCGCAAGCCGGTTCTGCTGAAACGCGGTATCGCAGCGACCCTTGAAGAATTTCTCATGGCCGCCGAGTACATCATGAGCGAAGGCAACTACCAGGTCATTCTCTGCGAGCGCGGCGTCCGCACCTTTGCCGACCACACCCGCAACACCCTTGACCTCAGCATTGTGCCGGCCGTCCAGCGGTTGAGCCATCTGCCCATCATTGTGGACCCGAGCCACGGCACCGGAAAACGCAACAAAGTCATCCCACTCGGGCGAGCCGCTATCGCCGTCGGCTGCGATGGCCTGATCATCGAAGTGCATCATCAGCCAGACAAAGCACTCTCAGATGGCGCGCAGTCCATTTATCCCGAGCAGTTCGCGCAGCTCATGGACGAAGCCTCACAGATTGCTGCCGTCCTGCATCGTCATGTGCCGCGCGGCATGCATCAGCCTGAAAGTGTCGCTGCAAAGTAGACATGATGCGAAAAATCTGTCGTTCAGGCGGAAAACGGCTGCGTTTCGTCCATCTCCTGGTATTGGCAGCCGCCATCACTGGCTGCCGCCCCCATGATTTTCCCCAATACCCCGCCAACTATCGCGAATACGCCTACGTCACCAACGGCGAGAGCAACACCGTTACAGTTCTTGATCTGATCAACCTCCGTCAGGACCGGGTGATTCAGGTAGGCACAAACCCCAGTGGGATTGCAGCAAATCCGGTGCGGAACGAGGTCTATGCCGTCAACACAGGCAGCAACTCCGTCACCGTCATGGATGCGGAAAAAAATGCTGTCGTCGCTACCATTCCCGTCCACAGCAAACCGTACTTCATTGACGTGGACACAAAAGGCGAGCGCGCATATGTAGCGAATTCCGGATCAAACAACGTTTCCGTCATTGATTTGAAGGCCAGACGTGAAATCGCCGCCATTGGCGTGGGAGAAGCGCCCGGGCTGGCCCGCATCTCTCCGGACGGAGACAGCCTCGTCGTCACCAACCGCGTGAGCGGCAGCGTTACGGTGATAGACCCACACACCTACAAAATGCGCAGCAGCTTCAGCGGATGCCCGGGGGCAACCGACGCTGCCATCCTGCCCGATTCATCCAAGGCATTCATCGCCTGCTCCAGCGGGCATCAGGTCATGGTCATTGGACTCGCCCGCCCCGCAAGCGCAATCGCCAGTGAGCACTCTGATCGGCTTCTCACCTTTCTCGATGTAGGCCAGACACCCGTCCATCTCGCCCTTAAGCCCGACGGCGGAGAAATCTTCGTCTCCAACTTCAACAGCGACACGATTTCTGAAATCGCAACTGGCACAAATGAGGTCGGCGGTGCCTACCTCATCGGCGCGCATCCCGTGCGCTCCATCGTTAGTCCGGACAACTCTACACTCTGGGTCAGCAACTTCAATGCCGATGCCATTGGCGTCTATTCCATTGATGATGGCAAGCGTGTCAATACTGTCCCCGTGGGCGGAGGCCCGGACGCACTCGCCTTCTCCGCAGAAGGCCATCTGCTGCTCGCAGCCGACACCCGCTCCGGCGATATCTCTGTAGTCCGGGTCCTCAGCCGAACACCATCAGGAACTACCCGGACCGGATCGCTCTTCACCATGCTCCCGGCTGGCAGACAACCCAATGCCATCGTCGTAAAAGCATTTCGCCTGCAATGAACCTACCGGGATACCCGTCGCTTCGCTGCACTTTCAGATGAAGCTAGAGGGCCTCGAAAAATCCCCCTCAGCCGACAAGACAGCGTGTCAACCCTTACAAAAGTCATAAATTCCGTTAAGCCTATTTCTTTCAATGAGATTACCAACCCGGCCATTGTCCATTTCCCTCCTCTCAACCTGATATCCTGAAAGAAAGAAGCAATTTTTGCCGAAGACTCGAGCCGGGATACGTAGACAATCTAGGTATTATTTTGCCCTCAATAAGGCCGAGAACGCTAAAAACCTCATATTTTCAAGAATTTACATAAAATTTGCATCTATAGCATTTCCCCCGCGTATAGGTACAGTCCGGTCATTCTGGACTTATTGTCCCTCATTCTGACGACCGACTATATACTCCATAACTCCCGTCATTCTGACGACCGAAGGGAGGAAGAAATCTCAGCGATGCGAGGGTTTAGCCAATCCCAACGATCCGGTTGAAATCATCTGGCAGTTCGGTTTGAAGGGGCACGGCTTTAAAAATGCGTCAAAAATGAGAGCCTAAACTTTACTAACTCTCACAGATGCAAGAATTTACAAAAATATTCGCCCCGACCTTTATGGATACCCAGTTTATCTATGGAAGCCGGAGAACTGGGAAGAAACTCTGGCTGACAGCCTGCGAAGCAGGCGCTGGCTGCTGGCCGCATCTTTGCTAACTTATTGAAAACAAAGCATCTCCGTACAGACATCTGCCCGCAACTTATTGAAAATAAAGGATTCCCGTACAAAACAGGGGGGGTACCCCCTACGATACGCGGCCTCACTCTATTGCGGACAACTCAAATATTTTCAAGAATTTAGCACTTTTCGTAGAAGCACAAGTCCGTCATTCTGACGGCGGAAGGGAGGAAAAATCTAAGCGACATGGAATCTGTAAAAATGCCCGAATGCCCGAAGCCAGTCATCTTATTACGCGAAATCGCGCAAATAAGATGACTGGCAAAATCGAAAAACAGAACACGAATCAGTGGACCATGTTAATGGTGTCCTGCGTTACCGTGTCGAATGTAGTCACAGATTTCGCATTCGCTTCAAAAGCACGCTGCGCCACAATCAGGTCGGCAAACTGCGTCGAAATATCAACGTTAGAGCCTTCAATCGCGTTGTCCTGAATCGTCCCGCGCCCTCCGGTGCCGGCCGTCCCGATGGTCGCCTGCCCCGAAGCAAGAGTAGTCTGATAATTGCCGTCACCCAGGCGCGTAAGGCCCTGTTCATTCGTAATACTGGCTACGGCAAGCTGGCCAATGACTTGGGTCTGCGAATTGCTGAAAGTGGCCGATATTACACCACTGGAATCCACCGTGAAACCGTTGTACTGACCGGCTTCATAACCGTCCTGCGTCATGGAGGCAATCCCTGATCCGGAAGCAGACGCCACCTGATCAATCAGCCCCTTGCCATTGGAACCATACAGGTTCCAGGTGAAATTCAAATTGCTGGCCCCGTCTGAAAGACCAGTAAACTGGACGTTGGTCAGATTGGCTGCCGGAGCGGTGAGGTTCCCATTTGTATCAAATGTGAGAGTGCCCGTCGTGTTGCCGCTGCTTCCTGCCGCTTCGCCCGCGGGAAGGGAAATATTGTAAGTCCATGTGTTTGTTCCGGTCTTTTGAAAATTCACCGTAGCCACATGCCCCACGCCAAGCGAATCATAGAGTGTCACCTGCCCCTGTACCGATGTGCCGTTGGCTGCAGAGGCATCAAGGTTCGCCGTCACAGAGAGATTCGAGGTAGTCTTTGGCTGCTCTACCTGGCCCACCGGAATCTGAATGGCAGTCAGCGGCGCATTTGTATTAACTACTCCATTGACTGCCGGAAAGCCCATCACCTGCTGCCCGGCTTGCGTCAAAAGGTGTCCGTCTGAGCCAAGAACAAAATTTCCGGCGCGCGTATATTCCTGCGTTCCATTCCCCTGGACCACAAAAAATCCGTCACCGTTCAGGGCAACATCCTGCGGGTTCCCTGTCGAAGGTGTCGTCGTTCCAGAAGAAAAGTTGGTAACAATCGCACCGATTTTAGTGCCTGCTCCCACCTGCTCGGGATTTCCGGAGCCGCTTTCACCTACCTGCTGATAAAAAAGATCGCTGAATTGCACATCCTGGCTCTTGTAAGCCACTGTGCTCATGTTGGAAAGATTGTTTGCAATGGTATTGAGCGCCGTGTTATCGGCCTCAAGACCCGAGAGTGGAATAAAAAAAGATGGCATGTTTCCTCCGCTGTGCGTTTGAACTACGCGTGTTGCATCTGGTTTTGAACCGAAAGTGCCTCTACTCCTTGCGCGCCTGTGTTTTCATGACGGGGAGCCAGCGCATTTGCCAGAACATGCGCAGCGCCCGCCAGACGACCGGTAACAGAATGAGTATCGGCACTCGAACCTGAATTTGAACTTGTACTGGAATTCGAATTCGTAGCGAGGCCCCCTACTTCCTGGTTAATCTGGATCAACTGCTCCAGGCTGTTCACCTGTACTAGTTGGTCAATATATGCATTCGGATCAGTTGTGGCCGTAGGATCCTGGTTTTTCATCTCCGCTACAAGCAGCGTGAGAAAGTCATTGGCTGTAATTTCCGTACTGCTTCCCGAAGTGGAAGAAGAAGAGGATGTGCTCCCGGAACCTGACGGGGTATCGAGGGCTGTGACTGCCGGATGAGTGAGTTGGGCCTGCATCGGATGTCCTTTCTGTTTATGCACGCACGCTGATGCGTGACGAATTTCCTGATCTCTCTTGATAAAAACTTTCTTCTTCGCTGGGCCCTGCTTCCGGCGTATTGAAAACAGGAGCGCTCTGGTGATACGTAAATGCCTGCTGCCGGGCATTCTCCGAGCCTGGACCTGGCTGCCCCGAACCTGCATCGCCTCCCTGCATGGCCACATGTATGCTGTGGACCGGAACATCCCGGTCCGCCATGAACTGCGTCAGTGAAGGTACTTCCGACGTAAGCACTGTATGGGCTTCCGTCGAGGATGTGGCCAGTGACGCATTCACATGCCCGGAAGCGGCCTGCGTCTGTATCTCAATCCAACCCAGCGACGGATCACGGACGCCGACCGCGATTTCATGTGGGGCCGTCCTGAGCAAAGTGGCCTGCGATGCTCCCGTATCCATGCGCTGAAATGGATTTATTTGCGGCACATCCTGACTGTTTTTTGCCGGAGCATTATGGGCGGCAATTGAATTCATCGTTGTAATCATCCGAACGCCAGTGGCATCCACTCCGGCCTGCTCTGGCTGCAGACTATGCACAGCTTTCCCGGAAGAGCTTCCTGATAAGACTCCTTCTGTTTTCCCTGTTGATTTCTCCTTAAGCATCTGCCCGTGTTCTTCCATAGTCCGCTCTGCGGTGGATGGAAAAGCTTGTACAGGCACAGAGGAGGAGGCCACAGGCTGACCAGCCGCAGCATCTTGCGGCTTCATCTGTGCCGGAATACCATCGGGTTTTGCGGTCTTCTCCACTACGCCCGGCGTGGATACTGCCGATTCCGGCAGAGTTGCCATTGCAGCGTTCTTGTCAGAATTCGCCGCGGTGAGAACAGGGTTGGCTGTAGAAGCGTCCACCCCTGATTCCTCGGCTCCACTCATCGTTGGAAGTGCGGGTGCCTTTTCCTGCGATTCTGGCTTCGACAATGAAGCGGGTTTCGATGATACCGCCATCTCAACCTGCGAGACACTCTTTGCCGCCTGCGAATGGACGACAAGTTCGTGCGCAGGGACAGGAACAGCCACAGGAACCAGAATGTTCGTACCTGCATCTCCGGCGAGCGCGGAGAATGAGACTTCTTTCCCTTCTTTCTTTACCGGAAGCGCATATTTCTCTTTGCCAGCCTGAGCATGAGACCGGAGACTCTTGCCGGTTGTTGTCCCGGATGCAGATTGAGCAACAGTTTCCGTTAGCAGCGGTTCCTGAGCAGGAACAACATCATCAATATCTATGACTGCAATTTGCCTGTCTATGGCCTTGCCCTGCGTTGCCGCACCGGTACCTGTACTTTGCACGGCCCCCTGCTGCGGCGAAAGCATCGCTGTGAGTATGGCAATGAGATCAGGACTGCCACCCTTCCCCGCGACACCATCTGTTTTGGCTGCAGGGCTGCCTGGCTCCGCGGCCGCTTGCATATCGAGTAAACCTGCTGCGCTAACCTGCACAGTCTTTCGTCTCCTGTAGCCTCTTGATGCAAATACTTTGCCGAAGCAATGTGGCAAAGATAAGAAAACTCTCAGGTACTTCCCTTTCGCCTTTTCTGCCCAAACCAATCATCCATGGTCCGCTGTTCCCGCCGGTTACGCTCAACACTCTCAAACATCCGTCGCTCAGAAAGTACGCTCTCCACCTGGCGTCGCTCCTTGCGGCGCTCAAGGTATTCAGCCTTTGCACACT
>DASRBV010000064.1:0-13574 GCA_035653455.1 Pseudacidobacterium sp. | reverse complement strand
CCAGTGGAAACAGACAAGGGTGAGCCGCTCTGGAACTGCGACGTTCCGGAGAGCTGCCATCTGCCGAAGACATTTCTGACTGCCCAGTTCGAGGCATGGCTGGCATAAGGAATGTCCCAGACATAGTTAACGACTACGATGTGGCGGGTATCGTAATCGCTGGGGCCCCAGTATTCCATGGGATCGAAGTAGTTCGGAATGTTATTGCCTGCGTCTGAAGTCGAGTCCAGACTCTTGGACCACGTATAGGCGATGCCGAACATAAGCCCATGCGTGACGCGCCGCCGCAGGTCAGCCTGCAAGGAGTGATAGATAGACCTGCCATCGTTGGTTTGCTGCTGAATGACCGAATAACCCTGATACGGGCGGAGAGTGTCTGGTTTGCTTACCGAGGTGTTTATGAGTGTGCCGGGAAGCAACTGATTGATGTTTTCCAAGTGCTGGAGGTGGATGCCGCGCCGGCCTACGTATCCCAGCGTGAAGATACCGATCTGAGGAAATTCATGTTCGGCAGAGACTGTCCATGACCATGCTTCGGGTGAAGGGAAGTGATAGGCATAAGACGTCATGTTGATGGGGTAATTGTTGGTGCCGACGCCACCCGGGGCATCCACCGAGCCAAAGCTGACGGTGCCGGAGGGCTGGAAGGGCGGATTGCCGCCGAGGTGGACGGTGTCGCTTATGCCGAGGCGGTCAAAGAAGCGGCCTCCGCCTGCGCGTATGACGGTTTGCGGATCGAGTGAGTAAGTGATTCCCACGCGAGGCTGGATATTGGTCCAGACGAGCGGGTTATAGCCACGATCAAAGCCATGAAACAACGTCTGATAGTAGCTGTTGTTCAGGATGCTGTCAGGAACATGCCCTTTGGCCGAGCCGGGAAAGCCCTTGCCGGGAATGACAATCCCATCCATCAGATTCGAGCCGGAGACGAATCCGGTGGTCGGATCGATCGTAGGCGCTGTTGTGGGGTCGTAGACGGATGTAGAAAAGAAGGACTGATTTCCCCATTTGGCGTAGTAGGGAAGCATGATGCTGTGACGCACGCCGTACTCGATGACCAGGCGGGGAGTAGCGCGCCAGGTGTCCTGAGCAAAGTATTCATACATATTGCTCAGGTAGACGGTGTAGGAGCGGACACCGATTTCGCCATAGGTATCAAACAATCCGAGGGCGGCATTGGCCACAGCGGCGTGGGATGTGGGCGCGCCTCCATGCGTGTCAGTGAAGCGGAAGAACCCATTCTGGTTGTTAGTAGCGCCCGGTGTCGTGGAGCTTACGTTGATCTGGTCGAAGTCATTCTGGCTTTCGCGTTCATAAAGAAAGCCGAACTTCAGCGTGTGTTTACCGATGACTTTGGTGAGGCTGTCACCGATGTCCCAAACGACGCCTCCGGAGTGCGAAGGATAGGGACCGCCGTCCAGAGTGTCAAAGTTTGCGATGTTGATGGTGGGTATCTTGTTGGGGATTTCCTTGTCGCCGGCCGGGAAGAGATAAGGGTAATTGATCCCGTATTTCGTGCGGTCGTAGAGTCCTTTGGAGAGGTCGTAACCGATGCGCACGTGGTCTGCGCTGCCGGAAACAAAAGCATCATTCACGGTCGTGGGATTGATGGTCCATGTGTAGTGGAAGACGGCAACCTGGTTGGGGCGGTGCCATACCTGCGGGGTGCGGTTAAAGTTGCCGTAATGCGGCGAAACGCTGTCGTAGTTGTAATTCAGCAGGGAGAAGCGCAGGTGGTGGTTATCGGCGGGAATATAGTCAACCACCAGGGTGTCTTTACGCTGGTCTTCAGGGTAGATGGCAGCGTCAATCCAGTTATAGCTGGGGTTCACGGCATTGGGAGCAGGATAGGCATTGAGAAGGCCGAGTCCATTGGGGCTTAGCTCGCTGGGCGGGATGATGTTGCCGTTGTAGTTCTGGCCTGTATTCGGATCTACGAGCTGGACCGTGCTGTTGTAGAAGATATTGGGAGAAAGCAATTCGCTGAAATTTCCCGTGCGCATGAGATTGGTCGGGACTTTACGGGTGACGGTATCGTCATGACGGTAGCGCAGGTATTCCTGTCCAGCGAGGAAGAAGAGCTTGTGGCGTCCTTCATTGAAATGCAGGCCGGGGATGTAGACAGGACCGCTGAAATTCCATCCAAACTGGTTAAAGCGGAAGGCCTGCGGGTGATTTCTGATATTTGCCGGGTTGGCGGGCTGTTTTCTTATCCATGTATTTGCGTTGAAGAAAGAGTTGCGCAGGTATTCAAAGAGCGCGCCGTGAAATTCGCTGGTTCCGCTGCGGGGCACAATGCGAATGAGTCCGCCGGAGGAGCGGCCATATTCGGCCGGATAAGCGGCTGTGAGGACCTGCATTTCCGAGGTGGAATCCACGTCGGCAACACCAACGCTGGTGCCATTGCCGCGGCTGCGCACCATGGGCGCGCCGTCTCAGATCTGGCCGTTTTCGCGATAGTTGGAGCCATTGATGTTGAACGGATTGTCCAACCCGAAACCGAAAGCTGACATGGAATTGCCGCGGCGCACGCCAGGCTCCATCTGAGCAAGGTAGATGGGATTGCGTCCGTTGAGCTGGATGGCCTGTACCTGCTGGCGCGTGACCAACTGGCCGACGGCGGCTGTTTCTGTCTGGACGACGTTGGCATTGGCAACGACATTGACCGTTGTGGATGAGCTGCCTACTTTCAGGGCCGCATCCACGCGAAGACCGATACTGGGATCAAGGTGCGTGTGCTGCTGGACGAAGCCCTGAAATCCCTGGGCCTCGATCTGAATGGTGTACAGGCCGGGAGGCAGGCTGGAAACAGTGTAGAAGCCGGCATCATTGGATGTAGCGGTGCGCGATTCTGAAGTGGCTTCGTTACGGATGGTGACGGTGGCGCGCGGGACGACGGCGCCGGCGGAATCGGTGATGGTGCCTGAGATGGATGAGGAGTCGGATTGCGCCAGGAGTGCCGGAACGAGTCCGAGGACTGCCAGGAGCAAGAGCGTGAGATGCGTCCTCCAACGAATGAACATACAACCCTCCTAAGGGGGAAAATGTGTGGGTACTTCAACCTTCGATGGAAACGTTACTTATTGGCTTTTGTGATGCTTGGAATCGTTTCCAAAGCATCAGTCGCAATGTATTGATTCGAGTGTGGGGTTGTCAAGATGTGCAATGGGCCGGTCAGGGTGTTATGCGCATTATTCTCTGAAAATTTTTGTGAACACAAAGAGAATGAGCCGCTGGAACCGAAAGAGCATTTATTTCCTGATTGCAGCCGGCGACGGAATGGCATACCCTCATGTGAAAAATGAAAATACTGTCACCAACAGATTCGATCGGGCCTGCCTTCCGCCGGACACGCGAGGTCATGCTCAAGCCGTTTCGTTTAGGATTCTTCCTGAAGATTGCGCTTGTGGCCGCGCTGACACAGCCCTCCTTCTATTCGGTCGTGATTTCCTATCCAATGCAGGGCGCGCAGGCAGCAGCTGGAGCGGCCGCCGCACAGCACCAGCACAGGATGGATTTTTCTACGCTCTGGCAACCTGGTTTCGGTACGGTAGCCGGACTCGTCATCCTCGCCATTGGGTTGCTGGTTGGTCTGGTTGTGTGGGTGGGGATTACGTATCTTTTCTGCCGTTTGCGGTTTACGCTGTTTGACCTGATTGTTTATAAGCAGGGCAAGGTGCGGCAGGCGTGGTCCAAATACGGACAGCAGTCCTGGCGATATTTTGGCGTCATGCTGCTGGCTTCGCTGGCGTTTCTGATTGTGGCGGCGGTGGCCATAGGGCCGCTCTTTCTGCGCATGATCAGAACGATGAAAGAGCTGGCGCTACAGGGGGCAGCCTCTAATCCCTTTCCGGTATTTGCAGCAATGTTTCCGATTTTGGGAATTGTTCTGCTTCTGGGATTGCTGTGGATGATTGTGGACACCGTATTGCAGGACTTTGTGCTGCCGCCGATGGCGATTGAAGATGCTCCGATTGAAGCTGCGTTTGGCAGGTTTTTCAGTTTGCTCAGAGACGAACCGGGGACGTTTCTGGGATATTTGCTGCTGCGTTTTGTTCTCTCGATCGGGCTAAGCTGGGCGCTGCTTGTTGTTGTTGGGATTTTCCTGCTGATCGCAGGTTTGGGGGTGGTGCTGGGGGGCGTGCTTTTGTTCCATCTCATGTGGCATGGGGGAATCGCGCTTCAGGTGGTGTTCATCATTCTTGCGGCTATTGTGGCGCTGATTCTGCTTGCGCTTTATTTCGCGGCCATGATTGCGATCTATGGGACGGTGGCTGTTGTGAAAGAATCGTATGCGGCGTACTTCTTTGGGTCGCGGTATCAGGAGTTGGGCAATCGCCTGGAGCCTCCGGAAGAAGAAGCGGTTGCAGTAAGGGCGGAGCCGCCGTTGCCCCCGCTGCCTCCTTTACAGGAACCGCCCCCTGTCTGGTGATCAATACTGACGCCGGAAGGTATACGCGACGCCGAAAGACACAACCGGATAGGTCTTCAGCGGTTCGATGTCTTTTCTGTATTTGCTTACCTGGGCCTGAAGGTTGGCCTGGACATCCGGGTCTGTGGCCACGTTTACGCAGTTCTGACCATTGGCGTCGCATACCTGTCCTGAAGTGAGGGCCATGTTGAATGTTGGCGCTCCAATCAGGGCCACGCCGACTTCCACGGGGAAAGAAAAGTGGCCTTTTGGGCGCACCATATTGCCCCATCCGGTCGTGATGGTAAATGCGGGATTATGGCTATGGAGCCCTACGCCGCCGATGCCTTTGACCGGGTCGCTGGACGAGGAATAGTAGGTGTAATTATTGAGGCTGAAGCTGGTCCCGGGAAGGGCGGTGAAGGTCATGTCCGCGCCATTGGCGTTGTAAAACAGCAGCCCAGGGCTGATGCGCCAGCCGTGAGCGGGAAACGGGAAGTAATCCAGCGACATTCCGGCGGAGCTCAGATGCAGCTTCGTATCCACCTGAAAGCCGTTGGTGGAAATCGTATCGCTGAATCCAAGAATGCTTCCGGAGGCGCGAAGGTTCAGATGCGGGTCCAGGTAGGCCGCAGTCTGGAGCCTTACGCCCAGAGTGGAGGCTTCTCCGCTGAATGCGAATCTTGAAAACGGACGGGGCGGAGTCAGCGCGGAAGCCGGCATCTGACGGACTGCAGACGGAGGAGCTGAAGCATCCACAACGGGCATGGTGTTGTGTATCTGAGCATGGCCAGACATGTTGAGGGGGATGAGGGCCGCGGCGCATAGAAGGACACGGGCGGCAAGAAAACTGTTCATACTGCTACGCTCCAAGAAGCTGGTGGAATTCAAATACACAGGCAGATACGGCTTACAGTGTGCTTAATCGGCTGGATTGTTCCAGAATATAGTCAATTTTACTCACTCTTTATCCGGATGCTGAGAAAACCTTCGGTATTGTTCGCCAGACAGTAGCGGAGTGTCATCGCATGAAATCGCCTGGAGTTGCTGGCGGCGTGTTGCACATTTCAGGGAACATTCGGGCGACTGCCAACGTAAGGAAGGTTTCATGCAGGCCATTTTCGAGGACATCCGCTACGCATTGCGGCAGTTTGGCAAAGCGCCTGGCTTTACCATCACCGCGATTCTGACGCTTGCGCTGGGAATCGGCGCGACGACGGCCATCTTTACGCTGGTCCACGCCGTGCTGCTGAAGTCGCTCCCGGTCACGAAGCCGGAAGAGCTGGTCCGCGTTGGAGACCATGAAAACTGCTGCATCAATGGCGGGATGCAGGACAACTGGTCGCTCTTCTCCTATGACCAGTACAAGCTCTTCCGCGACGGTAATCCCGAATTTCTGCAGCTTGCGGCCTTTCAGTCGGGCCGCGACCAGATCAGCGTGCGCCGGCAGGGAAGTGGCCATCCAGCAGAAAGTTTTATCAGCGAGTTTGTCTCGGGCAATGCCTTCGATACGTTTGGCATTCAGGCCTATGCGGGCCGTCTGTTCCGTCCGTCGGACGACCATAAGGGCGCGGCCCCAGTTGCAGTGATGAGCTTCCGCACATGGCAGCAGAAATTCGGGCAAGACCCTTCGGTGGTGGGAGCGAGTTTTGTTATCAATGGATTTCCTTACACCATTGTGGGAATCACGCCGCCGGGATTTTATGGCGACCGGCTGACGAATGATCCACCTTCGTTCTGGCTTCCGCTTTCAAGCGAGCCGCAGATAGACGGAGTGATGGCGGTGCTCGAACGGCCTGATCTCGACTGGCTGAACGTGACTGGACGCATCAGGCCGGGAACGAACCTCAAACAGCTTGAAGCAAAGATGCAGGTGCAGTTGCGGCAGTGGATGCTAAGTCCGCAAAGCAAGGTTGAGCAGCGTGACCGCTCGCTGATTCCGAAGCAGACCCTGCATCTTGCTCCCGGGGGCAGCGGCGTGCAGAGCATGCGCGACGAGTATAAGGACGGGCTGCATCTGTTGATGTGGATTTCCTCGTTCGTATTGCTGATTGCATGCGCCAATCTTGCCAATCTGATGCTGGTACGCGCGGCGACCCGGCGCCAGCAGACTTCCATCCGGTCAGCGCTGGGCGCTCCCCGTTCGCGGCTGGTGCGTCAGGCACTGACGGAAAGTGTTGTGCTTGCCATTCTGGGAGGCATAGCCGGATTAGCGGTCGCTTATGGCGGGTCGAAGCTCATTCTTCATCTGGCGTTCCAGAAGAGCTATGTGCCGATTCATCCAACGCCTTCGCTTCCTGTGCTGGGATTTGCTTTTGCTGTATCGCTGGTAACGGGCATGCTCTTTGGAGTGGCGCCGGCATGGATGATGGCGCACGCGCATCCGATAGACGCATTGCGTGGAGCGAACCGCACGACGGCGCAGGGAAGCACGATTGCGCAAAAGTCGCTCGTTGTGTTTCAGGCGGCCATTTCCCTCGTATTATTGTGCGCTGCGGGGCTGCTTACACAGAGTCTGCGAAATATGCAGAGGCAGCACTTCGGCTTTGAGACACGTAACCGCTACATTGTCCATATTGACCCGCAGATGGCGGGCTACAAACCTGAACAGATGGATTCCTTTTACCGCCAGCTGCATGATCTGCTGGCGGCGATTCCGGGCGTAAAGCGCGCCGCGTATTCGTTGTACAGCCCGATGGAGGGGAACAACTGGGGCACGGGTGTTTTTATCGAAGGCCAGGCCCCTCCGCCTCCGGGAAGCAATGAAAACAATGCTTCCTGGGTAAGGGCCAGCGCGGACTATTTCGATGCAGTCGGGACAAAGATCATTCAGGGCCGCGGCATTTCAGAGTCGGACACTGAGGCATCGCAACCCATCGCCATCGTAAACAAGACGTTTGCAAAGAAGTTTTTTAAGGACGGCAATGCCATCGGCAAACATTTCGGTATTGATGGCCCGGAGCATACGGGCACATTTGAAATCGTTGGTGTAACAGAAGACACACAATATTGGAGCCCCACAGAAAAAATCCGCCCTATGTTTTTTCTCTCCGCGCACCAGTGGGTGAAATATAACGACCCGGACATGAACACGTTTGAGAATGTCTCACACTCGAAGATGGATTCGATTGAGATTGAAACACGCGGCTTTGTTCCCGGACTGGAGGCGCAGGTGCGGCGGGCCATTGCTCAGGTGAATCCTGACCTGACGGTCATTGACTTCAATACTTTTGCCGATCAGGTGAAGGGCAACTTCAACCAGCAGGCGATGATTACGCAATTGACGTCACTTTTCGGTCTTGTAGCGCTGGCCCTGGCTTCTATCGGGCTTTACGGCGTGACGTCATATTCGGTTGAGAGGCGCACCAGCGAGATTGGCATCCGGATGGCATTAGGTGCCGACCGTCTGGCCGTCCTTAAGCTGGTGCTGAAAGGTGCGTTTCTACAGGTGATTCTCGGGTTGGCGATAGGCATTCCGGCAACCATTTTTGGCGGGCGGGCACTGTCAAGCCAACTCTTCGGAATCAAACCCTATGATCCGGTGGTATTGTTGCTGACTACGATTGTTCTGCTGGCATCTGCCTTTGTCGCCGCTGTTGTTCCTGCCCGGCGTGCAGCCAACACCGAGCCAATGCAAGCTCTCAGGACAGAGTAAGGCAATATTTCATAGTTGTGTACGGGTTTTCCTCAGCCCCGAAAGGGCAGCTTCCGGGGAGCTATCCATTATGAATCCAGCGTAAAATCTTCTTAACTATGAAAGTCACGGTCGGGGTTTCCGGAGGCGTTGCGGCCTACAAAGCCGCGGAACTAGTGCGGGCCTTGCAGCGGCAGGCGCTTGATGTTCACGTGGTCATGACTGAGGCCGCGCAGCAGTTCATCCAGCCGCTTACATTTGCCTCTCTTACCGGACACAAAGTCATTACGGGCCTTTGGGCGGGTGATCCGGACGAGGGCCATCTGGCCTCAGCAATTGAACATATTGATGCTGCAACTTCCACAGATGCGCTGGTGGTTGCTCCGGCGACGGCCAACATTCTGGCCAAATTTTCGCAGGGAATTGCCGATGATTTCCTTACGACGATGTACCTGGCGACGACTGCGCCTGTGATCATCGCTCCGGCGATGAACGTGAATATGTGGAACCATCCGGCAACGCAGGCGAACCTTGCGCTGCTTGAAGGGCGCGGCGTCCGCATCGTTTCGCCGGAAAGTGGATACCTGGCCTGCGGCATGATTGGGAGCGGGCGTCTGGCGGAAACGGAGATGATCGTACAGACGGTGCTGGATGTGCTGCATCACCGCAATGATCTTGCTGGAGAGACTGTGCTTATCACTGCGGGAGGCACCCGCGAAGCCCTCGACCCGGTGCGCTTTCTCGGCAACCGGTCGAGCGGCAAGATGGGCCATGCGCTGGCAGAGGCCGCAGTCCGGCGAGGCGCGAAGGTGATTCTGGTAAGCGCGCCTACGGCGTTGCGTCCGCCGCTGGGCTGCGAAGTGGTTTCTGTGACCACCACAGAGGAGATGAGGGCGGCTGTGCTTGGACGGATGGAGGAAGCCACCATCATTATTAAAGCTGCGGCGGTGGCTGATTACCGTCCTGTGATTCAGGCCGAGCAGAAGCTGAAGCGTACCGGCCCGCTGACCATTGAGCTTGAGCCGACAGAAGACATTCTTGCCGAAGTTGTGCAGCGCAGGCACGAAGGTCTGCTGGTGATTGGATTTGCAGCCGAGACGGAGAATGCGCTGGCGCATGGCCGCGACAAGTTGCTGCGCAAAGGCGCGGACGCCATTGTTCTGAATGATGTTTCGCGCGAAGGAATTGGCTTCGATTCAGACCGAAATGCCGTGACCTTTCTTACAAAGCAGACAGCCATTGAGTTTCCTGAAATGACGAAAAGGGAGCTGGCTGATCGCATTCTTGAAGAAGTAATGGCGTTGCGAAGGCCGCAAAAAGTCGTGGCCGAAAGGTAGGGAAGCATGATTGTGTTTTCGCCCGTGGGCCTTGAATCAGAAAATTTTTCAAAGAGGGCCGTGGCTAAGGCCCACATCGCTAAGATTCTTCCTCCCTGCGGACCGCCAGAATGATGGATTAGGCATTCACGCAGAACTTTGCATTCACCAAACGCTGTATCGCATCCAGTTTATGAAACACGCTGTAGAATAGAAATTCTTTCCATGCTGTTTTCAACAGAACAAGAGCAGGCCATTGCAGCACGTTTGCGCTATTACCGCGATATGGGTGTCTTTGATTTTTACCGTCGCGGGAATGCATCTGTAGTTGCAAGTGAAGACGAGACTGCTTCTGAAATTTCAGCGCAAACCATTGAAGAAACGATGCCAAAGACCGAGATTATGACCGGCGCTGCCGAAGACTTTCTTACCGCTCAGCCTGGCCCTGTCCCTCCGGAACAAAGGGCGGAGGCCCTCCGCGTGATTCAGGAAGACATCGGGGCGTGTACGCGCTGTCCGCTGGCCTTTCTTGGGCGTCACACGATTGTGTTCGGGGAAGGTGATCCGAATGCCCGGCTCATGTTCGTAGGCGAAGGACCCGGGGCAGATGAAGATGCGCAAGGGCGTCCATTTGTGGGACGCGCCGGGCAATTGCTCAACAACATGATTGCGGCGATGGGACTGAAGCGCGAACAGGTCTACATTGCGAATATCGTCAAATGCCGTCCGCCGCAAAACCGGACGCCTGAGCCTGTGGAAGCCAATACCTGCACGCAATTTCTGTTCAGGCAGATGGATGTGATACGTCCCGAGGTGATTGTGGCGCTTGGATCCACCGCGGCCACTTATCTGCTGGGAAGCAAGTCGTCGCTGAACGCACTGCGCGGACGTCTTCATGAAGTGCGGGGAGCGCGGCTCATTATTACTTACCATCCTGCATACCTGTTGCGCGATCCACGCCAGAAGAAAGAAGCCTGGAAGGACCTCCAGATGGCCATGGCGGAGCTTGGACTACCGGTGCCGAAGCGTTCTGCCGAGGAGTAAAAGAAAAGCTACTTCTCTTCGTGGTACTCCTGCTCGGTGTTGATCTGCCAGAGGATGCTCTTGTCTATTTTTCCGGCGAGAATCTGGTCTACGGCGGTCATGGCCGTCAGCATGGAGTGGTCCTGGTTGTTGTACTTGTGCATGCCGTTGCGGCCAACAAGAAAGAGGTTCTCGTAGCGGTCCATATAGCGGATGATCTCGTCGAAACGGTCGTAGGTGCCGAAATAGGCTGGATAGGTCTTCGGCACGCGCACGACATGGCCGTCGAGAACATCGGACGCTTTCAGGATGCCGATCTTCTCCACCTCAGAAATCGCGAAGTTTTTGATGGCGTCGTCGGGCATTCGCCACAGCTCGTCCGAGTCATAACAGAAGTATTCGAGGCCGATCCAGACTTTGTCGGGGTCTGAGACGAGGTAGGGGCTCCAGTTGTTGAAGATTTGCAGGCGGCCTACAAGGACGTCCGGCTCCTGAATATAGATCCAGGTGTCTCTGAGCGGAGAGCCGTCCGGTTCAGTGACGGAAAGTTTATTGACGAGCAGCCCGATGGTGATAAAGTCGCGATAGATAAGGCCGTCGCTGATGGTGCGAATTTCATCGGGGACGGGAGCGTCGAGGCTGCGAATGAGTTCGCGCACGGGCATGGTGGAGAAGACGTAATCGGCCTGGATGACGCGCCGTTCGCCCGCATCACTGACTGCCTCCACCGCCGTGATGCGGTCGCCGGAAGTGCGGAGCTTGTCTGCGCGCCAGCCAAGCTGGACGCAGCCGCCTTTTTCTGTAACCAGTTCAGCTACATATTCCCAGAGTTGCCCCGGGCCATATTTGGGATAAAGAAATTTTTCAATCAGCGAGGTTTCGGTTTGCTTCTGCGCGATATCGGAGGGCTTCCGGCGCGTGAAGGTCTTTTTGAGAAAATGCGCGATGGCCGAGCGTAAGGAGAGTCCCTTGATGCGCTGCGCGCCCCATGCCGCGCTGATGCGGTCGCAGGGGACGCCCCAGACCTTCTCCGTGTAAGACTTGAAGAAAGTCCTGTAAAGCTCTGTTCCAAAGCGGTTTATCAGGAAGTCTTCCAGTGTCTCTTCTTTTTTGCGGGGGAAAAGGCGGGCATGGAGATAGCCGATGCCGATTTTGAACATGCGCCACATTCCGAGCTGGCGAATGGTCTGGAGATTGAGGCTGAGCGGGTAATCGAAAAAGCTGCGCAGAAAATAGATGCGGCTTTTGCGGGGACGCACGAGCATGACGCGGTCAGGATTGGATACAGCATCGGAAGCAGTCACGGTGCGTTCTTTGTTCTGATAACGAATGGAGTGCTCGCCGTCTTCGTCTGCGCTGACGGGCAAAAGTTCTGTCCACCAGTTCATGACGCGGTCCGACTTGGAGAAGAAGCGGTGCCCGCCAATGTCCATGCGGTTGCCTTTATACCGGATGGTGCGCGAGATGCCGCCGATTTCATGGCTGGCCTCAAGCACAATGGGGCGGACATTGGAGCGGCGGACGAACTCCAGGGCGGCAGTAAGGCCGGCTGGGCCAGCTCCAATAATGACGGCGACGGGTGGTTGGCTCACGCGCATGCTCCGTGAAAGAGAGCAAGGCACTCTGACGCGCTATCCAGGAACCGCATGACGCGGAAAAAATAACAAATCTGCATGAAGTTACTTGGTTGAAAGATGTCCTTTTCTTTCTGTCTATAACTTTTATTGTATAGACGCACGGGGAAAGATGTGTGTTTACGCAGCAAACCCTGGGCGCAAATTTGCGTCTCATTTCGAGTAGCGTCTATGTCTTAAGGAGATGCGCCATGAATGGATGGAAGCTGTGGGCGGTATTTGCCATTGGAGTCGCGGCTGGAGCGACGGTTGCCTTGTTGTATGCTCCGCAATCGGGTGAGAGAACGCGGCGGCAGGTGCGGCGGAAGCTGGAGGACGCTGCCGATTACGTGCGCGATGCGGCAGACACGATTGGTGAGCGCGCCACGACGGCGTACAAAGCGGGCAGAGAAGCGGTTGAGGACGCGCTGGACTCGGCCAGCAGCGTGTACAACACGGCGGCAAAGCGGGTGCAGAGCATCGTCTGATTTATGGCAGCGGCTTCAGGCGGACGGTGCGTCCTGTGCGCGCTGATTCGCGGGCGGCATCGAGAATCTGCATCACGATGATGTTGGTGTCGAGCGAGGTGAGGTCAGCTTTTGGCTGCAACTCGCCGCGCAGCACGGCAGCAAGATAGTGCAGGGAAGTGTCCTGAGGAGGGACGAGCGGCGGTGCTGCAATTTCCTGCTCCTGTTTCTCTCCTGTATAGCGGGCCCGGAGTTTGTCCGGGCCGACCGTGATGAGATAGCCCTGGGTCCCATACACCTCAGAATCTTTGCGTGAAAAGGGCCAGTTCCAGGAAGGCATCAGAACAGCCTGCGCGTGAGGGTACCGGAGGATGATAGTGGCGTCATCGTCCACACGCGGATAGGTCTCCGGCTTGTCGGTCTGCGCAACTGCGGTCACGCTGAGTGGAGTTTCTCCGCGCATCCACCAGGTCATCAGATCGGCACCATAGCAGCCGAAATCATAGAGCGCGCCGGCGCCGTTCTGTGCCGGGTCAGTCAGCCACTTCAGAAACTCGGGCTGAACGCCGATTTCCTTTGGGCCTTCGTGTCCGTCGTGAATGACGACCTTGCGGAGGTCTCCCAATTTGCCGTTGTTGATTTCCTGATAGACGGCACGGTTGCTGGCATACCAGGTGGTTTCATAATTCACGAGCACCTGAATGTGGTGCTGTTCTGCAACATGCCGGATGGCGATCGCGTCGGCGAGAGAGATGGTCAGAGGCTTTTCGACCATCACGCTCAGGCCGTGCTGGGCGGCCTGCTCAATGACGTAACGGTGCTCGCCTACGGAGGTATAGACGAGCACGGCCTGCGGATGGGTCGCGGCCACGGCCTGATCGAGCGTGCTGTAGAAGAGCTTTGGGTCGAGGTGAAACTGCTGCTGATAGCGTGCAGTGAGTGCTTTGTCAGAATCCACGATGGCGACTAGTTCGGCATCGTGCTGAAGAGGGAACTGGTGGAGGAACCCGGCCACGTGTCCGTGTTCGAGGCCGACGATAGCAACGCGGACGGGTGTGTTTGCAGATTGGGCAAAGGCGAAGGCTGGAACCAGAACGCAGGCCAGCAGAA
>DASRBV010000063.1:0-7610 GCA_035653455.1 Pseudacidobacterium sp. | reverse complement strand
AGCAATACTCGCGCCTGTTGAGTCTCGAATGGTGCCCACAAGGCTTCCATTATCGAACTGCGCACTGGCAGACAAAGAGAACAAAAACAGAACAATGCCTGCCAGAAGCAGGCGGAACTGACCAGAATGATGTGATTGCATACATTCACCTTAACGGCGCAATGAAAACAGTTTTTGAATGTCCTGTAAACAGAAGGTAAATGCGCGGCAACCACGGTATTCACCTTTTTCCATCAATTCCAGGCCGGCACTTCACCTCTACTTTTGCAAGGAAGGCCCCACTGTCGTTTCAATTTTGGTTGCCTCACCCAAAAATTTTCCCTTGAATTTTCCGGATATCTTCGGCCATGAAAAACGCATCTTTAACAACTGCGGCAATGTGCCAGGAGGGTCCGCTCTGGGCATAGTTTGCCGCTTTTCGCTTTTTTAATGAAGGAGCAAGGACGATGAAGAAAGCACGACATTCCATTCTGGCGATTACGCTTTTCACTCTGCTTTCTGCAGGGCTTGTTCGAGCGCAGGAACCCAACCCTGCAACGACGTATCAATGGCCGCAAAATAAGCCCTCACTTGAAATTGACAATGGCGTGCCTGTTTACAGAATCCAGGTCGTCGGCCGTGAGATTCCTGCCATCAACTACTTTCATCGCAGCGGCAAAACAGAAGTAGGCTTTGCCGGGACTCCCCTGTTGCCCAATGCCAAAGGCTCCGCCGAAGTTGAAAGCCACCTGGGCCGCACTTCCATTCACGTCAGGTTCAAAGGACTCAAGCCCGCCAATGCGTTTGGCGTCGAATATCTGACATATGTGCTCTGGGCCATCACTCCTGAAGGACGTCCAGTCAATCTGGGCGAAGTCCTGCCGGATGGCTCCGAAGCAGAGCTTACCGCCACAACAAACCTGCAATCCTTCGGCCTCATTGTCACCGCCGAACCATATTTTGCAGTGACGATGCCCAGCGACGTTGTTGTTTTGCAGAACCAGGTCCTGCCAGACAAAACGCAGGGAATCGTCCAGACAGTAAACGCACACGCCACACTGCTGCCTCGCGGCTCTTATGGTCAAATCACAGGCGGACAACCTTCGCGTGAACTCATCACGCGCAACGATCAGTGGCCGCTGGAACTCTATGAAGCCATCAACGCCGTGCAGATTGCCGAAGCCGCAGGCGCAACCAAATATGCTAGCGACACGCTCATGACCGCCAAACAGCAACTGCAAAACGCCATGGATCTGCAAAACCACGATAGCCAGCGCAAGCAGGAAATCACCTATGCCCGCGCCGCCGTCCAGACAGCGGAAGACGCCCGCATCATCACACTGAGAAAGAAAATGGCAGAAGAACAGGCAAGGTCTAACCCCGCTCCTGTGACTTCCCCGGCGCCTTCTTCTCCTGCTACGGACGCGAACACCTCCCCTCACTAAAACCTGAAGCCCAGGGTCTCCCATCCTGCGCCGCTTTTCGCGCAAAAGGATGGGAGACCCACAAATCTGGCCGCCCAAAAATATGACATGCTATTTCTGACGCGAATCTAATCACCTATGCGAATTGCATTTCTTGGAACAGGCCAGATGGGGAGCGCCATTGCCTTGCGCCTCCTTGAACACGGACACAAACTCATCGCCTGGAACCGGACAGCATCCAGATTAAAGCCGCTGCTTGAGAAAGGAGCATCGCAGGCTGCATCCCCTCAGGAAGCAGTAAAGGATAGCGACGTCATCTTCAGCATGTTCATGGACGACGCAGCAGCTACTGGAACTGTGCTCGATGAAAACCTGATTGATGCCATGCCGGAGGGTGCCATTCACGTTTCACTAAGCACCATCAGCGTTCAGTTGTCCCAGCAACTCACCGTGGAGCACTCCGTGCGCAAGCGCATTTTTGTCGCAGCACCGGTCTTCGGGCGCCCCAATGTCGCTGCGGAAGGCAAGCTCTGGACGGTTGTCGCAGGCAGACAGGATGCTGTCGAAAAAATCCGCCCTTTGCTCGACACCTTCAGCCGCGGCGTCACCATCATGGGAGAAAAACCATATAAGGCCCACGCTATGAAAATCGGCGGAAATTTCCTCATCACCGCCATGATCGCATCTCTCAGCGAGGGCTTTGTTTATGCCGAATCACAAAGTATTGACCCGGCGCAGTACGCTGAAGTGGTCAATTCGGCGCTCTTCCGCTCTCCCTTTTACGAGGCATATTCCAAAGTCATGCTGAATCCGCCGGAGGTTCCTGGAGCGACGATTGCTCTCGGTCAGAAAGACATGCGCCTTTTTCGCGAATCCGCTGCGGCCACCAGCACACGCACTCCGCTGGCCGACCACTTCGCCGGGCAACTGCATGGAGCCGCCGAAGCCGGACTGCGCGACCGTGACTGGGCCGCTGGATACTACCAGTTTGTCCGCAGCATCTCCCATAACCCGGAGTGATGTTCCGCACAATTTCAATAAACTGTCTTATAGATAGACAGGCAAGGGTAGAACCTGGGCTGCTTTGGGCTTTTTTTTTGCTCCAACAGACGGCGAATCTACCACCTCAGCTACGATAACTTCATGGAAAAGCTGAAGGGAAAAACTGTCTTCATCACCGGAGCAAGCTCAGGAATCGGCGAAGCCACGGCCCACGCCTTCGCCGCGCAAGGTGCGCGTCTGCTCCTCGCAGCCCGCCGCCTTGACCGCCTGAACGCGATGCAGCCCGAGTTGCTTGAAAAAGGGGCCACCGCCGTCCATTGCTTTGCGCTTGATGTGCGCGACAACGCGCAGGTAGAAAAACAACTTAGTGGCCTGCCTGCGGAATGGAAAGCCATAGATGTTCTCATCAACAACGCCGGCCTCAGCCGCGGCCTGGAGAAGGTCCATGAAGGCAAAATCCAGGACTGGGAGGAGATGATTGACACCAACATCAAGGGCCTGCTCTACGTGACCCGGGCCGTCGTACCGGAAATGGTCTCCCGAGGCAGCGGCCACATTGTCAATCTGGGATCTACCGCCGGACATCTCACATATCCCGGAGGCGCAGTGTATTGCGGCACGAAAGCTGCCGAGCAGTCCATAAATGATGGTCTGCGGCAAGACCTGCTGGGCACGCCTGTGCGCGTCACCAGCATTGATCCTGGAATGGTTGAAACGGAATTCAGCGAAGTACGCTTCCACGGAGACAAGGAACGCGCAGCAAAGGTCTACCAGGGGCTTACCCCGCTCACGCCCTCTGACGTGGCCGATGCCATCGTCTGGGCCGTTTCGCGCCCCGCGCATGTAAATATTGCCCGCATACTTATGACGAGCATTGACCAGGCAAACTCTTTGCTCTTCAACCGCAGGCAGTCGTAACTGCTTCCCCACGTCATAAAAAAAAGACGTGGGAGGGCACTAAGAAATTGCCGCCAGCTTTGACTCGATGTCCTTGAGCGCGGCTTCCAGGGCGGCCCTGCGGTGCGGGTTCGATGTGCGTTCATCCAGAATTCGCTCGCGTTGCAGTTCGAGCATCTGGCGCTCACGCTTTCGGGCCGCTTCGGTAGCGGCGTCCGGCCTGCCATCCTCAACATGGACCGCGCTTTCTCTTTCAGCCACTTGCTCCTCCACTGATTTGCTTTCCCATCCTCTCGCCATACGTTTATGGTATCGCTCCATGGACGCATCGTGAAAGGCGGTCCGCTCATCTCATTTGTTACCCATGAAACGGAGATAGAAGATGAAATTCTGGCAAATTCCTGCGTTTGGCATTGACAATCTGCAACTGGCGGAAAAACCCGTCCCGCATCCAGGCCCCAACGAAGTCTTAATCAAAGTCCATGCCGTTTCGCTGAATTACCGCGACCTCATGATTACGCTCGGCAAATACAACCCCCAGATGCACCTGCCACGCGTACCTGCCTCTGATGGTGCTGGTGAAGTCGTTGCTGTAGGCGAAGGCGTAACGGAGATAAAAACCGGAGACCGTGTCGCCGGAATCTTTATGCAGAACTGGCTCGATGGTCCGCCTACCCCGGCAAAACACCGTGGCGCGCTCGGCGGCGACAGAGATGGAATGCTTTCGGAACATGTGGTTCTGCCGGAAAGCGGCGTTGTCCGCGTCCCTGAGCACCTCTCATGGGAAGAGGCCGCCACGCTCCCCTGCGCCGGAGTGACCGCATGGAATGCCGTTGTCCATGCAGGCAATATCAAGGCCGGAGATACGGTTGTCATTCAGGGCACAGGCGGCGTCTCGATTTTTGCGCTGCAATTTGCAAAGCTGCTGGGCGCGCGTGTCCTCGGCACATCAGGCAGTGATGAAAAACTCGCCCGCGCCAGGAAGCTCGGCCTGGATGCGGGGGTCAACTATAAGCAGAATTCGGATTGGGCCAAATGGGTCTATGAACAAACCAGCGGCGAAGGCGCTGACCTTGTTGTTGAGGTTGGAGGCGCAGGCACCCTCACGCAGTCACTCCAGGCCGTTCGCGTGGGCGGGACCGTGGCCCAGATCGGGGTACTGAGCCAGTCGAATGAACCGCTCCGGATCGCTCCAATCCTGCACAAGCAAGTCCACATACAAGGAATTTATGTCGGCTCACGCGCGGACTTCCTGGAAATGGATCGCGCCATTGTCCAGAACCATCTGCAACCTGTTGTGGATGAAATATTTGGCTTCACGGAGCTGCCCAGGGCCCTCCGCCGCATGGAGTCGGGGGCCCATTTTGGCAAACTCGTCGTTCGTGTGGATTAGAGCGACATTCTGGCCAAAACTGCATCTTATGAAATGCGGTCGAAGCCATTTGTTGTTGGAGCTGAAACGCCGCTTCCTTCATAAACACAATGAAGGTGAGAAAGGGCCAGCAATGAAAAAGATTCTGCAAGCCATCCTGGACTTCTTCTATGAAATTTTTCTGGGGTGCCGCCATTCGCATCTTACGCGCCCCTTTACCATCCAGCACGAAACCTATAAGGTCTGCCTTGATTGCGGAAAGCGCATTTACTATTCCCCGGAAACCCTGCTGCCTTTAAGCGCGCGCGAAGTGCGCCGTCTTGAAGCTGCGCGCGCCGGAGAACTGAAGGTCGTACCCATTGCCTCCTCGGCGTCTGCGCTTGCGGGCGACCATAAGCCGCGCATTGCGGCCTGATCCTTATTCACGACAGTGACAAACGGGAAGGCCAGAATGTCTAATAGAGCTTGGCCTCCTGTTTGCCACGCATGTCTTTTTTTCGCAGATTTCGTGTGACTGTGGCGCTCGCGCCCCTGCTTCTGCTGGTGGCAGGATGCGGCGTGCAATTAAACGGCATGAACAGCGCAGGACTTTTGATTTCCTCGCCGTCAGCCAGCATCAGCACAACAGGACAGCTTCGTTTTAAGGCCACGCTGCCGGACGGCTCACCCGCCACAGTTTCCTGGGCAGTTACATCTTCGCAAACGAATGCATCTATGGGTATTGGCTCCATAGATGCAACCGGACTCTACACGCCCCCCAATGCGCTTGCGAATGACGCTCTTCGCGTCCAGATAACGGCGCGCCTGCAAAGCGACCCATCGCGCTTTGCTACCAGCATCATCACGGTCACTCCCGGATTTCTTCAGTCCCTCCTGCCGGAAAATGCTGCTCTTACAGCAGGCGCTTCGCTGGAGATATCCGCCCAGATTGCCGAGGTCGGCGGCGGTTCAGTCCACTGGAATCTCAGCGACAACAATGTGGGAGCGCTTGGCCCCTCCACCTGTAGCCGTGGACCGCATCAATACACCGTTTGCCGTGTCATGTATACCGCGCCATCGCTTGTTTCCGCGCAGCAGTCCGTCCACGTCATTGCAACTGTCAACGATACAGCTACTCAGTCCCAGCTTCATCTTCTGCTGAACAACAATGGCGTGAATTCGAATGCGCTCACAAACCAGTCAACGCAATCCGGACCGGTAGTGCTGGGCGCATCGGGCAGCAACGACACCGATTACGACGTATACAAGGACGGCTCCGGAAACAGCTATATCGCCGATTGCTGCGGAGGAACTCTCGGTGCTCTGGTAGAAGATTCGGCGCACAATCAGTACATTTTGAGCAACAACCACGTCCTCGCTGAGTCCGACCAGGCAAAGGTTGGCGACACGATTGATCAGCCTGGCCTCATTGACAACGCTTGCCGTCCGCTGACTTCGCGCCCGGTCGGAACGCTCAGGTATTATGTGCCGCTGGCTTCACCTCAGACGAACGTGGACGCGGCCCTTGCTTCTGTCGTCCCCGGAGCTGTAAGTTCAGACGGCAGCATTTTGCAATTTGGAACACAAGGCACAGGCATGAACGCCTCGCTTGGCTCCGCGCCTCCCATGGCTGGGACTGGAGAGACCCTCACCGCGGACAATCTCAGTGGTCTCCGCGTCGTCAAGAGTGGACGCACGACGGGCCTCACCTGCTCGACTGTCGAAACAGTAGACCTGAACGTCAAGGTGGATTACTACAAGGACTGCGCTGAAACACAACCGTATTACACCAAGACCTTCGTTGGACAAATCGGCATAAGCGGCGACAACTTCTCCGATAGCGGCGACTCCGGCTCCCTGGTTGTAGACGCCGGTAATGCCCAGGCCATTGGCCTCTTTTATGCGGGAGGAACCGACGGCGATGGCAACGGCCTGAGCGTTGTTAACCCTATCAGCGATGTCCTGAACGAGCTCGGCGCAGAAACAGGATCAAAACTGAGCATTGTCGGGACGCACACACCTCATTCCGTCGCCTGCCTCGATTACGACAAAAACATGGAAACGCCCCCGGCGCTTCCCGCCCTGTCGGCAACTGCCCAGACCCAGGCTAGCCATGCCACGCTGATCGCATCTGCCGCACTCGTGAATCATGAGAAAGGAATCCTGGGAGTGGCCCCCGGCCAAAGCGCCGACGGCCCCGGAGATCCGGCCGTCATTGTTTACGTTGACAGGAACAATCCCAACACAGCAGTGCCGAAAACCATCGCTGATGTCAGGACGGTTGTCGTTCCTGCAGACGCAGCTAGCGTGGCGAATGATTCCGCGCCAAAGCTGCCAGTCACAAGCTCGGGTATCCATCTTTCAGCGAGCATTCTGAATACGGCGAAGGCAGTTGTGGATCGCTATGCTTCGCAGCTCATGTCCGACCCAGCCATTTTTGGAGTCGGCGTGACCCAAAGCCATGATGATCCGCGTGAAGCCGCTCTGCTTGTTCTCATAGACATGGACAGGATGCCCAAATCCATGCCAGCTACGATCGGCGGTCTGCGCGTGCGCTATATGCGCCTGCACCGCTTCCATGTAACGAAATCCAAATATGCTGGAGCACACCCGGTCTCAAGCTGCTCTCTCAAGTCCGGCAATTAAAAACCCACCTTAGAGTTTTATCTTTAAACTATTGAAAAGAAGAGGTTATTATTCTGGAATCCGTCTGCCAGCAAACCTTCCTTTCTCTGCGCAAATAAATGGCGCAGAATATTTGAGTGATTTTAACTCATATTTTTCATTTCGCCGCTTGACAACTCTCCGGTCCCTTTTCTACATTAGCAGTCGGAGAGTGGAAGTGCTAAACCTCTATCGAGCACCTCGTCTGCTCTCGAGAACTTAAGTAATTCCTGAATTTCAGTACTCAAAAACCGCGAGCAAATCTCGCGCGAAGGAGAAGCACCGCAATGGCA